>NZ_JBEZLL010000003.1:0-439370 GCF_040652135.1 Streptomyces sp. NPDC048295
GGTGCCGACCATGAGGGCGGTCGGGGTGGCGAGGCCCAGGGCGCAGGGGCAGGCGATGATCAGCACGGCCACGGCGGCGGTGAACGCGGCGGTCAGGCCCGCGCCGTTGCCGAGCCAGAAGCCGAGCGTGCCGAGCGCCAGGGCGATGACGACGGGGACGAAGACGGCCGAGATCCGGTCCGCGAGGCGCTGGGCCGCCGCCTTGCCGTTCTGCGCGTCCTCGACCAGCTTCGCCATCCGGGCCAGCTGGGTGTCGGCGCCGATCCTGGTCGCCTCGACGACGAGCCGGCCGCCCGCGTTGAGCGTGGCCCCGGTGACGGAGTCGCCGACGCCGACCTCCACGGGCACGGACTCGCCGGTGAGCATCGAGGCGTCCACGGCCGAGGCACCCTCGACGACGGTGCCGTCGGTGGCGATCTTCTCGCCGGGGCGGACCAGGAACCGGTCGCCGACCTGGAGTTCGGCGGTCGGTACGGTCACCTCGCCGCCGCCGCGCAACACGGTGACCTCCTTGGCGCCGAGCTCCAGCAGTGCCTTGAGGGCCGCGCCCGCCTTCCGCTTGGAGCGGGCCTCGAAGTAGCGTCCGGCCAGGATGAAGGCGGTGACTCCGGCGGCCGCCTCCAGATAGATGTTCCCGGCGCCGTCGCTCCGTCCGATGGTCAGTTCGAAGGGGTGCGTCATGCCGACCATGCCCGCCGTGCCGAAGAACAGCGCCCACAGCGACCAGAGGAACGCGGCCGAGGTGCCGACCGAGATCAGCGTGTCCATCGTCGCCGCGCCGTGCCGGGCGTTGGTCCAGGCGGCCTTGTGGAACGGCCAGGCGGCATAGGTGACGACGGGGGCCGTCAGCGTCAGCGAGAGCCACTGCCAGTAGTCGAACTGGAGCGCCGGGATCATCGACATCGCGATCACCGGCACGGCGAGCGCGACGGCGGTCAGCAGCCGCTGGCGCAGGGGCCGCAGCTCGTCGGCCCCGTCGGCCTCGGGGGCGTCCTCCTCGGCGCGTACCGGGGGAGCGGGCTCGTGCGCGGTGTAGCCGGTCTTCTCGACGGTGGTGATCAGGTCCTGTACGGAGATGTCCTCGCCCCGGTAGCTGACCTTGGCCTTCTCGGTGGCGTAGTTGACGGTGGCCTCGACGCCGTCCATCCGGTTGAGCTTCTTCTCGATGCGGGCCGCGCAGGAGGCGCAGGTCATGCCGCCGATCGCGAGCTCGACCTCTGCGGTGCCGGTGGCAGTGCCGGTTGTGGCGGTGTGCGCGGACACGATGTCCTCCCTGGCGGTGACGGTGATACCCCTAGGGGGTATGCATTGCTGATTCAGGTATACCCCCCTCCCCTATGAAACGCAAGGGTGGATATGCCGCACGGGCCCGGATCGTGAGCGTTCGATCACCCGATGTGCGTCTGACCTCACGTATCTTCGCCTGGCATTGAGGCTGCATCCTCGGTGTACCGACCCGTAGGCTGGCCATTGGACTAGACCTATTGATGCTTCCTGGAGGATGGGCCCATGAGCAACCGTGCAGTCCTGGAGGTGATCGCTCTCGACGCGGAGGACGCGGTCGCCGCCCAGGCGGGTGGTGCGGACCGGCTTGAGCTGGTCACCGACATGGCGGCGGACGGTCTGACCCCGTCCTGTGCGACCTTCGCGGAGATCCGGGCCGCGGTGGACATCCCGCTGCGGGTGATGCTCAGGCTGGCGGACGGTTTCGCGGCCGGCGACATCGAGGTGCTGGTGGACCGGGCGCGCGAGCTGCGCGCGGCGGGCGCCGAGGAATTCGTCCTCGGTTTCCTCGACGAGGAGGGCCGCCCGGACCTGGTCGCCGTCGAACGGCTCGTCGCCGAGCTGGACGGCTGCCGCTGGACCTTCCACCGGGCGATCGACCGGGCCGCCGACCGGGACGCCCTGCGCAAGCGGCTGGCGGACCTGCCCGGCCTGGACACGTACCTCACCGCCGGCTCGCCCAAGGGCGTCGACGACGGCATCCCGACACTGCTGGCCGAGGCGGCCCGCAAGGGCGAGCCCGGCTACGAGCCGCAGATCCTGGTGGGCGGCGGGCTGCGCCTGGAGCACCTGCCGGAGCTGCTGGCCGCGGGCATCGACGCCGTGCACATCGGCGGCGCGGCGCGCCCGCACGGGTGGTCGGGGCCGGTGGACGCGGCAGCGGTACGGGAGTGGCGCACCGTGCTCGACGCGTAGCGGGACGGGGATCCGGGGGTGCGGGGGCTCTGCCCCGCACCCCCGCTCCTCAGACGCTGCGTACCAGCTCGGCCGGCAGCTCCGCCGAGTGCACCACCGTCAGCCCCGACACCGCACGCGTCAGCGCCACGTACAGCCGACGCAGGCCCGTCCGTTCGTCCGGTTCGCCGTCGACCACCGCGGCCGGCTCGTCCAGCACCACGTAGTCGTACTCCAGGCCCTTCGCCAGCGACGCCGGGACCAGGGTCAGGCGGGACTCGGCGGTCGTCTCCTCACCGGGCGAGAGATACGCGTGCCCCGCCGCGGCCAGCGCCTGAGCCAGCGCGGGGATCCGCGCGTCGGCCGCGATCAGGCCGATCGAACCCTCCCGCTCCAGCGACTCCTCGCACGCCGCCAGCACCGCCGCGTCCAGCTCCGCCGGACCGCCCGCCGCCCGCACCTCCAGCGAACCCGGCGACTCACGCACCGACTCCACCGCCGCCAGGCCCGGCGAGATCACCGGCAGCAGCCGCGAGGCGTACGCGATCACCTCGCGCGGCACACGGAAGCCCGCCGTCAGCTCCTCCACCACCGCGTCCGACTTGCCGAGATGGTGCAGCGCCTGCGCCCAGCTCTCCGTCGACCACGGCGTCGTGCCCTGGGCGAGATCGCCGAGGACCGTCGCCGAACCCGTGGTGCAGCGCCGCCCCACCGCCCGGTACTGCATGGGGGACAGGTCCTGCGCCTCGTCGAGCACCACATGGCCGAGCGAATGCGTACGCGCCACCAGATCGTTCGCCTCGTCGATCAGCACCGCGTCCGCCGCCGACCACTTCGCCGACTTCACGCTCCGGGCCGGCTTCGTCCACAGGATCGTCTTCTGCTCGTCCTCGCTGAGCAGCCCCTGGGCGTGGGCGGCCAGGAACTCCGCGTCCGACAGCAGCCGCAGCACCAGCTTCGCCGGGTCGACGGCCGGCCAGATCGCCTTCACCGCAGCCTTCACGGCGGGATTGCGGGCCACCGCGTTCTGCACCCGGTCGTCGGGCGCCTCGCCCGCCTCCTCCATCCGGACCAGGACGGAGTGCGCGATGCGCTGCGGAAGCGCGTCGTGGGCGGCCCCGTAGCGCATGTCGCGGGCCAGCAGCTCGGTGACCATCTCCTCCAGCTCGTACGCCGGAACCCGCCAGCGCCGCGAACCGCGCACCACCACGACCGGCTCCGTCGGCGGCGTCACATGCGAACGGATCGCCCGCCGCAGCACTTCGGCCATCCGGGCGTCGCCCTTGACGACGGCGGCGTCCGCCGGGTCCTCCCCGCGCACCTCGATGCCGGCCGTCACCAGGTCGTCGACGGTCGCCTGCTTCACCGCCAGCTCACCGAGGGCCGGCAGCACCTGCTCGATGTACTGGAGGAAGGACCGGTTCGGCCCGATGACCAGGGTGCCGGTACGGGCCAGCCGCTCCCGGTGCGCGTACAGCAGATACGCCACCCGGTGCAGGCCGACGGCCGTCTTCCCGGTGCCGGGGCCACCCTGCACGCACACCGTCCCGCCGAGCTCGCTGCGGACGATCTCGTCCTGCTCGGGCTGGATCGTCGCGACGATGTCCCGCATCGGACCGACACGCGGCCGCTCGATCTCCGCCTGGAGCAGCTTGCTGGTCTGCTCGGCCTCGGCGGGGTCGGTGAGGTGCTCGTCCTCGTACGCGGTCAGCTCACCGCCGGTGTAACCGAAGCGGCGACGCTGCCCCACGTCCTGCGGGTCCTTCCTGGACGCCCGGTAGAACGGCTGCGAGACGGGCGCGCGCCAGTCGATGACCATCGGGTCCCCGCCGGCGTCGTGGACATGGCGGCGCCCGATGTAGAACTGCTCGCCCTCCGCGCCCTCGGCCTGCTCGGCACCGACCCGGTGCAGATAGTCCAGCCGCCCGAAGAAGAGCGGGGTGTGGGCGAGATCGGCGAGCGACTTGATGCGCTCGTCGATCTGCGCCTGCAGGACGGCCGCGTTGACCCAGTTCGCGGTGACATCGCGGATGTCCAGGGCCTGGGCGTCCTCGCGCATGGCGCGCAACGCGGCGCGGGACGCCGTGAGATGGGCGCGTTCGCGGGCCAGGGGATCGGTGGTGGTGTCGCTCTCGTGTTCGTGCGCGGGCACGGTGTTGCCTCCGGCTGTTCAACGCAGGACGGCGGACCGCAGCCCGTCCCCGGCAGGTGCTCGGGGGCGATGCGGTCCGCTGGGGGATCGATCACGGGTACGCGCAGCGGGTGCGCGTACGGCTGTCGGCCGGTTTCCGTCCGGTCGGCGGCGCTCCCCCGGCTGCCGGCGGGACCTTGCGGGCCGCTGCCGGTACCACGGTGCGGGAGGCGGGCAGACCGGCGATTGTATCGACCGCGTCCGCCGGGGGCGAGCGGATTACCGACGGCGTCCATCCCGTAGGGGACGGCATGCGACCGCAGACCTACCCGCGCCGCTCCCGGATTCCGCCCGCGGGCCGATGCCCGTACGAGCCGGACGCAGGACCATGGAACACATGAGCACAGTTCTCCTGAACCCCCGCAGGACCGGCCCCGCGCACGGCGCGACCGCGGCCACCGGTCACCACCGCAGCCACCGCCTCGGCGACGCGGTCCGCGCCGTCAAGGTCTTCGCCCGCGCCGCGTTCGGCGTGGTCGTGCTCGGCGAGTACGCGGAGGAGGCGGGCGTCCGCCGCCACCACGCCCACTGAGCACGACCGGGCACACCCGCGACCGCCGGTCAGCTGTCGGCCAGCAGCTCGTCCGCGTCCACGATCCGGTACGCGTACCCCTGCTCGGCCAGGAACCGCTGGCGGTGCGCCGCGAAGTCCTGGTCGATCGTGTCGCGCGCGACCACCGAGTAGAACCGCGCCTCGTGCCCGTCCGCCTTCGGCCGCAGCACCCGGCCGAGCCGCTGCGCCTCCTCCTGGCGCGAGCCGAAGGTCCCCGAGACCTGGATCGCGACGGTCGCCTCCGGCAGGTCGATGGAGAAGTTCGCGACCTTCGAGACCACCAGGACGTGGAGTTCGCCCTCCCGGAACGCGTCGAAGAGCTTCTCGCGCTGGGCGTTGCTCGTCTCGCCCTTGATCACCGGGGCGTTCAGATGCTCACCCAGCTCGTCGAGCTGGTCGATGTACTGCCCGATGACCAGGGTCTGCTCGCCGCGGTGCTTGCGCACCAGCGCCTCCGTCACCTTCCGCTTCGTCGCGGTCGTCGCACAGAACCGGTACTTCTCCTCGGCCTCGGCGGTCGCGTAGGCAAGCCGCTCCGAGTCCGTCAGATTGACCCGCACCTCGACGCAGTCGGCCGGCGCGATGTAGCCCTGCGCCTCGATCTCCTTCCACGGGGCGTCGAACCGCTTGGGCCCGATCAGCGAGAAGACGTCCGATTCGCGGCCGTCCTCGCGCACCAGCGTCGCGGTGAGACCGAGGCGCCGCCGGGCCTGGAGGTCGGCGGTGAACTTGAAGACGGGCGCGGGCAGCAGATGCACCTCGTCGTAGATCACCAGCCCCCAGTCGCGGGAGTCGAACAGCTCCAGGTGCGGGTAGACGCCCTTGCGACGGGTCGTCAGCACCTGGTACGTGGCGATGGTGACCGGCCGGATCTCCTTGCGCGTACCGCTGTACTCGCCGATCTCGTCCTCGGTCAGCGAAGTCCGCTTCACCAGCTCGTGCTTCCACTGCCGGGCCGAGACGGTGTTCGTCACCAGGATCAGCGTGGTCGCCTTCGCCTGGGCCATGGCACCGGCCCCGACCAGGGTCTTCCCCGCACCACAGGGCAGTACGACGACACCCGAGCCACCGTGCCAGAACCCTTCGACGGCCTGCTTCTGGTACGGCCGCAGCGCCCAGCCGTCCTCGGCCAGATCGATGGGGTGCGCCTCGCCGTCGACGTAACCGGCGAGGTCCTCGGCCGGCCAGCCCAGCTTCAGCAGCGTCTGCTTGATCTGCCCGCGCTCGGACGGGTGCACCGCCACGGTGTCCGGGTCGATCCGCGCCCCGACCAGCGGCTGCACCTTCTTCGACCGGAGGATCTCCTCCAGCACGGGCCGGTCGGTGGAGGTCAGCACCAGGCCGTGCACCGGGTGCTTGGACAGGGTGAGGCGGCCGTACCTGGCCATCGTCTCGGCGATGTCGACGAGCAGCGCGTGCGGAACGGGGTAGCGCGAGTACTGCACGAGGGCGTCGACGACCTGCTCGGCGTCGTGCCCGGCGGCGCGCGCGTTCCACAGCCCGAGCGGCGTCAGCCGGTAGGTGTGGATGTGCTCGGGCGCCCGCTCCAGCTCGGCGAAGGGCGCGATGGCCCGGCGGCAGGCGTCGGCCTGGTCGTGGTCGACTTCGAGGAGCAGCGTCTTGTCGCTCTGGACGATGAGAGGTCCGGTCACGCGCGTCGGCCCTTTCTGCGGGGTGCGGCCACGGATGCGGCCAAACGTCCAGTGTGCCGCATGCGGGCGCGGTCGCGCCGGGTGCGGGCCCGTCCGCCGGTCAGTCCGCCCGGCGGCGGCCCCGTCCTTCGGGGAGCTGCCCCAGGTGTACGGCGGCGTGAACGGTCTGCGCCAGTTGCCGGACGTCCTCGGTGAAGGTGTCGACGCGGATCCTGCGTCCGTCGGTCAGCACGAGGTCACAGGTGAAGCCCACGCCGCGGGCCTCGGCCAGCGGCCGGTCTTCCTCGCCGCGCGCGCCGACGGACGCGATGTCCTGCCACGGGACCAGGGTGACGGTGCCCGCGACGCGGTGGGTCAGCCCCCGTTCGTGGATGTCGAAGCACTGCTCACGGGTACGGAACCCCTGGACCAGCCGCCAGATGCCCAGCCCCAGCCCTATCAGCCCGACGCCGAGCAGCAGGCCGGCCAGCTCCGGAGCCCCGTGGGTGGTGCCGATCGACGCGACGGCCACCGGCACCCCGAAAGCCATGCCCACCGCCCCGACGAGGAGCATCATTCCGGCGTGCCGCAGCCGTCTGCCCCCGTCGGTACGGTGCTCACGGACGAATCCCCCCAGCTGCCTGGCCGCTTCGGTGCGCCGCATGACATCCCCCTCCAGCGTCGTGGACACGACAGAGTGTGCCCTTCGCCCGGCCGGCCCGCCCCCGATTCGCACGCACTGCCACGTCCGGCTGCCACGTCCGGCCGTGGCCGATGGGGAGGGGACGGGGAAGGGGCGGGGAGGTGCCGGGGGCTACGCCGTGGTGTCGTCGGCCAGTTCGGCGACGCCGGTGATGCGGTGCAGCGGGTACGTGCGGACCTCGTCCGCCGTGTGGTCGTACGCCGTGACGAAACCGCCCTCGACCCGGACCGGGGCGATGACGCGCTGGCTGGCGGCGCCGTCCGCGTTCACATAGCCGATCCAGAGCGCCGAGCCGGTCATCGCGGCGGCCTGGACGGTGGCGAGGGTCTCGGCGGAGGTGGTGCGGGGCAGGGCGCCGGGCGCGGTGGCGGGCGATTCCGGGGCGTCCTTGCGGACCACCGTGGCGGCCGTGTCCCCGGCGCGGATCGCCCGGACCGCCGCGCCGAGCAGGGTCTCGTCCGGGACCGGAGGGCCCTCCGGCACGGGGACGGGGGCCGTGCGGGGCGGGGTGCGGCGGGCGCCCGCGCGGGTGATCAGGACATCGCCCTCGGCGGACTCGGCGGCCGGCGCGTACCCCATCTCGCGCAGCCCTTCGAGCAGGGACGCGGGGTCGACCTGGGCGGCCACGGCGGTCGGCGCGAGGCGGCGCAGGCGCAGGGTGGCCGAGCGCTTGTCGGCGAGGATCTCGTTCAGCACGGCCTCGTCGTCGCAGCGCACGTACGAGGAGGCGGCGCCGATCCGGAGGTGGCCGTGGCGGCGGGCCACGTCGTCGATGAGATAGCTGAGCGGCTGCGGGACGGGCGTGCGGCTGTGGGCGGCGAGGAACGCGTGCAGGTCGGCCGCGGACTGCCCGGCGTCCAGGGCGCGGCGTACGGAGCCGGGGGTGAAGCGGTAGACCGTCGCGCCGCCCTTCGACTCGATGTCCGCGAGGGCGGAGAGCATGTCGGCCAGGGGGCGTTCCAGCGGGCCGGGGGCGACGGCCGTCAGGTCGGCCTGGAGCAGTACGTGGTCCAGCGGTTCCGGGATGAGCGGCGCGAGCAGCGCGGCGGCCTCGGCGGGCCCGGTGCCGAGCAGGGCCCGGGTGTGCGTGGCGAGCGCGCCGCGGCCGGTGATGCCGAGGAGCTCGGACTCGTTGAGCGTCCACAGGGCGATCCGGGACCGCAGGTCGACGGTGTCCCCGGCCGAGACGGAGGCGCCGCGCAGGGGGCGTTCCCAGCGCAGCCGGGCGAGGACGGTCTCCGGGTCGGGGGCGGTGCCGGGTTCCAGGGCGGAGAGGAGGGCGAGGACCCGGTGGCGTACTTCGGGGGCGGCGGAGCGGTCGAGTTCGGGGCCCAGCGCGGACAGGGCGCGGCCCTTGGCGTCCTGGCCGCCGACCAGGCCGGAGGTGCGGGTGGCGGCGAGCCAGGCGGTGGCGAGGGCCGTCCAGCGTTCCTGGGCGGGGAGTTCGGCCCAGTCGTCGTACGCGGGCGTCGGCGCGTAGCGTTCGTCGGCCTCCCCGTCGGAGGCGAGCAGCCCGGCCGCGTAGGCGAGTTCGACCCAGAACGCGGCGACCTGCTCGGGGACCTCCAGGGCGGTGGCGGTCTTCTTCAGCTCGCGGACGCTGAGCCCGCCGGCCCGCAGTATCGCGGGGCCGCCGCCGTTCCAGCTCTTCAGCAGCTCCTCGACGGTGTTCACCGCCAGGAACGCCTGGCCGGCCGCGGCGCTGTCCACAGCCTGTGGATCGCGGTTGGCGACCGCCTCCACGGCCGGCGGCCGCGGTTCCGGTACGCGGTGGGCGCGCCCGGCCCGCAGATGCAGGGCGGCCTCGCGGGGCAGCACCACGGTGCGGGTCGACACGGGCAGCAGCAGCCCGTGGTCGCGCAGCCACTTCACGGGCGGGGTGGGGTTCGGGGTCACCTCCCCGTACGGCGGCCCCCACACCAGCCGGTCCAGTACGGACAGGGCCTCGGCCGGGGCGCTGTCCAGCAGCTCTCCCATCCTGGCCCGGTCGGTGAAGAGCGCGGACAAGGCGGCCACGGCGGAGACCGGGTCGTGCGTGGCGGGGAGCCCGGCGGCGGTCAGGATCTCCTGGAGGCGGCCCGGCGACATGCCGGAGGTCGCCTCGGCGACGGTCGGCCCGAGACCGGTGGGGGAGGCGTGCTGCGGGGACGGCGCGAGGATCTCGCGCGCCGTGCGCACCAGCCGCAGCCGCTCGTCCTCGCCCCAGACGAGGGCCTGTTCGCGCAGGGTGGCCAGCGCGCCGGGCAGCGCGCCCGCGATCGCCGCGCCCGCGCCGTCACGGTGCTCGCCGTCGTCCCGGCCGTCGCCGGTGAGCAGCCCGAGCAGCGTCTCGTACGGGGCGGGGTCGGTGGCCACCGCGAGCGCCTCGGCGGTCTGCAGGGCGAACTTGTCGAGGTGCTCCAGCGCGCGTACGACGGAGGCGCGGGTGCCGGCCCTCGTCGCGAGCTGGGTGATGTCGCCCGGCACCGGGTTGAGGAGATCGGGGCGGGCGCGCAGCAGCCCGGCCAGCGACTCGTCGTCCCGGGCGCGAAGAGCTTCGGCGAGCGTCCGCGGTGGTGTGGTCATCCCCATCCGTCCCACGGTAGCCGCTCCGGACAGGCCCGAGAGGCTCCGAGGGCGCTACCGTCGGTGCACGGCGGTAGAGGGGAACGATCGCGTGGGGATCGAGAGCGACCAGCTGGTCTACGACTATCTGAGCCGGGTCGGGGACCTGGCGCAGCAGCAACAGCTGTCCTCGGCCGCCCGGATGAGGCTGGTGGCGACGCTCCGGGGCGAGATCGACCGGCAGCGCGGGAAGCCGTCCGGGGACAGCCCGGCGGCGGTCCGCCGCATCATCGGGAGGCTCGGCACACCGGACGAACTGGTGGCCGCCGCGGCCTCGTCGGGCGACGGCACGGTGGAGATCGCGGGGCGGCCGGAGCCCGCGGCGCAGGAGGGCCGGAGCATCCCCCGGCCGCGCAAGGGGATGCTCCGGAAGGACGGCAAAGACAGTTCGCGCAAGGGCGCGTCGCGGCCCGAGGAGCCCGAGGAGCCCGGGTCCGGTGCGCCGGAGGCGCCGGCCGGCCGGGTGCCCTCGCCGCCGCACATGGCCGGTACGGACGAGCTGGGCCCGTCCGGGAGCGAGCCCGACTGGTGGCGGATCGAGCCGGGGCCGTTCGACGACGGGGTCGCCGTGCCGGGGTTCGTCGGCGGGGTCGAGATCCCGGACATGATGAGGCGGCCGCCGTCCGGGGAAGCGGCAGCGGTGCCGCGCCCGCGCGCGGCGGGGGACGAGGAGCCGGACGGGGAGCCGGGTGCCGGGGAGGAAGAGGCGGAGCAGGAGGCGCCGCGCCGCCGCCGGTTCCCGCGGCTTTGGCGCCGTGCGGCGCGCGAGGACCGGGCGGGTGGCCACGGCTTCTCCCACCCGCTGCTGCTGCTCGCCGCGGTGCTGCTGGTGGCGGGCGCCGTGACGGGTTCCTGGCTGGCCCTGGCGGGCGGCTGGCTGCTCGCGTACAGCTCGCGCACCCTGTCCCGCGTGGAGGCGAAGTGGGCCGCGATGGGGCTGCCGGGCGTGGTCGCGGCGGGTGCCCTGGTCTGGCTGTGGGGCAGGACCGACGGCCGGTGGGGCGAGCCCATCGGGACCGGGCAGATGAACGACGCGATCGACCAGACGTGGCCGTGGGTGGTGCGGGGGGCGGCCGTCGCCTCCGCGCTCTACCTGGTGTGGCGGTCGCGGAGGCCACGGCAGTGACGGCCGGGGCCACGCCCTGGTTGTGCCGGGCGGGTTCGGGACGTCAGCCGGTCCTGGTCGTGTCGGCCGGGGCCGCGTCCCGGTTCCGCTGGGCGGGTTCGGGACGTCAGCCGGTCCTGGTCGTGTCGGCCGGGCTGCGCCCCCGCCGCGCCGGGCGGGGCCGGGACGTCAGCCGGTCATCTTCGCCTGGAACTCGTCGAGGATCCTGCCCGCGGCGGTGTAGCCGATGCCCGCGATCCACAGCCGGTCGTCGACCTTGAAGACCTTCCCGTCCCTGGACGCCTTCAGCCCCTTCCACAGGCCGCTGTTCATCGTGCTGGTGGTCCTCGCCTTCGCCGGGTCGCCGTACGTCGACGTGAAGACGACGTCCGCGTCCGCGAGGTCGATCTTCTCGGGCGACACGTCGTACGAGAAGCCGTCCTTGGCCTTGTCGGTGATCGCGGGGCGGCCCATGCCGAGGTCGGCGAGGATCGAGCCGATGTAGTTCTGCTTGCCGTAGATGCGGATGTCGGCTCCCTCGACGAAGCGGACGAAGTTGACGTCGGTGTCGGCGGCCTTCTTCCTGCCGCCGATCGCCTCGGTCACCTTCGCGACATGGGCGTCGTAGTCGGCGACGGCCTTCTTCGCCTCGGCCTGCTTGCCGAGCGCCTCCGCGTGCAGCTGGAAGTTCTCCTTCCAGGCGGTTCCGGTGGACTCCGTCATGACGGTCGGGGCGATCGCCTTCAGCTGCTCGTAACGGTCGCCGTCGCGGACCTTGGAGGTGAGGATCAGGTCCGGCTTCAGCGAGGCGACGGTCTCCAGGTCGGGGTTGGCGATCTCGCCGACCTCCTTGATGCCCTTCGTCCGGCTCGCGGGCAGGTAGGAGGGGAAGCCGTCCTCCGACGCCGAGTGCGTCGCGCCGACGGGCCGCACGCCGAGGGTGAGCGCGGAGTCCAGTTCACCGGTGTCGAGGACCACGACGCGCTCGGGGGCCACCGGGACCTCGACATCACCCATGGCCGTCTTGACCGTGCGGGTCTTCGCGGAGCCGGCGCCGGAGCCCGAGTCGGAGGAGCCGGTGGCGCTCCCGCCGGACTCGGAGAATCCGCAGGCGGAGAGCGTGAGCGCGCCGGCCAGGGAGAGCGCGCCGAGAACGAGGCCGCGGCGGCGGACGGAGGAGGCCATGGGGTGCCTTTCGTGGGGACGGGGGTGGTCGGTCGTGGATGTTCCGGCGCGCGGGCTCACGCGGCCGGTCCGGCCTGCCACGGGGCGCCCGGCACGACGAGCGGTGAACCGGTCACCGGGTCCGGGACGATCACCGCTTCCAGGCCGAAGACCTCGCGTACGAGTCCGGCGGTGACGATGTCCTGCGGGTGGCCCTCGGCGACGATCCGGCCCGCCTTCATGGCGACCAGGTGGTCCGCGTACCGGGCGGCCTGGTTGAGGTCGTGGAGCACGGTGACGACGGTCCGGCCGCGGCTGCCGTCCGCCGCCGGGGCGGTGAGCCGGCGCACCAGGTCCAGGACCTCCACCTGGTGCGCGATGTCGAGGTACGTGGTCGGTTCGTCGAGCAGCAGCAGATCGGTCTCCTGGGCGAGCGCCATCGCGATCCAGACCCGCTGGCGCTGACCGCCGGACAGCTCGTCCACGGACCGGTCGCCGAGCGCGGTGATGTCCGTACGCGCCATGGCGTCCGTCACCGCCCGCTCGTCCTCGTCGGACCACTGCTGCCACCAGTGCTGATGCGGCTGGCGGCCCCGGGCGACGAGGTCGCTGACGGTGATCGCCTCCGGGGCCACCGGGGTCTGCGGCAGCAGCCCGATCGACTGGGCGATCTTCCGGGTGGGGATCTTCGACAGCTCGGTGCCGTCGAGGAGCACGGCCCCGCCGCGCGGCCTGAGGAGCCGGCCGAGCGCGCGCAGGGTGGTCGACTTGCCGCAGGCGTTCGGGCCGACGATGACCGTGACCCGGCCGTCCGGGACGTCGAGGTCCAGCGCGTCGACGACGGTGCGGTCCTCGTAGGCGAGCGTCAGCCCCCGCGCGGTGAGCCGGCCGGTCGTGGTCCCGGCCACCGTGGCGTCGGACATCGGGGTCGAACTCATGCTGTGCCTCCACTACGGCCGCGACCGCCGCCCTGCCCGCGGATGATCAGCCAGATCAGATACGGGGCGCCGACCGCCGCCGTCAGTACGCCCACCGGCAGCTCGGTGGGGGAGAAGAGCCTGCGTGCCAGCAGGTCCGCGAAGACCACGATCACCGCGCCGAGCAACGCCGAGCAGAGCAGCGGGATCTGTGCGGTGCGGGTCATCCGGCGGGCGATCTGCGGGGCGAGGAGCGCCACGAAGTCGACCGGTCCGGCCGTGCCGGTCGCCACGGACGCCAGGATCACCCCGAGCGCGACCAGACCCAGCCGTACCCGCCCCAGCCGCACCCCGAGCGCGGTCGCGGTGTCGTCGTCCATCGAGACGGTGCGCTGCGCGCGGGCGGCCCACAGGACGGCGGGCAGCAGGATCAGCAGCGTCCAGCCGATCGGGGCGGCCTCGGCCCAGCCACGGCCGTTGAGGGAGCCGGTCATCCAGATGTGCGCCTGCTGGGCGACCAGGTAGTCGCCCTTCGTCAGGAACAGCGTGGTCACCGAGCGCAGCGCGATGGCGAAGCCGATGCCGATGAGGACGAAACGGGTGGCGTGCAGTCCGCCGCGCCAGGCGAAGACGTACACGAGTGCCGCCGCGGCCACCCCGCCGATGACGGAGAGGTACGGCAGCACCGTGTACGAGGTGATGCCGAAGGTCATCGCGCCCACCGTGAGCGCGCTCGCCCCCTGGCTGATGCCGATGATGTCGGGGCTCGCGAGGGGATTGCGGGCGACGGTCTGGATCAGTGCGCCGGCGATCCCGAAGGCCGTGCCGACCAGCAGCCCCACGGTCATCCGCGGCAGCCGCAGCGTGCCGACGACGAGTTCGTCGGGGGACGGCTGTCCCAGGACCACCTTCACGACCTCGCCGGGCGCGACGAAGCTCTCGCCGACGCAGAGGTACGCGACACAGACGGCGGCCAGCAGCACGACGAGCGCGGCGGCGACCAGGGCCGCCCGCCGGTGCAGCAGGAACCGCCCCCGCGCCCCGATCCGTACGACGTGATACCCGGCCGGCCGCACCCGGACCTCGGTCGTGGCGCTCATGCGGGCACCGCCTTCCGGCGTACGAGGGCGACCAGGAACGGCACCCCGATCAGCGCCGTCATCACGCCCGCCGGGACCTCGCTCGGCGGGAAGACGATACGGCCGATCACATCGGACACCAGCAGCATCACGGGCCCGAGCAGCGCCGCCATCGGCAGCACCCAGCGGTGGTCGGAGCCGACGACCGCGCGGGCGATGTGCGGTACGGCGAGCCCGATGAAAGCGATCGGCCCGGCCGCCGCGACACCGACCCCGGTCAGCACCGTGGCTCCGACGCCGCCGACGATCCGCACCGTCGCGACGTTCTGCCCGAGCCCCTTCGCGACGTCCTCGCCGAGCGCCAGCGCGTCCAGCCCCCGCGCGACGGACAGCACGAGCACCGTCCCGAGCAGCACGAACGGCCAGATCTGCCCCGCCACCTCGGCCTCGCGCCCGCCGAGCGAGCCGACCTGCCAGAAGCGGAACTCGTCCAGTGCGGACGCCTTGGTCGTCAGCACCGCCGAGACCACCGACACCAGCAGCGCGTTGATGGCGGCGCCGCCCAGCGCGAGCTTCACGGGGGTGGCGCCCCCGCGCCCGCTCGACGCGATCGCGTACACGGCGACGGAGGCGATCGCCGCCCCCGCGAAGCCGAACCACACGTACCCCGTGAGGCTGTGGACCCCGGCGAACGCGATGGCCAGCACCACACCCACCGAGGCGCCCTGGCTGATGCCGAGGATGCCGGGGTCGGCGATGGGGTTACGGGTGATGCCCTGGAGCACGGTGCCGGCGACGGCCAGCGCGGCGCCGACCATCAGCCCGATCAGGGTGCGCGGGACGCGCATGTTCCGGATGACTTCGGCGTTGTCGGAGTGCCCGCCGTGCAGCAGGGCGTCGAACACTTCGGACGGGGGTATGGAACGGGCCCCCACGGCCAGGCTGAGGAGTACCGCCACGAGCAGCGCCGCAACGGCCGCCGCCGTCGCAAGTGCGCGTCTGGGGCGGCGTGGAGCGGCGGCTGACATCGGACCCAATCAAGTGGCGGAGAACAAGTGGCGTGAACGGCGCAAAGGTAAGGCTTGGCTAAGTCTAAGCACCGTCATTCCGGGCCTGAAGGCCGCACCGGGCACGGACGCGCCGCCCACCCCCGCGACAATGGTGGTCATGCCTTCGCACCCCCTGACGGTCGGCTTCGACCTCGACATGACGCTCCTGGACACCCGGCCCGGCATCAAGGCCGCCTACCTGGCGCTTTCCGCCGAAACGGGGACGCCGATCGACGCCGACCTGGTGGTGAGCCGGCTCGGCCCGCCGGTCGACGAGGAGCTGCGGAACTGGTTCCCGGCCGAGAAGGTGGCCGCGATCGCCGACCGCTACCGCGAGATCTATCCCACACACGCCATCGCCCCCAGCCTCGCGCTGCCGGGCGCCCGGGAGTCGATCGCGGCGATCCGCGAACGGGGCGGCCGGACGATAGTCGTCACCGCCAAGTACCGTCCGAGCGCGGAACTCCACATGTCCCACCTCGGCATCGAGCCCGACGCCGTCATCGGCGGCCTGTGGGCCGAGGCCAAGGGCCACGCCCTGCGCGAGCACGGCGCCCACATCTACGTGGGCGACCACACCGGCGACGTACGAGGCGCCCGCACGGCCGGCGCCCTGTCGGTCGCGGTCACCACGGGCCCCTGCGACGCGACGGAACTCCGGGCGGCGGGCGCGGACGTCGTCCTGTCGTCCCTGACGGAGTTCCCGGCGTGGCTGGAGGAGTACGCGGCGCGCTGAGGTCTGCGGGGGGCGCCTACGCCTTGGCCGCGCACTCGGCCCAGAGCAGTTTCCCGCCCTGCCCCGGCAGTCCGCCGCGCATCGGGTACGCGCCCCAGGACTCCGCGTAGAGCGTGACGAGATACAGCCCCCGCCCGCGTTCGGCCAGTTCCTCCGGTGCCGGAGTGCCCCATCGGAACGGGGCCGGGATGTGCGGATCGGTGTCCCGGACGCTGAGCCGGATGCGGCTGCGTCCGGCGTCGCGCAGGCGCAGGGAGTACGGCCCCGAGGAGTAGAGGTAGGCGTTGGTGACCAGCTCGCTGGCCAACAGTTCGGCGATCTCGGTGAGTTCGGGCATGCCGTGCACGCGCAGGACGTTGCGGAGGGTGGCACGGGCGACGCCGGGGGCGCGGGGATCCTGCGGGAGTTGGAGGGTGTATGTCCAGGGCGGGGATACCGTGGAACCGACCATGGAAGTCTCCGTTCACGGGAGGAAGTTGGATCGCGGATTTCCGATTGCCCGGTGACGAGGCCGCTCCGTCGAGCGGGGTACTTCCGGGCGGGTGGCCTGAGACCCAAGGTAGAGCGCAACATGGAATACATTCCATGAAGTTCGCGGAATAGATGCCAGATACCCTCGTGTGGGTGACGAAGCCGGGGAGAGAGTGATGTCAGCCAGCACAACGCCAACAGCCCGCCGACAGCGGCTGGGAGCCGAGCTTCGCAAGTTGCGTGAGCGTGCTGGGATCACCGCGACCGAGGCCGCCAAGCTCCTCGGCGGCAACCAGGCTCGCATCAGCAACATCGAAGCCGGCCGCTATGGCGTCAGTGCGGAGCGCGTGCGCACACTGTCCAGCCACTACAACTGCCCGGACCACGAGTTGGTCAACGCGCTGGCAGCCATGACCGGCGACCGCAAGCGCGGCTGGTGGGAGGAGTATCGCGAGATTCTTTCCAACGGCCTGCTGGACCTGGCAGAGCTTGAGCATCATGGGGCCGCGCTGCGCACCTCGCACACAGCCGGACTGCCTGGGCTGCTCCAGACCGCAGACCATGCACGTGAGGTGTTCCGCCAGGTTGTTCCCGCTCTGCCTCCTCCGGAGGTCGAGCACCGCCTGTCTTTTCGCATCAAGCGACAAGGCGTCATCTTCCGGGAGGACCCGCCTCCTTACCGTGCGGTCATCCACGAAGCGGCTCTGCACATGGAATTCGGCGGGCCGACCGTGGCCAGGCAGCAACTGGCGCATCTCCTGACCATGAGCGAGCGTGAGCAGGTCACGATTCAAGTGATCCCGTTCAGGGCGGGTGCGTACCCAGGAGCGGGACAGCCCATCTACTACGTTCACGGGCCCGTGCCGCAGCTGGACACCGTTCAGCTGGATCAGGCACACGGCATCGTCCTCCTGGATGCCGAAGCCCAACTCAACAAATACCGCAAGGTCCTGGCCCGTCTGGAGTCGCTTGCCCTGGACGTTGCCGGGTCGCGAGACCTGATACACGCCGTTGCCCACAGCCTGTGAAGGGATCCGAATTGTCGAGTCACATGTGGCAGAAGTCCTCGTACTGCGGCGAGGGCGAGTCCTGCATACACGTAGCCGTCCCCGCCCCGGGTGCGGTCAGCCTGACCGAGTCCGCCGACCCCACCGGGGCGGTACTCCGCACCACACCCGGTGCATGGGCCGACCTCGTACGTACCCTCAGAGAGGGCCGCTGCCAGGGCTGACTCCCGAAGAGCCTGCGGCCGGTCAGGAGATGTCCTTGATCACGGCGTTTCCGGCTTCGGCCGCGCGGGCGTAGAAGTCGCGCAGGGTCGCGAAGTCGGCGGCGAGGCTGCCGTCTTCGGCCATGGTCGACTCGTGCTCGCTGCCGTCTTCCTTCCGGACGGTCGTGTAGAAGGAGTACACGTACACCTCGTCCAGTAGATCGCAGCGCTCCCGGATCATCTCGTCCAGGTCGATGCCTTGAAGAAATCGGTCGACGGCACGGACCTCGTCCGGCATCAGCAGCAGGAGATTGTTCACCGCAGGCCATGGCCACCGCGGCGCCCGACGATGAGGCCTCCCATGATGACGTCGCAGGCAGGCGGTTCACCGGTAGGGGGAGCGAAATCGACCATGTTGACGTTCTCGCACCCGGTCAGCAGCGTGTGGATCGCATCCCAGGTACGTGTGATGCATGTCGACTCCAACGTGCGCAGCAGGGATCCGGGCCGGTGACGGTCGTCGTCGGAGTTCCACTCGTCGCAAACCCGCTCCCTGCCCGCGTCCGGCCCTTCCGGGTGGTCCAGCAGTTGCAGGATTTCTGCGTTCTCGTGCCGGGTGATTCCCATCCAGAAGCCCACTAGCAGTTCCTTTGACGCAGAGGCGCTGCGTAGCTCGCCGGAGTGGTTTGCGTGCCTGCCGCGGACTCGCCTGCCTGGTTCGTCTGCCGGGTGCCATTCACATGGTCGTTGATCTGCCGCAGGCGCTGCCAGGCGGCGGGATCGGTGCCGTCGCCGAGCGCGTAGTGCAGGGCAGGCCGGGCGGCAGGGCCGAGCCGGGTCGGGGCGAAGGGGGTGCGGTCCGCGTCGAGTTCGGCCACGGCGCCGGGGCCGAGGGTGAAGGAGAGCGGTACCGGGGGTGGCTCGTGGTGGGCGGGGGTGGTCAGATCCGCGCGTGCGGTGCGCAGTTGGCCGATCATCGTGGCGAGGTTGTGCCTGGCGGCCAGGGATTCGGCCAGTTCAGGCATGGCGGCCACCGGGGCGTGCTGATCGGCGCGGTAGCCGACGGCCAGCGTGATGTGCTCCTCGACGCCGAGGTGGGTGCGGGCGATGCGCACGGTGGCGATCGCCGGGTGGTCGGGGGTGCCGATCGCGACGGCCCAGGTGGGCAGGGACTGCTGGGCGCGGGTGCGGGCCAGATCGGTCAACTGCCTTGGTGACCAGAGAACGCTGACGGGTTCGGAGGTTGCCCATCCGGCGGGCGGGGCTCCGGTGAGTGTGCGCCAGGCCTGTTCCAGGGCGCCGCCCAGGACGAGATGCTCGTCGGCGGGGTGGACCGTACGGATGGAGAGCAGCAGTTGCCGTTCGCCTTCGGTGCCAGGGCGGGGCCGGAAGGCCTCCGCGACCTGGGGCCTGTCGTCGGCGGCGTGGGTGAATCGCCCGCCGTGCCAGTGCAATACGGTCCCGGAGAGTCCGTCGTAGTAGCCGCATTCGGGGTCGCTCACGACCCAGCGGGAGGGGAGCCCGTCCAGCAGCGTGCGGGCAGGGAAGGTGAGCCGGGTGCTGGGCGGGGTGACGAGCTGGAGTTCGCGTCCGGTGCGGGCCGCGTTGCGCACCACGTCGGTCAGCCAGGTCGTGGCAGCGATCATGGGGCGGCCCTGGATGACGACGGCGGCCTTCTCGGTGAGCAGGTCGACGCCCAGGGGGGTCGCTTCCGCGACGGCCTCGGCGAGATCGGCCACGACATCGGTATGACCGGCCTCGCGCGGCCAGACCTCGCCCCCGTGCACGGCGACCAGCCGCCCGGCGACCGACCCGGCCAGCCGCGCGGCCCCCTCCACAGAACTGGTCGCCCGCGCCTCGGTCCACCACACGGGCGACTCCGCGTACACGTCCGGCCCGAGCAACCGGGCCACCTCGCCCGGTACTTGGACGTACCGGGGCGCCTCGACCGACACCAGCGCCTGCCCGGCAGCCGTGCACAGTTGAGCGACCGACCCGTCGCCCGCCCGGTTCACGAGCAGATCGGGACCGCCGGCGAGGAGCCCGGCCAAGAGCGTCTTGGTGTCCGGCATCTGCGGGGTGAGGGCTATGACGTCCTGGGTCATGTGCTGCTCCTGAAGCGCGGTTCGGCGGGGCAGACTCGGCTTGGTGAGCCGGATTCAGTCATCACTTCTGGCAGGTGAAAGGAACTCGTGGAAAGCGCGAATAGCGCAGAGAAATTCTGACTCCGGGAGTGTGATCGTCTCGAATTGACCATACTGAGACTCGATGGTCACCTTGCCCGCACCTGAAAGTGTTGCCACGGTCGCGTTGAAGGAAACGCCGTTGGGTTCCTCCGGATAGCGCCTCTCGATCTCCCTCCACTCCGACATGAGCCATTCCGTGGAGTGGATATTGCGCACGTCGTCGAAATAATTGGAAACAGCGTCGTTGATGGAGCTGTCGAAGTCGGGGTGGTTGGCGACGATGAAATCGTCTTCGTCGTACGAGAAGGACCACTGGTCTTTGGCTGGAAAAATCAATTACCTCACCCGCCGGGGAAGAACGTAGTCATGCTGCCCTTGTTGAACAACCCGACAACTCGCACCCCGTCATACGTGATCTTCGCTTTGCCCTTCTTCAAGGGTGCCTCTTCCAGGTTCCGGGCCACCTCGGCAATGTCCTTTACCGTCCAGTGCTCCGGAAAGAAAGTATGCTGGGTGCTCACTTTTTGCAACCAGTCCCCGTTGTCGGCACGCATTACTATTTGAGCATTGATGGTGTTGTCGGGATTCTTTCGGATCGTATCAGGGATAATTTTTCGGTCGGGCATCCCTTCGTCGAATGCGTGCCAGCCCTGTGGTTTGAAGTCCTTCACCTCGCCGAAGAGAACATGGTTCATGGCCTCCTTCGGCACTCCGTAGCGTCGCGACAACTCTTCCGCTACCTTGCCTCGTGCTGAGGGAGGGACAGCCGACAGGGGGTGCTCCCCAGCCAGGAGCTGGTCGGTGAATTCGTTGAGATCGCGAGTGGGTGCACCCGGGCGACCCGCGCCGGAGGGATCGGCAGCCCCGTCGCCGTTGCCGGACTCCGCGCCGTTGTTGCGATCAACGGTCTCACGCCTGGAATCAGCCCCGTGGTCGCCATCACCGGTTCCGTGACCAGGCACTGCCTCGCCCCGTGCAGTGCCTGCTGTATGTGATGAACCGCTCCCACCACCCGCGTCATGGCCGCCGCGCGGCGGCAGCCCGTCGCCCGCGTGGGCGGTCGCTCCGGGCGCGCGTCCTCCCACGCCGACCGGCTCGCGGTCGCCGTTCGGCCGGCCTGCGCCCCGTTCGGCGGCGGAGGGTTCGTGCCTGGCCGGATCCAGATTGGGTTTGCCGTCGGGGTCGAGGGGGACGAACTTGCCGTCCTTGTCGACCCGGTAGCGGCTGTCGAGGTCGAAGGTGCCGTCGGGGAACCTGGTCTTCGGTATCTGGAGGTGGTCGCTGACGTTGGCCAGGACCTGGGAGACCTTGGGCAGGCCCGAAAGCGCCTTGGCGGCCTTGAACGTGCCGGAGAGGGGGTCGAGGGCGTCGCCGATCTTCGCCATGGTGCCGGCGGCCTTCGCGATCGTGCCGCCCTTGCCGAGCTTGGCGGCAGCGGCAAAGGGGCCGGTGGCGAGGGTGAGGATGTTGAAGGAGACCACGGCGTGGGCGCGAGCCGGATCCTCGTTCGCCATGTCGTACGCGATGAACTGCTTGCCGAACTCCTTCGCGTACGGCTTGCTGTCGCGCTGCCAGTCGGACAGGTGCTCGTCCTGCCCGAACAGGTCCATGCCGTAGGCGTAGCCGCCGACGGCGGTGCGCCGCAGACCGTCCCATGCCTGGTCGCGGGCCTCGCCGCCATGGAAACCGATCAGGGTGCCCAGACCGTCGATGCCGCCCCAGATGCTGTCCTTGGCTATGCCGTCCCACGCCCAGCTCTTGGCTCCGTGCCCCCACCACTCCAGGCTCCAGCGCTCATAGGTGCGTCCCTCGGGGCTGCCCCAGGGCAGGTCCTTCATGTCCTTGAGCGCGCCGGCGCTCTGGCCGTACATGCCGAGGCCGTGGGTGCCGTCGTCGGTGATCCACGCAGGGCGGCATGCCCCCGGGCTGATCGCGTTGATCTTGTTGGCCGCGTTGCGTTCGGCCTCCTGGAAGCCCTCGCACGCAGCCGCCACGCCGTCCATCAATGCCTGGTGCGCGTCGGTCTTCTTCTCGTCCTCGGTCCAGTCGTCATCGCCCCGGACGCTGTCGACGAAGCCGATCGCATCCAGCTTCAGCTGCTTGAGACGGTCGGCGTGCGGCTTGGCCTCGTGGATGAACGTGTCCAGGGCATCGGCGAGCGACTCGATGTTCCCCGCGAATTCGTCGGCCGTGTCCATGACCGGCCGGGTGGAGGAGAACAGCTTCTCGGCCTCGGGGGCCTTGTAGTACGCGGCCGTCGCCTGGAAGCGGGAGTGGATGTCCCTCCCGCCGTTCCGGATGCCCGTGGCATGCGTACGCAGAGCGGACGCGGCCTTCTCCAACTGACCGAAGTCACCGGTGTACTGGGGTATCCCACCCGGTTCGATCACGGCGGCTACTCCCCGCCCCCGTGGCCGGTCTTCTGCCCGACCGCCCTGATCTCGGCGGGAGTCGGGGCCTTCGCCGCCTCGCGCTGGGCGCGGGCGGCCATGGCCAGATCACCCTCGATGTACTCGGTGGTGGCCTTGACGGTGCCGTCCATCGACTTCTTCGTGCGGGCGGCCATGAACCTGATCCGCTGCTGGGTGTCCGAGATGAAGTTCGCCACCGCGGCGCCGACCGGTCCCGCCGGTGCCTCGCCGCAGTACGGTCCGCTGATCGTCCCCGCGTGCAGCGCGGCGTCCTCCACGCTCTCGCCGTAACCCCTGACGCCCTTGCTCAGGTCGTCGGCGGCCAGCCCCACCAACGACAGAACGGATTCCACCCCGCTCGGCCTGATGTCCCACCCCGTCATGCCGTCCCCCCGCGTCCCCGGCCGATACATCTCGTCGACTGCGCCCGGCAGCACGCATGCCGCCGGCGACAAGATCTTCATCTGTATCAAGCGGGAAGTAGCAATGGCAACGCACTTCAAGCCAATCGCGCGTTGGATCGGGTACGCAGTGTTGCCATGTGGGTGCGATGGGCGAGATGGGTTGCCGGAGCCGGGTGGTTACCTGCCCTCCCTCTCCGGCGCCGTTCGGGGTGGTGATGGCCGGGCGGCGCGGTGGAGTGAGCAACTACGTTTGCGCTCGGGAATTGAGAGTGTGGTGAAGCGCGGGAAACGATGCGAGAGCACCGCCGTGCCTGGGCCCGCGGCTCGCCGCCCCGGGCCGCGAGCCGCGGGTGCGCTCAGTCGAAGGGGACGGCGTCCGCCGGGGAGGTGTGCCAGTTGGTGACGACCGGGCTGTCGACGGTGATGGTGCCGACCCGCAGGGAGACCGGGTCGGAGTCCTCGTCACCGATGGCGACGATGATGCTGTCGAGTTCCTTGCCGCCGTCCGCGTTGGTGGTCTTGGGGTTCACCCCGGCGTAGGCGGTGGTGTTTCCGCTCAGTGTGATCTGCTCGCCGACTGCCTGCTCCGCGGGGCCCGCCTCGGTGCCGTCGGAACCGAAGGCCACGGTCGGGAGCGCGGCGGGCAGGACGCAGGTGATGCCCGACTTCGCCTTCGCGGTGATCAGGATGTATCCGCCTGCCTGGGTCTCGGACTTGGTGCTCCAGGAGATGTCGTTGGCGCCGCAGACCTGCCCGACCTGCTCCCGCTCGCCGTTGCCGGTGTCCGCGCCGGAGCCCTCCCTGTCCGTGGTCCCCTTGCCCGCCGTGTCGGAGCCCTGGGTGGAACCCTTGTCCGTGCCCTGACCGCTGTTCGCGGCGGACGAGCCGGACGAGCCGTTCGGGGTGGCGGACGAGGAATTCTGCGCGGCACCGGTGTCCGTGGCCGCGTCCGTGTCCTGGCATGCCGTCATCAGCATGGCGCCGCCCACGAGTGCCGCGGAGACGAGGAGGGCCTTGCGACGGTTGCCGAACATGAAATCCCCTTGGTGATCAGTGACTGAGGCCGAAGCGGAGTCGGCTTCCCGGTGCTTGCCTGATCACTATGAGGGGCTGTGCGCCGCAAGGACCCTGGAGTCTTCGTTCCAGGACAACGCTGTCGCAGACCAGTGACATGATCACGACGCCGGACCGGTGACGCCCGCTTTGCAGGTGGCGGCCGGACGCATGCCGGTCAGCCGGTGGTCCTGACGGGTGCGCTGCCGCGTCCCTGGCGCCGGCCGCTCAGCTCGGCGTCGAGGGTCTCCTGAGCCACGCGCATGGCCTCGGCGTACACGGGAGTCCGCAGTCGCTTCCACATCTCGTCCTCGGAGATGTCCTCGACGCGGCTGACCACCCACCAGATGTTGCCGAACGGGTCCTTGATCCGCCCTCCACGCTGACCGAAGGCGTCGTCCACCAGAGAAGTGACGACCTGGCCGCCGACTGCGACGGCCCCGGAGAACGCCTCGTCCGCGTCGGTGACGAACACGCGCAACAGGCTCGGCATGGTGGGCCAGTCGGCGCGACGGTCGAAGGCCAGCACGACGGTGTCGCCGACCCGGATCTCACCGTGCCCGATCGAGCCGTCCTCGGTCGACACCCGCGCGAGCTCCTCACCGCCGAACGCCTGGGTGACGAAGTCGAGGAACGCCCCGGTGTCATCGGTGACGACCCAGGGCGCAACGGTGGTGTAGCCCTCTGGCGCGGTGCTGGTCTGCTCGGGCATCGCGGTCCTCTCGTCGCTGTTGCCTGCCGACAGCGACGGTAGGGGCGATATAGGTCCGGCTCCGTCCTACTGGCCCCCGGCCCTACCGCTTCGCGGACCCCGCCCGTACCGACCGGACCACGCCCGCCGCCGCGATCAGGAAGCCGACGCCCATCAGCATGCACAGCGACCAGGCGATGGACGGGAGCGGGTGGGTGCCGAGGAAGAGGGGGGCCATGGTGGCCAGGGTGGACAGCGCGCCGATGAAGAAGACGATCGCGCCGATCCGGACCAGCCGGTCACCGGCGCCAGAAGGTGTAGTACTCACCCCGCCAGGGTAGTTCCCGGCAGCGGCGGACGACCCCGCGGCCGACCCGGCGGGCGACCTCGCGGTCAACCCGGCGGTGACCGGCGTGCGCGGCAGGCGCCGTTTCCGGACAGAGTCCGGATGACCAGGCTTGACGAGGGGTACCCCCCCTGGGGAGGCTGCTGCCAGCAGGGGAGCACCACCACTGGATAGCCTGACCTGCTGAGGATTTGTTCCGGCATACAGGTTGCATACGGGTTCGAGATGGGGTGCGTGCTTTGCCGACTGGCAAGGTCAAGTGGTTCAACAGCGAGAAGGGCTTCGGCTTCCTCTCCCGCGACGACGGCGGCGACGTCTTCGTGCACTCCTCCGTGCTTCCCGACGGTGTCGATGCCCTCAAGCCGGGCCAGCGCGTCGAATTCGGGGTCGTCGCAGGTCAGCGTGGGGACCAGGCGCTCTCGGTGGCGATCCTGGACCCGACCCCGTCCGTCGCGGCCGCACAGCGCCGCAAGCCGGACGAGCTCGCGTCCATCGTGCAGGACCTGACCACCCTGCTGGAGAACATCACGCCGATGCTGGAGCGGGGCCGGTACCCGGACAAGGCGGCCGGCAAGAAGATCGGCGGCCTGCTGCGCGCGGTCGCCGACCAGCTGGATGTCTGATCCCGCTCGATGTCTGAATCCGGGTCTGAATCCGGGTGACGTCCGGCCTTGACCGACGTCTGCCCCCGATCTACCTCTGATCCCGGGGGATGTCTGATTCCGGGCGTTTTCCGACCTCGCTCGGCGTCTGATCCCGGGCGCGGCCCGGGACGAACGTGCGGTCAGACGAACGACAGCGCGTCGGGGCCGAGGGGCGGTACCAGCCCCTCGGCCGCCGCGCGGGTCAGCAGTCCGCGGATCGCCGCGTAGCCGTCCTCGCCGAGGTCGGCCGTGAACTCGTTGACGTACAGCCCGATGTGCTGGTCCGCCACGGCCGGGTCCATCTCCTGGGCGTGCTCCAGCACGTACGGCCGGGACGCCTCCGGGTCGTCCCAGGCCATCCGTACCGAGGTGCGCACCGACTCGGCGAGCAGCTTCAGCGTGTCCGCGCCCAGCGACCGCTTGGCGATGATCGCGCCGAGCGGGATCGGCAGCCCGGTCGTCTCCTCCCAGTGCCGGCCCATGTCGGCGAGGTTGTGCAGCCCGTAGTTCTGGTACGTGAACCGGGCCTCGTGGATGACGAGACCGGCGTCCACCTTCCCGTCGCGCACGGCGGGCATGATCTCGTCGAACGGCATCACGACGATCTCGCCGACACCGCCCGGCACCACCTCGGCCGCCCAGAGGCGGAACAGCAGATAGGCGGTGGAACGCTCGCTCGGTACGGCGACGGTCCGGCCCGTCAGGTCGGTGTCCGCCCCGTCCCTCGTGAGGACGAGCGGGCCGCAGCCCCGGCCCAGCGCCCCGCCGCACGGCAGCAGCGCGTACTCGTCGAGCACCCACGGCAGCACCGCGTACGAGACCTTCAGGACGTCGAGCTCACCGCGCTCGGCCATTCCATTGGTGAGATCGATGTCCGCGAAGGTGACATCGAGGGCGGGCGCGCCGGGGACCCTTCCGTGCGCCCAGGCGTCGAAGACGAAGGTGTCGTTCGGGCACGGCGAGAAAGCGATCCGCAGCGGGGCCGACGGGTCAGAAGTCGTTTCGGTCATGGTGGGTCCAACCTTCCAGTACGGGTACGAGCTTCCCGAACGCCTCGGTGAGCGCGGCCAGCGCGTCGCCGATGCGCCAGGCGTCCCGGTCGCGCGGGCCGACGGCGTTCGAGACGGCCCTGATCTCCAGGACGGGCACGCCGACGCGGTCGGCGGCCTCCGCGACCCCGAAGCCCTCCATGGCCTCGGCGGCGGCCGAGGGGTGCGTGGCGAGCAGGGCGGCGGCGCGGTCGGCGGAGCCGGTCACGGTGGAGACGGTGAGGATTCCGGCGGTGAGCGCGCCGGTGGCGGCGGCCACGTCCCGTACCCGTGCGGGCGGTGGGGTGAACCGGTCGCGTCCGAAGCCAAGGCCGGTGACGGGCACGAAGCCCTCGGGGGTCTCGGCGCCCAGATCGGCGGCGACGATCCCGCTCGCGACGACGAGCGAGCCGACCGGGGCGACGGGGGCGAATCCGCCGCCGATACCGGCCGAGACGACGAGGCCGTACGGTCCGGAGGCGAGGCCGAAGGCCGTCGCGGCGGCCGCGGCGGCCGGTCCCGCGCCGCCCGCCAGGACGTCGAAGGGGCCCGCGCGGTGGATCTCCGCGCCCGGGACCCGACGCACCTGCGCCTCGGGGATGTCCCCGCACGCACGCGTGACCGCGTCCCGTTCTGCGGGGACAGCGGTCACGACGAGCACACGCACGGGGCAGCCTCCGAGGCGCTGGAGAGGATCAGAAGGGCGTCAGGAGGACTTCTTCAGTTCGAAGTGCCAGATGCCGGTCAGCTGCTTGCCGTTGGTCTCCACGATGCTGATCTGCGTCTTGTCCGTGGTCTCGCCGGTCTGGCTGGAGAAGAAGGCGCTGCCCGGGATGGACCGGTAGGTCTTCTTGTACGGCTCCTGCTCGGCCTGCTGGCCGTTGATGAACAGGGTCCAGCCGTTGTCCGCGATCTCCGGGTCGACGCCGAAGCGGACCTTGTCGTCCATCGCGACCTCGACGGACTTCTCCGCCTTCTTGTTGAGACAGCTCTGGTACTCGGACTTCTTGAGCGGCTTGCCGTCGTTGTAGCAGGTGGCCTCGGAGCTCACCGAGTTGCCGCCGACCGTTACGGTCGCGAGCGGCGTCGGCTTGTCGCAGGCGGAGAGGACGAGGAGTCCCGCGGACACGGCACCAAGAGCGACGCCGATTCGGCGGCCCTTACCGGAGAAGAACGCAACGGTCATGGGCCGAAGGCTATCGGTCGCCGAGGTTCACGCCACGCGGGGGTGTGGCGAGCCGCGTCGCGCGGCGCCCAGCAGACCCCTTACGGACGTTGCGGCGCCGAGGGCGAGGATGCCCGCGGCGACCGACATGCCCAGTACGCCGTTGAGGGGGAGGAGGATGCCGATGCCGCCGCCGACCACCCAGGCCATCTGGAGCAGGGTCTCGGAGCGGGCGAACGCGGAGGTGCGCACCTCTTCGGGCACGTCGCGCTGGATCATCGCGTCCAGCGAGAGCTTCGACAGGGCCAGCGTGAAACCCGCGGTGGCGCTGAGCGCGGCGACCATGACCGTGCTGAAGAAGAGCGCGGCGAGCACGGCGACGCCCAGGGCCAGGGTCAGCATCGAGACGACGATCACCTCGGGGCCGCGGGCCCGCAGCCAGGAGCCGACCGCCGTGCCGGACGCGTTGCCCACGCCGGCCGCGACACCGACGATGCCGAGCGAGACGGCGGCGCTCTGCCCGGGGAACGGATGCTCGCGCAGCAGGAACGCCAGGAAGAAGATCAGGAAGCCGGAGAGGGCGCGGTGCGCGGTGTTGGCCTGGAGCCCGTTCAGCACGGACGGGCCCACGGACCGCAGACCGGGCCGCTTCTCGCCGTTGCGCTCCCGGCCCCGGGCCCGGCCCTTCCGGGGCTCCCTCGCCCCGGATCCGGGGGCCGCCGTGCCGTGCGGCGGCACCAGCTGGGCCTTCCGCTCGCCCTTCGCGGAGTCGACCTTGTGCGGCAGCGTGAAGGCGAGAACCGTCCCGCCGATGAAGATCAGGCACGCGCCGTACAGCGGCCAGCCGGAGCCGAGGGTCTGCAGCCCCGCCCCGACCGGGGCCGCGATCCCGGTCGCCAGCAGCCCGGCGAGCGTGACCCGGGAGTTCGCCTTCACCAGGGAGAAACGCGGTGGCAGCAGACGCGGCACCACCGCGCTGCGCACCACCCCGTACGCCTTCGAGCAGACCAGGACGCCCAGCGCGGCCGGATACAGCTCCAGGCCGCCGGTGGCGACCGCGCCGGACATGGTGAGCGCGAGCACCGCGCGGGCCAGCATCGCGGCGGCCATCGCGGCGCGCCGGCCGTGCGGCAGCCGGTCCAGGAGCGGGCCGATCACGGGGGCGAGGAGCGTGAAGGGCGCCATGGTGATGGCGAGGTAGAGGGCGACGCGGCCGCGGGCCTCGTCCGTCGGCACGGAGAAGAACACCGTCGACGCGAGCGCGATCGTGATCATCACGTCGCCCGCGCCGTTCACGGCATGCAGTTCGATCAGTTTGCCGAGCCCGGACTCCCCGGCGCCATGGGCGTACGTCGCCTTCCGGATGCCCCTCGCGGTGCCGGTGAACGGCTGGTGGAGAGCATGGCCGATCACCCGGCCCGTCCTGCGGAGCGGGCCGGGCCCCTCGTGCGACCTGGCGGAAGTCACCCCGTCATAGTGCCCCAGTAGCGGTGGTGGCGAACCGGCATCGGCGCGGGACGCGGTGCACTCCGCCCTGTCGGGTCAGCGGTCCGCCCGCCCGGGGCCGTGACCGTCCGACAGCCGCCGAGGGAGGTCTCCCCAGCGGATTCGACAGGGATTCACGAGGGATTCGCAGCGGGATTCGCCGAGGACACGACACCGGATACGGCCTCGTTTGGGACGGGCAGGTGGGCGGGGGGCGGCGGAGAGGGTAGCGTGCGTAGCGCGCCACCGGCGGTTGTTCTCGGCCGCGCGCCTCTCGGCGATCCCGCAGAATGGATTGCAGAAGGTGCGCCCGAGGCAGGCAGCAACGGGTGTGGACGTCGACGCGGCCCTCTGGTCCGCTCCGCCCGCATCCGTCATGGCCGAAACCGATGGATGTGCTGGCGCGCTCGTGAGACTGGCGTAGGAGAGAAGCGAGACCTGTGAGTGCTGCGACGACGCGAAGCCGTACGGCCCGTACCCCCGTTCCCGACCGTCTGTGCGCCGAGGCGGTAGACCTGGCCCGCGCGGCGGCCGAGGAGGCAGCCGCGCCGGGGATCGTCGGTGAGCATGTGGGCGTGGTCTCCGAGGGAGACCGGGTCGTCACGCACTTCTTCGAGTGCAAGGAGCCCGGCTACCGGGGCTGGCGCTGGGCGGTGACCGTCGCGCGGGCCTCCCGCGCGAAGTACGTCACCCTCGACGAGACGGTGCTGCTGCCCGGCAGCGACGCGCTGCTCGCCCCGGAATGGGTGCCGTGGAGCGAGCGGCTGCGCCCCGGCGACATGGGGCCGGGCGATCTGCTGCCGACCGAGGCGGACGACATCCGCCTGGAGCCCGGCTACACCGGCGAGGACGAGCCGCCGCCGAACTCCGCGGTCTCCGAGATGTCGCAGGAGATGGCCGACCTCGTCGACGCGGAGGACGCGGAGCTGACGACCCGCCCCGCGACGACGGGCCGGGGCTCGATCGCGGCGCTCGCGGACGAGCTCGGCATGCGGCGGGCGCGGGTGCTGTCGCGGTACGGGTTGCACGCGGCGGCCGACCGGTGGGACGAGGCGTTCGGCGCGAAGACGCCCATGGCGCAGGCAGCCCCGGCCTCGTGCGTCACCTGTGCCTTCCTGGTGCCGCTGGCGGGTTCGCTGCGGCAGGCGTTCGGGGTGTGCGCGAACGAGTTCGGTCCGGCGGACGGGCGGGTCGTGTCGCTGTCGTACGGGTGCGGTGGGCATTCGGAGGCGGCGGTGATGCCGAAGCCGCCGAAGCCGGCGCCGCACGCGCTGGACACGATGCAGGTGGACGAGTACCCGTTGCGGCCGGCCCGGGACTCCGGCTCGGTCCCGGCGGAGGCGGACGCGCCGACGGAGGACCTCGGCCACTCGTAGGCGGTGACCGGGGGCGGGGGGCTTCCCGCAGGGCACGCGGTGCTCCGGCGGGCCGGGTCCGCCCTCGATCGCCGGGCGGGCTTGGTTCTGCTGCTCGTCCGGGGGGTTTCGTGTCTGCTCGGCGAACGGGCTTGTCTTCGGTTGCCGGGCGGCTTGGTTCTGCCGTTCGTCCGGGGGTTTCGTGCTTGCTCGGTGAACGGGCTTGTCTTCGGTTGCCGGGCGGCTTGGTTCTGCCGTTCGTCCGGGGGGTTTCGTGCCTGCTCGGCGAAAGGGTCCGTCCTCGGTCGCCGGGCGGGCTCGATTCTGCCGACCGTCCGCCGCCACGGGCCCGAACCGGCCGATGCGCTGTTCCGCCGTCCACGTACGGCGCGAGGACCCGGTACCTTCGGGCGCACACTTGGCGGCATGGGCAGTGCGTAACCGGAAAGAGCGGAGTCAGAGCGTGAGCATGAATGCGACCGAGGGGGCCGACCCGTTCGGGACCGCGCGGCTGCGGCGCGGTGTGCTCGACGCCTGGGGCGCCGGCCCCGCCAGGTTCCGCGAGGACGCCAATGCCGAGGAGGACCTCGCGCTCGGCGGCTACCGCGACCGCCTCGTCGTCGAACTGGCGCAGAACGCCGCCGACGCCGCCGCCCGCGCGCAGGTCCCCGGCCGGCTCCGCCTCACCCTGCACCCGGCGACCCCGGACACCCCCGCGGTCCTCGCCGCCGCCAACACCGGCGCGCCCCTCGACGCCACCGGCGTGGAGTCGCTCTCCACGCTGCGCGCCTCCGCCAAGCGCGAAGGGCACGAAGGCGCCGTCGGCAGGTTCGGCGTCGGGTTCGCCGCCGTGCTCGCGGTCAGCGACGAGCCCGCCGTCGTCGGCCGGCACGGTGGTGTCCGCTGGTCCCTCGCCGAGGCCCGCGACCTCGCCGCCCGGACGGCCGTCGCCAGCCCCGGCCTCGGCGACGAACTGCGCCGCCGCGACGGCCACGTACCGCTGCTCCGCCTCCCGCTGCCCGCCGAGGGCACCGCACCCGACGGGTACGACACCGTCGTGGTCCTCCCGCTGCGCGACGGCGGCGCCGAGGACCTCGTGCTGCGGCTGCTCGACGCCGTCGACGACGCCCTGCTGCTCACCCTGCGCGGCCTCGACGAGATCGTGATCGAGACCCCGGGCACCGTACGGACACTGCGCCGCACCGAGCACGGCCCGTACACCCACGTCGAGGACTCCGCGCACGGCACCAACCGCTGGCGCACCGTCACCCACCACGGCCCCGTCGAGCCCGCCCTGCTCGCCGACCGTCCCCGCGAGGAACGGCTGCGCCCGCACTGGTCGGTCACCTGGGCGGTCCCGGTCGACACGGAGGGCGCCCCGGCGCGCCCCCGCACCCTCCCCGTCGTCCACGCGCCGACGCCCACCGACGAACCCCTCGGCATCCCCGCGCTGCTCATCGCGTCGCTGCCGCTGGACACCGCCCGCCGCCACTTCGCGCCGGGACCGCTCACCGACTTCCTGGTGCAGCGCGCCGCCGACGCGTACGCCGAACTGCTCGCCGGCTGGCAGCCGGTCTCCGTCGACACCATCGACCTCGTACCGGGACCGCTCGGCAAGGGCGAACTGGACGGTGCGCTGCGCGGCGCGATCCTGGAACGGCTGCCGCGCGTCGCGTTCCTGGCGCCCGCCGCCCCGCGCGACACCACCGCCGAGGCGGACCGGTGGGACAGCTGGGACGTGGCGGCGGACGGCCTCCCCGGGGCGGCCACCACCGCGCTGCGGCCCATCGAGGCCGAGGTGCTGGAAGGCGTCGGCGCCGAGACCGTACGGGTGCTCGCCGAGGTACTGCCGTGTCTGCTGCCCGCCGGGCTGGAACGCCGCAGCGAGCTGCGCACCCTCCAGGTCGCCCGGGTCCCGCTGACCGAGGCGATCGACCGGCTCGCCGGTCTGGAGCGCGACCCCGGCTGGTGGCGGCGGCTGTACGACAGCCTGTCCGGCATCGACCCGGACCGCCTCTCCGGCCTGCCCGTACCGCTGGCCGGGACCGCGGAGAGCGCGGACCCCGGGACCCCCGCCGTGCCCCGCACCACCATCGGACCCCGCCAGGTCCTCCTCCCGCTCCCCGACGCGGCCGCCGGTCCGGTGCTGGAGCGCCTGGCCCGGCTCGGGCTGAAGGTCGCCCACCCGGACGCCGCCCATCCGCTGCTGGAGAAGCTGGGCGCCCTGCCCGCCACCCCGCGCGCCGTGCTGACGACCCCGCAGGTGCGGGCGGCCGTCGCCGGTTCGCTGGACGCGGGCGAGATCTGGGACGAGGACGCGCTGGACGGCGACGAGCTCGCCGAGACCGTCCTCACCCTCGTCCGGGACGCCGATCTGGCACCCGGCGACGAGCCCTGGCTCGGTGCGCTCGCCCTCCCCGACGAGGACGGCGAACCGGCCCCCGCAGGGGAACTCGTGCTGCCCGCAAGCCCGTTCGCGGCCGTCATGCGGGAGGGCGAACTCGCCCTCTGCGACCAGGAACTGGCCGACCGCTGGGGCGAGCAGCCGCTCACCGCCTGCGGGGTGCTGGCCACCTTCGCCCTCGTACGGGCCACCGACGTCGTACTGGACCCGGACGAACTGGAGCCGCGCGAGGGCGACTTCGCCGAACCCGACGACGCCGGTCTGCTGGACGCCGTGGACGTGTGGTGCGAGGACATCCTCGACCAGCTGCCCGACACCCCCGTACCGCCGGTCGCCACCGAGATCGTCGCCGTCCGCGACCTGGACCTGGTCGACGACGACGCCTGGCCGCAGGCGCTCGCCATGCTCGCCCGGCCGCCGCTGCGCGACGCGCTGACCCAGCCGGTGCGGGTGCTGCTGCCGGACGGCACCACGCAGTCCGTCCGCCCCTACACGGCCTGGTGGCTGCGCGACCACCCGGTGCTCGACGGCCGGCGCCCCGCCGGGCTGCGGGCCGCGGGCGGCGACCCCCGGCTGGCCGGGCTGTACGACTCCGCCGACGCGACCGGGTTCGACGACGCGCAGGTGCTGCGCGCCCTCGGCGTACGGACCTCCGTGGCCGCCCTGCTCGACGAGCCGGGCGGCGCCGCCGAACTCCTCGGCCGGCTCGCGGACGAGGACCGCCCGGTCGGCCCCGTACAGCTGCACTCCCTGTACACGGCGCTGGCCGACCTCGACCCGGAACAGGTCACGCTGCCCGACGAGCTGCGAGCCGTGGTCGACGGCGAGGCGCGGGTCGTCGACGCGGCGGACGCCGTGATCGCGGACGCCCCCGATCTGCTGCCGCTCACCGAGGGGCTCCCGCTGCTCCCGGTCGCCCCGACGCGCGCCGCGGAACTGGCCGAGCTGTTCCAGGTGCGGAGGCTCGGCGAGAGCATCGAGGCGGAGGTGTCGACGGAGGGCGAGGAACACCAAGTGCCGGACGCGGTACGGGTCCTGCTCGGCGCCGGTACCCCGGACGTGTACGTCGAGCACGGCGAGCTGCGCGCGGGCGGCGTCGAACTGGACTGGCGCCGCACCCCCGACGGCACCGTGCACGCCGCCACGCTGGAGGGTGTCGCGGCGGGTCTGGCCTGGGCCGCGGGGCAGTGGCCGCGCCGCTTCGAGGTCGCGGCGCTGCTGGAGGACCCCTCCCGTACGGAGGAACTGGCCCGGGACCGCTGGTTCGACTGACGGGCGCTCACGCGCACCGGTGGCGGGCACTCACGTGCGCCGGGGTACCTCCACGGAGGGATCTTCGCAAGAAGTTCATCTCCGTGTACAACCCTTCACATGCGTCACGGGTCTGGTTTGACGAGTCAGCAGACTCACTGTCCGAACCAGCCCCGCCCGTGGCGCTTCACGTGCCCGCGGGGCCTTTCTCCACTGGGGAAACACATGCGTATTCGTGCCACCGTGGCCGCCGTCTCCGGCGCCCTGGCCCTGTCTGCTCTGGCTGTCCCGGCCGCGCTCGCCGGTGACCACTCCGTTCCGAACCTGAACAAGCCGACGTCGGGTGCCGAGGCCTTCGGCACCGCCGCCGCCCGGGGCGTCTCGAAGGCCGCCGCGGCCACCGCCGCCGACGCGTCGGAACCCGTCATCTCCAAGGTCGTCGTCAACGGCGGCAAGGACGTCGTCCTGGGCACCACCGCCAAGAAGACGATCTCCATCTCCGTCACCGCCTCGCACGCCACCGGTGTCGTCGACGTCTACGCCGACCTGTGGCACGGCACGAACCCGACGTCGGAGAACACCATCGACGGCGCGATCCTGCCGAACGAGGACGTGTCGAAGTGCACCAAGGTCAACGCCACGACCTCGACGTGCAAGCTGACGTACACGATCGACCCGCGCTACGACCTGTACAAGAACTCCCTGGCCGGCACCTGGCACGTCTCCGCGGGCGCGCTCGCCGGTAACCAGATGGACATCGCCTACACCGACTTCTACAGCACCGCCCGGGTCCAGCGGCTGTCGAAGCTGACCGTCAACGCCTCGCCGGAGCCGGTGAAGAAGGGCAAGACGATCACGGTGACGGGGAAGCTGTCGCGGGCGAACTGGGAGGACCACGCGTACCACGGTTACGCGACGCAGTCGGTGAAGCTCCAGTTCCGCAAGAAGACCAGCTCCACGTACACCACGGTGAAGACGATCAAGTCGAGCAGTGTCGGGAACCTGAAGACCACGGTCAAGGCCTCGGTCGACGGTTACTGGCGTTACAGCTTCGCGGGTACGTCCACCACCCCGGCCGTCACCACCGCCGGTGACTTCGTCGACGTGAAGTAACGACGTGAAGTAGTTCCATCCGGCCGCATCCGGCCACCTGTGATCACCCGTGAGCAGCGGGATCCCTCCGCGAGGGGTCCCGCTGCTCACGCATCCCGCCCCGTGCATCCCATCCGGCCCCCAAGGCCTTTCTCCACGGAGAAACCCCATGCGCATACGTGCCACTGTCGCCGCAGCCTCCGGCGCCCTGGTCCTGTCCGCCCTCGCCGTCCCCGCCGCGCACGCGGCATCGGCCGACCCCGTCATCTCCAAGGTCACCATCAACGGCGGCAAGAGCACCGTCCTGGGGGTGACGGCACCGAGGACCATCACCGTCTCGGTCACCGCCTCGCACGCCTCCGGCATCGAATCCGGCTGGCTGATCCTGTGGCACGGCAAGGACCAGGACGAGGGCATGGACGGCGCCCTGCTGCCGAACGAGGACGAGGCGACGTGCAAGGCCGCGAGCGCGACCACCAGCACCTGCTCCCTCACCATCACCGTCGACCCCAGGGTCGACCTGCCGAAGAACGTGCTCGCGGGTTCCTGGCACGTCCTCGCGGGCGCCGAGGCCAAGGACGGCTCCAGCTACTACTCCGACTTCGCCGCCACCACGAACGTCCAGCGCTACTCGAAGCTGACCGTCAACGCCTCGCCGGAGCCGGTGAAGAAGGGCAAGACGATCACGGTGACGGGGAAGCTGTCGCGGGCGAACTGGGAGGACCACGCGTACCACGGTTACGCGACGCAGTCGGTGAAGCTCCAGTTCCGCAAGAAGACCAGCTCCACGTACACCACGGTGAAGACGATCAAGTCGAGCAGTGTCGGGAACCTGAAGACCACGGTCAAGGCCTCGGTCGACGGTTACTGGCGTTACAGCTTCGCGGGTACGTCCACCACCCCGGCCGTCACCACCGCCGGTGACTTCGTCGACGTGAAGTAACGGCGCGGGGCGACAGGGGGGCGGAGGACCGCCCCCCCTACGCCGGGAAGCGTCGGCTGACCAGCCGCCAGGCGTACTCCAGGCCGGCCGACGCCACCACCGCGATGCCCACGGCGGCCCACGGCATCGTCGTCCCGACCAGCTTCAGCGCGAAGAAGTCCTGGAGCCACGGCACCACCAGCACGACCAGGAACGCCAGCCCCATCGCCAGCACCAGGCCGATCCGCCACCAGGTGTACGGGCGGGCGATGATCGCCAGCACCCACATCGAGACCAGGAAGAGCGTGAGCGTGGCCGCGCTGGTCTCCGCTTCGAGGGCGCCCGTGCCGGTGTAGTGGTGCCGGGCGATCAGATACGTCACGAAGGTGGCGACGGCCGCGATGACGCCCGACGGGATCGCGTACCGCATGACCCGGCGCACGAAGTGCGGGTGCGCCCGCTCCTTGTTGGGGGCCAGGGCCAGGAAGAACGCCGGGATGCCGATCGTCAGCGTCGACAGCAGGGTCAGATGGCGCGGCAGGAACGGGTAGTCGACCTGGAAGCAGACCACCAGGACCGCCAGCAGCACCGAGTAGACCGTCTTGGTCAGGAACAGGGTGGCGACCCGGGTGATGTTGCCGATCACCCGGCGGCCCTCGGCCACGACGGACGGCAGCGTCGCGAAGCTGTTGTTCAGCAGCACGATCTGGGCGACGGCCCGGGTCGCCTCGGAGCCCGAACCCATGGAGACGCCGATGTCGGCGTCCTTCAGCGCCAGCACGTCGTTGACGCCGTCACCGGTCATGGCGACGGTGTGGCCGCGGGACTGGAGAGCGGCGACCATGTCCCGCTTCTGCTGCGGGGTGACCCGGCCGAAGACCGCGTTCTCCTCCATGGCCGTGGCCATGTCGTCCGGATCGGTGGGCATCCGGCGCGCGTCCAGGGTGTGCTCGGCGCCGGGCAGCCCCAGCTTTCCGGCGACGGCGCCGACGGAGACCGCGTTGTCGCCGGAGATGACCTTCGTGGCGACCCGCTGGTCGGCGAAGTACGCCAGGGTCTCCCCGGCGTCGGGCCGCAGCCGCTGCTCCAGGACGACCAGGGCGCTCGGCACGGCACCGGCCGCGATGTCCGGCCCGTCGAGCACACCCTCGGCGCGGGCCAGCAGCAGCACCCGCAGCCCCTGCTCGTTGAGCTGCTCGATCTCGGCGAGCGCCGGGTCCTGCTCGGGCAGCAGCACATCGGGGGCGCCGAGCAGCCAGGACGACTCCCGGCCGCCGCCCTCGTCGAAGGCGGCGCCGCTGTACTTGCGGGCCGAGGAGAACGGCAGCGCCTGCGTGCACCGCCACTGCTCGCCGTCCGGACAGGCGTCGACGATGGCCTGGAGGCTGGCGTTGGGCCGCGGGTCGGACGAACCGATGGCGCCCAGCACACTGCGTATGTACGTGTCGTCCGCCCCGCCCAGCGTCCGCACCTCGGTGACGTCCATGCCGCCCTCGGTGAGGGTGCCGGTCTTGTCCAGGCAGACGACGTCGACCCGGGCCAGGCCCTCGATGGCGGGGAGCTCCTGCACCAGGCACTGCTTGCGGCCGAGCCGTACGACACCGATCGCGAAGGCGACCGAGGTGAGCAGCACCAGGCCCTCGGGGATCATCGGGACGATGCCGCCGACGGTCCGGGCGACCGACCCCTTGAAGTCGTTGTCGTTGACGACGAGCTGGCTGATGATCAAGCCGATGGCGGTCGGCACCATCATCCAGGTGACGTACTTGAGGATCGTGGAGATGCCGGTGCGCAGCTCGGACTGGACGAGGGTGAAGCGGGACGCCTCCTCGGCGAGCTGCGCGGCGTAGGCCTCGCGGCCGACCTTGGTGGCGGTGAAGGCGCCGCCGCCGGCGACGACGAAGCTGCCGGACATCACCGGGTCGCCGGGGTGCTTCAGCACCGGGTCGGCCTCGCCGGTGAGCAGCGACTCGTCGATCTCCAGGCCGTCGGCCTCGGCGACCGTGCCGTCCACGACGGCCTTGTCGCCGGGGCCCAGCTCGACGAGATCGCCGAGGACGATCTCGGAGGTGGAGATCTCGGCCGCGACCCCGTCCCGCCGGACCGTGGGTTTCGCCTCGCCGATGACCGCGAGGCTGTCCAGGGTCTTCTTGGCCCGCCACTCCTGGATGATGCCGATGCCGGTGTTGGCGATGATCACGAAGCCGAAGAGGCTGTCCTGGAACGGCGCGACGATCAGCATGATCAGCCAGAGCACGCCGATGATCAGGTTGAAGCGGGTGAAGACATTGGCGCGGACGATCTCGCGCAGCGAGCGGGACGAGCGGACGGGTACGTCATTGACCTCGCCGCGGGCGATCCGCTCGGCCACCTCGGCCGCACTCAGCCCGCGTGGGTCCACTGCCGGGGCGGGCAGCCTCACCGGGTGGACCGGGTCGAGCTCGGCCCCGGCGTCGATCATGGCCGAGCCGGGGGGGCCGGTGGAGCCGTCTGCTTCGGGAGTCTGCTCACCGAAGGAATGGGGTGCCCGCTGCGTCATGGTTTCGACGGTACGGGGCGATGGTCCGGTTCACCCACTGAGGGGTCCGAAGATCAGACCGGGGGAGGAGGGGAATGGTCCTGTGGTGGTACGGGACCGCCGCGTCGCCCCTAGGCAGTGGCGCCCTTCCCGGTGTCGGGGCCCTCGGCGGACGCCTCGGCGGCTGCGGCCGCCCGCTTGATCGCGGCGTCACGTCCCCGCACGTACCAGATGCCGATCAGGCCGAGCCCCGCACCGGCCAGACAGGTCCACACCCACCACAGGTGGCCGTGGTCGTCGAACCAGTTGTAGAACGGGATCTGGACCAGGAAGAGGACGAACCAGAGGATCGTGCCGCCGGTGATGGTGGCGACGACGGGCCCCTCCAGGGGCTCGGGTGCCTCGTGCTTCGGTGTCCACTTCGCCATGGCCTCAGTGTATGGGGCCCCCGTACGAAGGGTCCGCGGCCAGGGCGGCCCAAGGGTCTACGCGCGGAGATAGCGATCTTCGCCTTATGTATTCATACTGAATCTGCTTACGGCTGACTCGAATTATTCGTGTGAAAGTCCAAAGCTGACCACTTTCATTCCCCCTCTACGCACGACTGAGGTCATACATGTCCCCCTCGGCCACCGCTCCGGTCGACGCCAAGCAGCCCCCGGCTCCCCAGCCGCAAGGCGGCCTGGATCGTTACTTCAAGATCTCCGAGCGGGGGTCGTCTGTCGCGCGCGAGATCCGCGGCGGATTCGCCACGTTCTTCGCAATGGCGTACATCATCGTGCTGAATCCGATCATTCTCGGTAGCGCGAAGGACATGTACGGCCATCAGCTCGACAGTGGCCAGTTGGTCACCGCCACGGTGCTGACCGCCGCGTTCTCCACGCTCCTGATGGGCGTCATCGGCAATGTGCCGATCGCGCTGGCGGCCGGCCTCGGCGTCAACACCGTCGTGGCCCTCCAGCTCGCCCCCCGGATGAGCTGGCCGGACGCGATGGGCATGGTCGTCCTCGCGGGCATCGTGGTGATGCTGCTGGTCGCGACGGGCCTGCGGGAACGTGTGATGCACGCCGTGCCGACCTCGCTCCGCAAGGGCATCGCGATCGGCATCGGCCTCTTCATCCTGCTGATCGGCCTGGTCGACTCGGGCTTCGTCTCCCGGGTCCCGGACATCGCGCACACCACCGTGCCGCTCCAGCTCGGCGGCGACGGCCACCTCAACGGCTGGCCGGTCCTGGTCTTCATCCTCGGCGCGCTGCTCACCCTCGCGCTGATCGTCCGCAAGGTGCCGGGCGCGATCCTGATCTCCATCGTCGCGATGACGGTCGTCGCGATGATCATCGACGCGGTGGCCGACCTGCCGGGCCAGGCCTGGGGTCTGACCGTCCCGCAGTGGCCGGGCAATCCGGTCGCCACCCCGGACTTCGGGCTGATCGGCAAGGTCAGTCTGTTCGGCGGCTTCGACAAGGTCGGTCTGCTCACCGGCATCCTGTTCGTCTTCACCGTGCTGCTGTCCTGCTTCTTCGACGCGATGGGCACCATCCTCGGGGTCGGCGACGAGGCGAAGCTGACGGACAAGGACGGCAACTTCCCCGGCATCAACAAGGTGCTCTTCGTGGACGGCATCGCGGTCGCCGCGGGCGGTGCGAGCTCCGCCTCCGCGGGCACCTGCTTCGTGGAGTCCACGGCGGGTGTCGGCGAGGGTGCCCGCACCGGCTTCGCGAGCATCGTGACGGGCCTGCTGTTCACGGTGGCGCTGTTCCTGACGCCACTGGCGACGATGGTGCCTTCGCAGGCGGCCACCCCCGCGCTGCTGGCGGTGGGCTTCCTGATCATCTCGGGCTCGGTGCGGGACATCGACTGGAGCGACTACACGCTCGCCATCCCGGCCTTCCTGGCCATGGTGATGATGCCGTTCACGTACTCGATCACCAACGGCATCGGCATCGGCTTCATCGCCTTCTCCGTGCTGCGCGTGGCGGCCGGACGCTGGCGCGAGGTGCCGGTGCCCATGTACGTGGTGTCGGCCGTCTTCGTCTTCTACTACGCGATGCCGGCCCTCGGCCTCACGTGACCTCTTCGGTCCTGATCCCCGCGGTCCCCTCGGGGCCGTAGAACCTCTCCGTCTCGTCGACGGCCGCCTTGAAGCGCTCGTCGAAGTCATCGCGAATGAGCGTCCGGACGACATAGTCCTGGACGCTCATTCCGCGTTTGGCGGCATGCTGCCGGAGCCGGTCGAGCAGCTCACCGTCTATCCGCAGGCTGAGCACAGTCGATCCCATGGCAAGCAGGGTTACGGCCCAGCGGGTCGTTTCGCGTCACTTTACGGATCCGACTCACTCGTTCGGGTGACCGATTGGGTGAAGTGCCTCTCGCGCGTGTAACACGAATGGTCTTTAGGGTAGGTAATGAGTTACGCTAATAAACATGCCTGACCTGATCCACGACGGCGACAGTGCGGCCGCCGTGAGCTCCCTTCGCTCCGCCGTGATGCTGCTCAGCCGACGCCTCAAGCACCAGCGCGTCGACGAGTCGCTGAGCCCCACCGAGATGTCGGTGCTCGGCACGCTCGCCAGGTGCGGCTCGGCCACACCGGGCGAGCTGGCCCGCAAGGAGCATGTGCAGCCTCCGTCGATGACTCGCATCGTCGCGCTGCTCGAAGCGAAGGGGCTGGTCAGACTGGAACCGCACCCCGATGACCGTCGCCAGAAGGTGGTCAGCCAGACCGAGCAGGCGGAAGCCATGCTCGAGGAGAGCCGCTCCAAGCGGAACGCCTGGCTGACCGCCCTCGCCGAGGGCCTGGACGAGGACGAGTGGGAGACGCTCCGCAAGGCGGCGCCCGTGCTGGAGAAGCTCGCCCACCTGTAGCGGGACGGGCCGCGCCGGACCACAGCCGGAGCACCGCCCGTACCGCCGCACCCCGTCAGCCAGCGAAACGTATACGCCCGAGGAGGCGAACCCTTTTGAGTACGGGATCCGGAGCAGACTCCGCCCCCGCACCGACTTCCACCCACGAGAGCAAGCCCGGCGGGACCTTCTCGTCGCTGAAGATCCGTAACTACCGCCTGTTCGCCACGGGCGCCGTGATCTCCAACACCGGTACCTGGATGTCCCGCATCACGCAGGACTGGCTCGTACTGAGCCTCACCGGGTCCGCCACCGCCGTCGGTATCACCACGGCCCTCCAATTCCTCCCCATGCTTCTGTTCGGCCTCTACGGCGGTGTCATCGCGGACCGCCTCCCGAAGCGGAAGCTGCTTCTCGTCAGCCAGGCGGCCCTCGGTCTGTGCGGGATCGCCCTCGCGGTGCTCACGCTCTCCGGCGTGGTCCAGGTGTGGCACGTCTACCTCATCGCCTTCCTGCTCGGCATGGTGACGGTGGTCGACAACCCGGCCCGCCAGTCGTTCGTGTCCGAGATGGTGGGACCCGCGCAGCTGCGCAACGCGGTCAGTCTCAACTCGGCGAACTTCCAGTCCGCCCGGCTCATCGGCCCGGCGGTCGCGGGTGTCCTGATCACCACGGTCGGCAGCGGCTGGGCCTTCATGTTCAACGGCCTGTCCTTCGTCGCCCCGCTCATCGGCCTGCTGATGATGCGTCCCGGCGAGCTGCACAAGGCCACCGTCGTACCCCGCGCCAAGGGCCAGCTCCGGGAGGGCCTGCGCTATGTCTCCGGGCATCCCGAGCTGATCTGGCCGATCGTCCTGGTCGGCTTCGTCGGCACCTTCGGGTTCAACTTCCCGATCTGGCTCACGGCCTTCGCGGACGAGATCTTCCACGGCGGCGCCGGGATGTACTCGTTCTTCAACATCCTCATGGCGGCCGGCTCCCTCGCCGGTGCCCTGCTCGCCGCCCGCCGCCGCTCCTCCCGGCTGCGGATGCTGGTGGCCGCGGGCACGGCGTTCGGTCTGCTGGAGATCATCGCGTCCCTGTCGCCGTCCGTCTGGCTCTTCGCGATCCTGCTGGTCCCGATCGGCATGATCGGCCTGACGACCAACATCAGCGCGAACACGAGCGTCCAGATGGCCGCCGACCCGGCCATGCGCGGCCGGGTCATGAGCCTGTACATGATGGTCTTCGCCGGTGGTACGCCGGTGGGCGCCCCGATCGTCGGCTGGATCAGCGACGCCTACGGGGTCCGTACGGGCATGGCCGTCGGCGGCGCGTTCTCGCTGGTGGCAGCGCTCGGTGTCGGCCTGATGCTGGCCCGCGTCGGCGGCCTGCGCCTCCGCGTCGACCTGCGTCCCGGCCGCCCGCACGTCCGGTTCGTCCCGCGGGAGGAGCTGGCCGCGGCGGCGTGAGCGCCGCCTCGTGACGCAGAGGGCGCGGCCCCGACCGGTGAGCACCGGCCGGGGCCGCCGTGCGTCGGGGCGTCAGTCGCGGAGGAAGTCGCCGGTCTTCAGGGTGAGGCCCACCACGGTCGAGGTGAGATCGACCGGGGTGCCGAAGTCGAGGCTCAGCACGCTGCGGTACTCGTCTTCCTTCGGGAGCGTGTGGAGGTGCCAGGTGCCGGTGTACGGGTCGACGATGAGGTACACGGGCACACCGGCGGTGGCGTAGGTGGCCTTCTTCGGTCCGTAGTCGTTGGCGGCGGTGCTCTTCGAGATCACCTCGGCCACGAACTCGATGTCCTGGTACCGGCACCGGCCGTCCGCGTCGTCGACGGCGCCTTCGGCCAGCGCGACGACCTCGCAAGCGAAGCCATTGAGCAGCCCCGGGAAATCGATGCGCACATCCGACAGCAAGCGCTCCAGGGGGTACCTTGCGCGCAACTGCTCGATGACGTCGAGAATGATCCGCCAGTGTGTGCGCCGCTGCGGCGACGTGTAGATGATCCCCTCGACGATCTCGACCTTGAATCCCTCGGGGGTGGGCTCAAGCCACTCGAACATCATGTCCAGAGTGCGCTCGTCGCTGCTGTCGGCCATCTCGATCCTGTCGGTCTCCACGGCGGTCGTCGTGGCGCTCCTCCCCGCTGCCGCGCGGGCGCGGGCAGCCGCGTAGTACAACGATACGTACGGAGGCCGGGACACGCCGGTACGGTGCGACACTCGGCCCATGAGCCGTCTCAGACTCTTCGTCGCCGTGCTGCCGCCCGCCTCCGCAGTCGAGGAACTGCGCCGGGCCGTCGCCCCGCTGCACGCGCTGCCCGAGGCCGAGGGGCTTCGCTGGACCGGGGTGCCCGGCTGGCACTTCACGCTGGCCTTTCTCGGGTCCGTGGACGAGGAGCTGCTGCCCGAGCTGGAGGAGCGCCTCGCCCGGGCCGCCCACCGCACCGACCCCTTCCCGCTGCGCATCCACGGCGCCGGACGGTTCGGCGGGCGGGCGCTCTGGGCGGGGGCCGCGGGCGCGCTCGACACACTGCGGCTGCTCGCCGAGCGCGCCGACGCCGCCGCCCGTCGCACCGGCATTCCGATGGACGAGCACCGCCGCTACAGCCCGCACCTCACCCTCGCCCGCAGCCGCCGCGCCGAGGTCGACCTGCGCCCCTGCGTCGAGGCGCTCGCGGGCTTCGAGGGCACCGGCTGGGAGGTCGGCGAGGTGGCCCTCGTACGCAGCGACCTGCCGGTCGCGGGGGTGCCGGGCGAGCGGCCCAGGTACGAGGTGGTCGCATCCTGGTCGCTGGGCCACTGAGACCGGCGGTTACGCTCGAAGGGTGGATCCGAAGACCAGAAACCGCATCATGGCGGCCGTGCTCGTGCTGATGTTCGTCGTCGTCGCCGTGGCGGCCGCCGTCGGGGCGTGACACGGCCGGGGCCGCCGGGCCCCCTCGGCCGCTGCGCCGCAGCCTGCGGATCCGGCGGCGAAGGCCCCGCAACGGCCGCCGCGCGGGCTCCCGCCGACGGCGTACGCCCTGATCGGCGGGGTCCACCGGCCGCCGGGCGCCGTCCGGCGACCAGGCCGGGACCTGGCGCTCCGCCGGGGCCCTGATCGCGTGGTACGCCCGGTGCGCGGTGCCCTGGCAGGCCTCGTCGCAGGAGGCCGGGGCGCTCAGGGCCGAGCCCGTGACGCCGCGCCGCCGGGCGACGACCGTCGGCCGGCCGCAGAAGCCCGTCACGGCGGCCGGTGCGGCGACGATCACGAGCGGCGCAACGAGTTCACCCATGGCACGAGCGCAGGAGCGTCCACGGCCGCTCCCCGCCACACCCTCACCCTGACCGGCGCGGGGGGCGAGGAGCTGCGGCGACGCCTGCGGGAGGCCGACGAGGTGGACATCAGCGACGAGAACCGCTGGTTCACCGTTCTCGCCTTCCTGCGCCATCTGCCCTCGGCCACCGAGCAGGCGCAGGTGCTGCGCCGCAGGCTCTCGTTCCTGGCGGAGCCGAGCAGCTTCTTCTACGAGGGGGAGCGGCCGCTCGGCGCCGAGTCCTTCGACGACCCCTTCCGGCGCGGGCTGCTGAGGATCGCCCGCGCGACCAGCGAGGCGGAGCTGGACTGGCTGGCGGCGACCTTGAAGGAACTGGAAGCGTCCTGACCCGGGCACGGAAAAAGGCCGCCACCGCCCCGCCGGAGGCGAGAGCGACGGCGGCCTGTCGGGCGGCGGCCTGTCGGGCGGCGGCCCGTCAGGTACCCCGGTCTGTCAGGTACCGGCCCGTCAGGTACCCCGGTCTGTCAGGTACCGGCCCGTCAGGCACCGGCCTGTCGGACAGCCGTCCTCACCAGGCGAACGCCTCCGGCGAAGGCCCCGGCCCCGGGAAGATCTCGTCCAGCGACGCCAGCAGCTCCGCCGGGAGATCGAGCTCCAGCGCCCGCAGTGCCGAGTCCAGCTGCTCCCGGTTGCGCGGCCCGACGATCGGCCCCGTCACCCCCGGCCGGGTGAGCAGCCAGGCCAGGCCGACCTCGCCCGGCTCAAGGCCGTGCTGGTCGAGCAGATCCTCGTACGCCTGGATCTTCGCGCGCTGCGCCGTGTCCTTCAGCGCGTCCGCGCTGCGGCCGGAGACCGAGCGTCCGGCCGTGCCCTCGCGCTCCTTCTTCAGCACACCGCCCAGCAGCCCGCCGTGCAGCGGGGACCACGGGATGACGCCGAGGCCGTACTCCTGCGCCGCCGGGATGACCTCCATCTCGGCACGGCGCTCGATCAGGTTGTAGATGCACTGCTCGCTGACCAGTCCCAACGAGCCCCGCCGGGCCGCCAGTTCATTGGCCCGGGCGATCTGGTATCCGGCGAAGTTCGACGAACCGGCGTACAGGATCTTGCCCTGCTGCACCAGGACGTCGATCGCCTGCCAGATCTCCTCGAAAGGGGTGTTCCGGTCGATGTGGTGGAACTGGTAGAGGTCGATGCGGTCCGTCTGGAGCCGCTTCAGCGAGGCGTCGACGGAGCGCCGGATGTTCACGGCGGAGAGCTTGTCGTGGTTGGGCCAGGCCTCGCCGCCCATGTTCCCGTACATCTTGGTGGCCAGGACCACCCTGTCGCGGCGTTCGCCGCCCTTGGCGAACCAGGTGCCGATGATCTCCTCGGTGCGGCCCCTGTGCTCGACCCCGCCGTACACATTCGCGGTGTCGAAGAAATTCAGACCCGTGTCCAGCGCCGCGTCCATGATGGCGTGGCTGTCCACCTCATTGGTCTGCGGGCCGAAGTTCATGGTGCCGAGGACGAGGCGGCCGACCTTGAGTCCGGTACGTCCGAGCTGCGTGTACTCCATGGACGTCAGCCAACGCCTTCGAGTCCGCTCGAAGCAAGGGGACCGGCATGCGACTGCCCCCGGCGGAGCAGCGGAGCGCCGGGGGCAGTGCGTCATGCCGTGCGGGCTACTTCAGATACACGATGCCGTCGGTGGTGACCGTCGGCCGGCCCGAGGTGGCGACGACGACGATCCTGACGGTGTGCTTGGCACTGGACGACCAGCTCTTCGTCCACAGTGCGTCGCGGTACTTGGTGGTGCTGGACTTCAGGTCCACCGTGGACACCTTCACCCCGTCCACATAGACGTACGCCTGCCCGGACGTGTTCGCCCGGGAGGCCACCAGGGCGACCGAGCGGCCGGTGAACGTCCAGCTCAGCGAGGCACCCTTCGACGTGCTGGAGTACGACTTGCCGCCGAGGTAGCTCGACGAGGACCGCGTCGTCCACGAACCGGTCTTCGTAGCCGAGCTCTCCTGCACGATGACCGGCGTACCGGCGACCGAGGCGGTGGCGGTGTTGCCCGCCTGGTCGTACGCCTTCATGGACCAGGTGGTCGCCGCGCCGGACCTGGCGGTGTGCGAGGCACTGGTGGTCGCCGGGCCGTACGTCCTGGCCACCGGTGCGGTGAGCCGGACCTCCTTGAGCGAGGCGGTGTCGGCGGCCTTCCACTTCAGGGTGAGCGGGACGGCCGTGGTGTCGACCGTGCCGGTGCGCAGCGCCAGGTTCGGCTTGGTGGGGAACGTGGGCGCCGTCTGCTCGGCGACCACGGTGGCCGCCGCCGACGTGGTGACCTTGCCCGACTGGTGCGTGGCGCGGACCTGGACCTTGTGGGAGCCGATGGCGAGGGTGGCCGGCGCGGAGGTCGCGGTGCCCGCGGTGGTGGCCACGGACCTGCCGTCGACCAGCAGCTCGTACCTGGAGACGAACGCGCTCGGGGTGCTCGCCGACCAGCCCACGGTGACCGCGGACCTGGTGTAGTACGTCGTGCCCGAGAGCCCGGCGCCGGTCACCGACTTGACGGCCAGCCCGGTGACGGGGCCCGCGGCGAGAGCGCGGATCGACTTCAGCTGCCCGTACAGCGCGGTGCCGGGGCACTGGGTGTTGAAGCCGTCGCGGTGCCCGGAGATCTGGCTGAAGGGGTACTTCGTACCGGCGGTGAACTTCGTCCCGAAGTAGTTGCTGCCGGTGGCGCCCGCGGTGAGCACGGTGCTGCCCGCCGGGTCGCCCTTGTACTGGCCGAGCTTCCACGCGGCGACCCGGGCCACCGCCGTGGTCACCGCGCCGGGCGCGGCCGCGTCCGTGTACGTGCCGATGACCGCGATGCCGGCCGAATCCCGGTTGAAGCCGTAGGTGTGCGCACCGAACACCGGCCGGTCCACACCGCCCTTACGGCCCTCGAAGACCGTCCCGCACTTGTCGACCAGGAAGTTGTAGCCGATGTCCTTCCACTTCTCGCTCTTGACGTGGTACGCGTACAGGCTGCGCACCACCGCCGCGGAGTCGGCGCAGGAGTAGGTGTTGCTCCCCGCGGTGTGGTGGACGAAGACGGCCTTGACGCCGTCCAGGTACTCCGGTGCCTCCGGGCTGATCGACTCGTCGGCGCCCCAGCCGGCCCGCGAGACGATCGGCGGCTTCGGCACGGTCGAGGCAGGCGCGGGCGGCAGGGTCTCGGCCGGGGAGGAGCTCGGCGACGCCGAGGGGCTCGGGCTCGCCGGGGCAGTGGGCTCCTGGCTGGCCGGTTCGGACGGGGCCGGTGACGCCGGTTCGGCCGGCGTGGGCTCGGCGGGCGCTTCCGTGCCGTCGCCCGGCGCGGCCGGGTCGGACGGGACCGGGACCGGGTCCGTCGGTTCGGCGGTGGGCGTGGCCGTCGGGTCCTCGGCGGGCAGGTCGGCCGCGAAGGCGGCCGGTTCCGCGACGGGCGAGCCGCTCCGGCCCGGGTCCACGGTGTCCAGCCGCAGCCCCGCGGGCAGCCTCGCGGACACCGTGCCGCCCGCGTTGATCCGTACCTCCACACCGTTGGAGGGCCCCACCCAGCGGGGCTCGGTGCTTCCCCGGACGCCGGACCGGCCGGTCTCCGTACGCCCGTCCAGGTCGGTTTCGAGCTCCACCCAGGGCGTCCAGTTCCCGCTGGTGGCGGACTTGGTGCGGACCTCCACGGCTCCGGCGATCCTCGCCGCCGGGTCGGTCCAGGTGACACCCAGCATGCTGAACGGTGCGGTGTCCCGCCTGCCGAGGGCGGCGGACGTGCCGTCGTCGCCGACCTTCAGCGAGGTGGCGCGTACATCGGCCTTCGGCGGGCCGGACTTGGCGTCGGCGTCCACCGAGGAGTTGCCCGTCACCCCCTCGAAGACCAGGACACCGGCGACCGCGGAGGTCGCCACCGCGGCCGTGATCCGGATTCTTCGCTTGGAGAAGGGCTGGTTCGGGATTCTGCGCTTCGATCTCAAGTCGTACCCCAGGGATCGTCTTCGACATTCGGTTCATGACCCGCTGCGACAAGCGACGGCACAGGTCACAGGTGACCAGTGGGGGGTACGAGTGCCGGCGCGCGCATACAGCGGAACCACAGCTTCCCACGCGTCTGCGGCACCCCGGCACAGCCCCCTGCCGGGGCGTAGCCTGGCTGCCGTGACCTCCGTACCGCGTGTTCTGGCCGTGCTCGACGAGCTGCTCCGCGACGCCGGCCCCGACCGGCGCGGAGCGCTGTGGCAACTGGCCGAGCAAGGACGCGAGTTGGATGCCAACCTGGTACGCCTGCCGCCCGGCGGCGAGGTCGGCGAGCACCAGGAGGACGTGCTGGACGTCCTCCTGGTCGTCGTCGCGGGCAGCGGCCGGATCACGGCCATGGGCGAACCGCTGGAGTTGACGCCCACCACCGTCGTCTGGCTGCCCCGGACCTCCCGCCGCGCCCTCGCCGCCGGCCCGGACGGCCTCACCTGTCTGACCGTCCACCGCCGCCGCCCCGGCCTGACCATCAGGTCCGCGGCCGCCCCCGCCCCGTCGCACGAGGGCGGCGAGTCCCCCTGCATGCTGGACCGGGTCTGCCCGGGGTGCGGCCGGCTCTCGCCGGACCCGGAGCCGGTGTTCTGCAGCCGGTGCGGGGAGCGGTTCGCCGAGAGGTGAGCGCGGCCGGCCGGGAGCAGCCGCGAGGTGACCGGAACACAAGTGCTGTGCGCCGCAGCGCATATGACCGAACGTCTAGTCTGTTGCCACCATGTAGTCCACAGGGGGTCGCATGCACAGCGAGGGTACGGCCGGCCGCGATTCGGAGCACGGACAGGGCGAGGATTCCCCGCGTGGCGCCGACGGCGGCCGGGCGGGCGACTTCCTCCGGAGCGATTCGAGCGAACACGCGCGGTCATGGCCCCCGGCGGAGCCGGAGCCGTCCCAGGCGCCGGACCGGGCGGCGGCTCCCGCTCCGCACCATGTGATCGACGGACGTTACGAGCTGCTGCACAGCCTCGGGCGCGGTGGCATGGGCGAGGTCTGGGAGGCGCTGGACACGCGCCTGGACCGTCATGTCGCGGTGAAGGGGCTGCTGGGCCGGGACGTCGTCGGGGCGGCCACGCAGGAGCAGATGATGCAGCGGGCCCGGCGGGAGGCCGCGGCCATCGCCAAGATCAAGCACCCGAACGTGGTGGCGGTGCACGACCGGGTCGAGTCCGGCAACCAGGTCTGGATCGTGATGGACCTGCTCGACGCGCGTTCGCTGGCGGAGCTGATGCGCGCGGAGCAGCGGCTGCCGGTGCGCCGGACGGCCGCGATCGGCCTACAGGTGCTGAGCGGGCTGCGGGCGGTGCACGAGGCGCGCGTGGTCCATCGCGACGTGAAGCCGGCCAACATCCTCTTCGCCAAGGAGGACTTCGCGATCCTGGCGGACTTCGGGATCGCGACCTTCGACGGCGCCGCCCCGCTCACCAGGGCGGGTGAACTCATCGGCACCTTCAAGTACCTGGCGCCCGAACTGCTCGCCCAGACCTCGCGGGAGAGCACCGCGACACCCGCCTCCGACCTGTGGTCGCTGGGCGTCACGCTGTACGAGATGGTCGAGGGCAGGCACCCCTTCGACCGGCCGAACGAGTACGAGGTGCTGGTCGCCGCCTGCCAGTCCGACCCGCTGCCGATGGAACACGGCGGCGACCTGGCCGATGTGGTGGTCCGGCTCATGCACAAGGACCCGCGCCGGCGCCTGAGCGCCCACAGCGCGGAGGAGATGCTGCGGAAGATCCTCCGCGACACCGCCGCGAAGCCGGACCCCGTACCGGAGCCCGAGCCCCCGCCCGTACCCCCGCAGGCACCACCCGTGCCCGTGCCGCCCCCGCCCCGGCGGCCGGGGAAGGGCGTCCCGGGATGGCAGAAGCTCTCGGCGGCCGTGGTGTGCGGGGCCCTGCTGGCCGGTCTCGGCTGGTTCGCCGCGGACCGGATGCGGGGCGACGGAGGGGCGGGGACCGACGCCCGGCCGGGCCGCGGTTCCCAGCCGGAGCCGTACATCAGGACGCACCCGATCCTGAAGGTGGGCGTCAAGGCCGATCAGCCCGGACTGAGCGAGCGGACCAAGGACGGTACCTACCGCGGGTACGAGATCGAGGTGGCCTACGCCGTCGCGCGCGACATGGGCTACAGCCGTGACCGGGTCACCTTCGAGCCCGTGAGCAGCGAGAACCGGAGCACGATACTGCAGAAGGGCGATGTGGATCTGGTCATCGCCACCTACAGCATCACGCCGGAGCGCAAGCACGCGAAGGCGCCCGACTACAGCGTCGCGTTCGCCGGCCCGTACTACGTGGCCAGCCGGAGCTTCATGGTCCGCAGGAAGGCGAAGACGGTGTCGATCGACGACTCCAGGATGCTGCGGAACGAGCAGTTCGAGGTGTGCACCGCGCGGAGTTCGACATACGAGTCATGGCTGCCCAAGGCGGGCTACCACATGACGGAGTCGCTGCCGAACGGCTACGACCGGTGCGTGCGCGACCTGCTGGACCCGGCGTCGTCGGTCTACGCGGTGAGCACGGACGACGTCATCCTCGCCGGGTTCGTCAAGAACAACCCCTCCGAGCTGAAGCGGCTGGACAGCGGTCCCGGCGCGGAGGGCTACGGCGTCGCGATGAAGCCGGACGAGAAGGGGCTCAAGGGGGAGGTGTGTTCGGCGCTGAAGAAGATCATGACCGACGGGGTCTGGGAGAAGCTGTACGCCGACCACATCGCCCCGCTGCTCAACAGGCCGAACCCGCCGAACAAGCCGAAGCTGGCGGAGTGTTCGTCCTGACGCCCTGAGCCATGGTCCGGTTCAGCGGTCGACCGCCCACGCCGCGTCGGCCGGGGGCCGGCCGACGGCGAGGATGTGGCGGACGATCCGGAGGGCCTCGTCGAGCGGAACGGTGTCCGCGTCGGGGTATTCGTCGGCCTGCCCGTTCGAGAGGACGAACCCGTCGCTCCACTCCTCGGCCCCCGGATCCGTGGCGTGCTCGCCCGGGTCGCCCGGGTGATCGAGCAGCATCACCATCGCCCGCTCGGTGTTGCTCACGACGAACAGCGTCCGCCCGGCCGAACTCTCCAGCAGCGATTCGAGCTTCCCGCCGGCGATCCTCGCCCGGACCGCTTCCGCCACCGCGTCGGCGGACACGGCGACCGTGTCACCGGCGAAGCCCCACGACTCCGCTGCCCCGACCGTTCCCGCCGAATCCACCATGCGCAGGACGATCTCACACCGTAGCCTCGTGCCATGGGGCTCGACATCACGGTGCTGATCGCCGACTGGTCGTGGCTGGGCGAAGTGCGCGAGCGCGAGCGGCTGTTGCGGCTGAGGAATGCCTGGTACGCCGACGGGACGGGGCTGTGGGACCACGACGCCCCCGTGGTCGAGGGTGACTGGAAGTGGCCGAAGGGGCCGGACGGCTCCTTCTTCGGCATCTACGAGTTCCAGGACACCCTCGGCTCGTACAAGCCGCACTTCTGGGCCACGCACTTCTGGGAGTGCGTCCGTGACCACGCCGATCCGCCGCTGCGGGCCGGGCTGGACGCCTTCCTGCTCGGGCTGATCCGGGACGGCATGGACGGTGAGTCGGGGGAGACGGACAGGGACTTCTTCTCCGACGACCCGGAGGTCGCGTACGGCCTGCTGGTCGCACGGTCGCCGGACGGTGTCCGGGGGCTGGCCACGACCTGGGAGGACGTACGGCCGCGGCTCGACGGGCTGCGCGAGGCCTTCACCGTGTACTCCGCCGTTCCCGACGGCCGGGGCGGCGACTTCGACGAGTTCGCCCTCCTGCTGACGGAGTGGGGACATGTCCTCACCGACGCCGCCCGGCGGGGCTGGGGTGTTGTGGGGCTGAGCGAGTAGGGGGAACTCGTGGAGCAGGGGTGCCGCAGGTACTCCCTCCGGCCGCCTCAAAACATGTGGAGGCGCACCGGTGGCGGCGGACATGATGACGGCATGAGCAATCGCGTACTTCCCGTGCAGGCACTGATCGTTGTGGACGTCCAGGAGGACGCGGTCCGCGGCGACCGGGCGGTTCCCGAGGCGGCCCGGCTCGTCGACCGGACGGCCGGGCTGATCGCGCGGGCGCGCAAGGACGGGGCGCTCGTCGTCCACGTACAGAACGACGGGCGGCCCGGTGCCGGGGACGAGCCGGGGACGCCCGGATGGGAACTCCACCACACCGTCGAGGCCTCGCCCACGGAGGCCGTGATCCGCAAGCTGAGGGACGACGGGTTCCACGGGACCCCGCTGGGCGACCTGTTGAGGGACTCGGGGGTGCGGGCGCTCGCCATCTGCGGAGTGATGTCCGAGATGTGCGTACAGGCGACGGCCCGTACGGCGCTGGAGCTGGGGTACCGGGTCGTCATGCCGCACGACGCGCACGCGACGCACGACATCCCGGCCGCGCCCGGGATCAGCGGGCCCGTCCCGGCGGCCGCGGTCTCACGGGTCGCCGAATGGGCCCTCGGCAGCGATCTGGAGGTCGTGGCGCACGCCGCGGACGTGGAGTTCGCCGCACCGGACCCGCGCGGAGGCTGAATCCGATGGAGCGGGAACCGCGGCGCCCGGTCCCGTCGTCCTCACGCGCGCGCCACCATGCGCGGGCCGCGCCGAGTGCAGTGCGGGCCGCGCCCCATACCCGAACTCCGAGGAGCAGTATGAGAGTCAACGGCAGCACGCGACCCCTCAGCGGCAGCCGAAGCACCACCGTTTCCTCTCCGCGACGCAGCTCCCGCAGGGCTCTCCTGAACGGCTCGAAGGCGGTGCTGGCCGTCGCGCTCGTCCTCGGCGCGGCCTCCGCCTGCGGCAAGGACAGCGGCGGGGTCCATGCGACCAAGGACTGGAAGGTCGGCGACTGCGCCGGGCCCGACAGCAGCGCGAAGGACGCCTACCAGCCCCTGGACTGCGGGGACTCCGGGGCGACGATCAAGGCCCTGGAGATCAAGGACGGCGCGATCTTCTCCGACTCCATCCAGTGCCCGGCCGGTACGGACGCGATCATCTCGGTGAAGGTCTCCTTCGGGTCCGGCGGCGACGCCAAGTCCGGCATCCCCAGCAAGACCATCTGCGGCCGCAACCTGAAGGGCGACCACCCCGGTGACGCCGGTGCGGGCGGCGGTCAGCTGGTGAAGGGCGACTGCGTGGACGACCAGGCCAAGGAGGTCGCCTGCGGCAGTGGCGGCAGCGGTGTGAGCAAGGTGCTCGACCTGACGAAGACGGCCGAGCAGTGCCCGGCCGGGAGCAAGCCCCTGGAGCTGTTCCCCAGCCCGGGGCGGCCCTACGACGCGATCTGCACCGGCAAGGCCTGACCGGTACGGAACGACGCCGCGGCCGGTGAAGCACCCGCTTCACCGGCCGCGGCGCGTCCGGCCCTCAGGCCGGGGCCGGGAACGCGAACCGTACGCCGGTCAGGCGTTCCGACAGTTCCCACAGGCGGTGTCCTGTGTCGGCGTCCGCCGCCGCGGGGGACAGCCGGACCCGGTCCGGCCGGCCGCGCAGCTCGGCCATGCCGTCCGGCCCGATGAACTCGCCGCCCCGCACGTCCGGGTGGGTCGCCGCGTAGAGCTGCGGAAGCGCGCCGCGCGCCGGGGTCTGGGCGAGCGGGCGGAGCAGGTGGCCGTACAGCAGCCTCACCGGGCCGACCGGGGCGCTCGTCTGCAGGTTGGTGGAGGTGTAGCCGGGGTGGGCGAGCAGGCTGAGCACCGGGCTGCCTGCTCCGGTGAGCCGCAGATGGAGTTCCCGGCCGAAGACGGCGTTGGCGAACTTCGACTGGTTGTAGAACCCCATCGGCGAGTACGCGCGCTCTCCCGAGAGGTCGTCGAGGAAGAGCCGGCCCTGCCGGTGGTTGGGCGAACTGACGGTGACCACACGGGGGTCGCGCCCGGCGGAAAGCGTGTCGAGCAGCAGTCCGGTGAGCGCGAAGTGGCCCAAGTGGTTCGTGGCGAACTGGAGTTCATGGCCCTGTGCGCTCAGTGACCGGGGCGGTGCCATCACCCCGGCGTTGTTGACGAGCACGTCCAGCCGTGACCGGTCGGCGTGGAACCGGTCGGCGAAGGCGCGGACCGAGTCGAGGTCGGCCAGGTCGAGACGGCGCACCTCCAGGTCGGCGTCCGGCTGTTCCCCGGTGATCTCCGCGGCGGCCCGGCGGCCCTTCTCCTCGTCGCGTACGGCGAGGATCACACGTGCGCCCCTGCGGGCGAGCGCCCGGGTGGTGGCCAGGCCCAGGCCGCTGTTGGCTCCGGTGACGACGAACACCCGGCCGGTCTGGTCCGGGATCCGCTCGGTGGTCCAGTGCTGTTGCCGTGTCATGCGGCACACATTGCCGACGTTGGCACTTGGTGTCAAGAGGCGCCCGAGTGCCATGAAAGGCATGGGGTTACCATGGGTGGGTGAGTTCCCGTCCTGAAATGACCATGGCCCAGCGCAAACGCCGTCTCGTCTCGGGCGAGCTGACCGAGGCGGCGCTGCAACTGCTCGCGGCGAAAGGCTTCGACGCGGTCACCGTCGACGAGATCGTGACCGCCGCCGGTGTGTCCAAGCGGACGTTCTTCCGATACTTCGCGTCCAAGGAGGACGTGGTCGTCCAGTTCCTGGCCGACATGGGCGCCGGTATGTGCGAGGAGCTGGCGGCCCGGCCGGCCGGGGAGCGCCCCTCGGAGGCGCTGCTGTGCGCCGTCTCGGTCCCGCTGGCCGCCTGCGCCCACCCCGACCACGCGGAGCGGGCGCTGCGCGTGGTCCGGCTGATCCTGCGTACGCCCGCCCTGCGGGCCCGCTTCATGGAGCGTCAGGCACAGTGGTGCGACGATCTGACGGCGCAGCTGGCAGACCGTACGGGGCTCGGGCCCGACACCGAGCTGTACCCGCGGCTGGCCGCCGGGATGGCGCTGACCGCGTTCGACGCGGTGCTGTGGCGGTGGAGCGCCGGTGACGGCGCCGAGGACCCGGTGGCGCTGCTGGACCGGGCCTTCGCCGTGATCGCCCCGGCGCTGGACGCCGATCCGGGCCGGGGCGGTGCTGCGGCTTCCTGACGCCGTGTCCGGGCCGGGTCAGGCGGTCTCTGCGGCGGGCCGGCGGAACAGGGCCGTCCAGAGGAAGGGTTCGCCGAAGAGCGGGGAGCCGGACGGTTCGTCGTGCATCCGGCGGAGCTCGGTCTCCGTCAGCTCCGAGAAGATCCGGCGCAAGGACTCCGGTGTGTAGGCGAGTCCGCCCTGGAGCCCGCCCCGGTCGTAGAAGGCCTCGTCGGGGAGCTCGGAGCCCATGCCGCCCTCGCCGGACGCGAAACAGGTGAGGGCGAAGCAGCCGCCGGGGGCGAGGACCCGGTCGAGCAGGGCGAGGTAGCTGACGCGGCGGTGCGGCGGCAGGTGGTGGAAGCAGCCGGAGTCGTAGACGAGGTCGTACGGGCCGGTCAGCTCCGTCGCCGTGAGGGCGAAGACATCGCCGTGGTGGAACCGGACCTCGGCCCCGGCCTCGCGGGCGCGGTCCTTCGCCCAGGCGAGGGCCGTCGGGGAGAGGTCCACCGCGTCGACCTCGAAGCCCAGGGACGCCAGATGGACGGCGTTGCGGCCCGGCCCGCAGCCCAGCTCCAGGACGCGGCCGGGGGCGATCAGCCCGCGGTCGACGTACGAGACGAGGTTCTCGTCCGGCTTCGCCACGAAGAACGGCACGGGCCGCTCCCGGTCCGCGTAGAAGCCGTCCCACCAGGAGCCGGCGTCGGCCGTCCACCGGTCGGCGCCGCGTGCGAACAGGCCGTCCATGAGGCGCAGTACGTCATCCGTCGTGCGTATGTTCCGGTCCACGCGGACCTCCTTTCCACCAGGGAGAATCGTAGATTCGCAAGGTCTCCGCGCCCAGTTGCGCAGAGCCCGGCGAAACAGCCCGGGGGCGGCCTGCCGGGCGGCGGGGACCGGGCCGACGTCCCTGGTCGTACCGGCCCGGTCCGGGGGCGGGGGCGCCTGCGCCGAGGCGTGAAGAGGCAGGTCTCGCGCCCCCCGGGGGTTGTTTCTTGGAGAGTTCCGGCGGCGGGGGAGCGCGGGAAGTGATGGAGTCCTCAGTGCGTGGCGGACCCACCACCGACCGTGCGGAGCGGGAAGAGTGGGGACAGCGGTACGGACGACGAAGGAGGACCGATGACGGGTGTCGTGGCGAGCCGGCGGAACGGGACGGTCGGGCAGTCCATGGAGCTCCTGGGAGCACGGGACCGACTCCTGCGGGCAGGGCGTGAGTTGTTCGGGGCGTACGGGTACGCGCACACGGGCATCGAGGAGTTGTGCGCCCGCGCGAAGGTGCCCGTCCATGTTTTCCACCAGGAGTTCCTCTCCCGCGAAGTGCTGTTGATGGCGCTGTACGACGAGGTGGCGACCTACGGGCTGCGCGCGGCCGAGAACGCCCTGATGGCGGAGGGCATGGAGGACTGCTCGACGGAGGAGCGGGTCCGGCTGCTCTTCGAGGCCTATGTGAAGGCGGTCACCGAGGACCGGTGCGCGGCCAGGGTCGCCTTCGTCGAGGTGCTCGGGGTGAGCCGGGAGGTGGACAAGCACCTCGCGACCTGGCGGGCGATGTGGATCGAGTTCCTGACGTCCGAGGCCGAGCGTGCCGTGCGCCGGGGCGAGGCGGTGGCCAGGGACCACACGGTGACCGTCACGGTGCTCAACCACTCGGTGGACGAACTCATGGCCCACCACGGCCGCCGGCCCCGCCAGGTCGACGCCGAGTGGCTGACCGACGAGCTGACCCGGCTCTCGCTGGCCATGATCCTGTCGTCCTGACGCGCCCGGTTGCCGGGTCGGCAAATAATGGACCCATGGAAGACGGCGCGGAGCACGCGGAACGACCCGACGACGAGATCACGACCGTTCTGACGGGCGTCGGTCCGCGCCTGCGGGCCCTGCGCCAGGAACGCGGCACGACCCTGGCGCAGCTCAGCGAGACGACCGGGATCTCCCTGAGCACCCTCTCGCGCCTGGAGTCCGGCGGCCGCAAGCCCACCCTCGAACTGCTGCTGCCGCTGGCGAAGGCGTACGGGGTGCAACTGGACGAGCTGGTCGGCGCCCCGGCCACCGGCGACCCGCGCATCCACTTCCGCCCCTTCACCCGCGACGGCATGACGTTCGTACCGCTCACCCGGCACCTCGGCGGGCTGCACGCGTACAAGCAGATCCTGCCCGGCGGGCGCGGGTCCACCGGACCGCTGGAACAGCGGGTGCACGAGGGATACGAGTGGCTGTACGTGCTGGCGGGGCGGCTGCGGCTGCTGCTGGGCGAACACGATCTGGTGCTCACGGCCGGTGAGGTCGCCGAGTTCGACACACGTACGCCGCACGCGTGGGCCAGCGCCGGGCCCGAGCCGGTCGAATTCCTCAGCCTGTTCGGACAGCAGGGCGAGCGGATGCACGTGCGGGCCCGGCCCTCTTCGGACGGCCGGTAGGAAGTCCCGGGCTCAGACCCGGAGTTCGGGCGGGAAACCCGTCCAGCACAGCTCCTCGGGCAGATGCCGCATGTCGTTGGAGACCAGGACCGACGCCGGGCGGCCCGGGGCGTAGCGGATCACCGTCAGCGAGGCATTGCCGTGGTTGAGGCCGAGCCAGCGCCACTTCGGCGCGTCCATGGCGTCCCGTATCAGCCAGGACACCAGGAAGCTGTGGGTGACGACGAGTTCATGGACGTCCTCGTCGCCCTCCGGCGGACCGGTGAGCTCCGCCAGGGCGCGGCGCGCCAGCTCCGGTCCCCGCACCCGCTCCTCGGCGGTGCACGGTTCCAGGAACCGCAGGAAGCGGTCGGCGCTGTCGGCGGGCAGCTCCGCCCGGCCGGGGAAGTGCGGAACGTAGTCGTCGGCGGTCTCCGCGACCCGGACGGGGACGTCGTCGAGCTGTTCGACGATCAGCTGCGCCGTCAGGGCGGCCCGGGGCAGCGGGCCGTGACGCACCACCGAGATCGGGTGCTCGCGCAGCCGCCGGCCGAGCAGCTGCGCCTGCCGGCGCCCGGCCTCCGTCAGCGTGCAGTCGTCGTCCTCCCCCGCAGCCTCGCCGTGCCGGACGAGATAGAGGTGCCGGGTGGCCGTTCCTGTCATGTCGATTCCTCCGTGTCCGGTCATGGACGCGGCGTGTACGGGCCGCCCAGCCCCCACGCCTGATGCATCGCACCGGCGAAGGCGCCCGCCAGCGCGTGCTCGCCGGTGGGGCCGGGGTGCGTTCCGTCGTACGTGTCCTCGTGGATGTCGTATCCCGGGGGGCGGGAGGCCAGCAGGACCGGGGACATCGGGTCGTCCAGGTCGGCGACGGCCTTCGCCAGGAGTTCGTTGAAACGGTCGCACTCGGCGGCGAACGGGGCGTCCGACTCGGCCCGGATGTTCGGTATCACGGGCATCAGGACCATCTTGACGTGCGGGTTCGCGGTGCGTGCCGCCGTGATGAACGCCCGTGCGTTCAGGGCGGTCCGGTCGCTGTCCGTGTAGAACCCGAGGTCTATCAGGCCGAGCGAGACGAGCAGGACGTCCGTGCGGTACCCGGCCACCGTGCCGGCGATCACCGGGGCCATGTGCAGCCAGCCCTCGCCCCAGCCGGCCAGGTGGGTGCGGGCCTCGTCGGGGAAGTCCGGTGCGCCGTACGCGTGACTGACCGGGGCGCCCGCCACCGTGTCGTACAGCGTGCTGCGCGGCCCGACGATCGCGAACGGCGTACCGAGGGTGGAGGCGAGGTGCTGCCACATCCGGTAGCGCCAGGTGAAGTCGCCGGCGCAGCCGATGGTCATGGAATCGCCGACAAACGTGAACCGCATGGCGTCATCATCGCGGATCACTCCTGCCGCCTGCGACGTGACGATGGACACTTGTGCCATGCGTTCGTACCTGACTGTGTCCGGAGCCGCCGCGCTGCTCCTCCTGTTCACCGGTGCGGTCCCGGCCGTGGCCGACGACGGGGCCGACCGGAGCTTCACCATCGAGGACCCCCGGATCACCGAGTCCAGCGGCCTCGCCGCGAGCCGCGTCCACCCCGGCATCTACTGGACGCACAACGACAGCGACGACGGGCCGTACGTCTACGCCGTCGACTCCCGGACCGGGAAGACCGTCGCGACGATCACCATGAAGGGGGTGGGCGAGCCCCGCGACGTGGAGGCCATCTCGCTGGGACCCGACGGCGATCTGTACGTCGGTGACATCGGCGACAACCTGAACGGCAGCTGGGACCACGTCTGGATCTACCGCTTCCCGGAGCCGAAGGAGCTGAAGGACGCGACGGTCCGGGCCACCCAGTTCGACGTGAAGTACGCGGACGGCCCGCGCAACGCCGAGGCGCTGATGGTCCACCCGAAGACCGGGCGCGTCTACATCGCGTCGAAGAACGAGGACGGCGGCGGGCTGTACGAGGGCCCGGCGAAGCTGACCACCGGGGCCACCAATGTCTTCCGGCGGGTGGGCGAGGTGCCGTGGGTGACGGACGGGGCGTTCTCGCCGGACGGCAAGGAGCTGGTGCTGCGCTCGTACTTCAGCGCCCGGGGCTACGTCTTCGAGAACGGCAGGCTCGGCGCCGACCACGCGGTCCGGGCCCCGCTCCAGCGGCAGGCGGAGTCCGTGACGTACACGGCGGACGGCTCGGCGCTGATGTTCGGCTCGGAGGGGGAACGGAGCGATGTGGAACGGGTGGACGTGGAGGGCCGCGACGGGGGCGGCTCCACGTCGCCGTCCCGGGGCGGCGACGGGTCGGCCTCGTCCGCCGGAGCGGCGGGCGACGGCACCGGGGACGTGAAGGGGACGACCCTGACCGGGGTGCTCGTGCTCGCCGGCATCGGTTTCCTGGTCTTCATGGGGCGACGCAGGAAGGGGAACTGAGGGAATGGACCGTGATCCCGGGCCGTTCGGTACCGCGCGGCTGGACGCGCTGCCGCTGCGGGTCGCGTACGCGGACGAGATGGCGGCGGTGCTCGGCGACCCGGCCCTGCACACGTACACCGGAGGCGCCCCGGAGACCGCCGACGAGCTGCGGGCCCGCTACCGGCGCTGGAGTGCCGGCTCTCCGGACCCCGGGGTGCGGTGGTGGAATTGGGTGCTACGGGTGCGCGACGGGGGCCGGCTGGCCGGATACGTGCAGGCGACGGTGGACGTGCCGGGTGCGGAGGCGGAGATCGCCTGGGTGGTCGGGACACGGTGGCAGGGGCGCGGGTACGCGAAGGAGGCCGCGGCGGGACTGGTGGCGCACCTGCTGGGGACGGGGCCGGGGACGGTGCGGACCGTCCTCGCCCACATCCGTCCGGACCACGACGCCTCCGCCGCCGTGGCCGGTGCGGCGGGACTGGTGCCGACGCAGAAGTGGTGCGACGGCGAACGGCGCTGGGAGCGGGGAGCGGAGAACGGCTGAGCGCCGGCCCGCCGTTGTCAGTGGTGGGTGCGAGAGTGGCCCACGTACGGACAGCGCTTGCGGAGGGAACCTCATGGGCACCTGGGACACCGGCCATTTCGACAACGACAGCGCCGCGGACTTCTCCGGGGCGGTCGACGACGCGCCGGAGGCCGAGCGGGCGGCGGTGCTCCGCAACGCCCTGACCGTCGCGATCGAGGCGGACTACCTGGACAGTGACGAGGGCGCTCCCGCCGTCGCGGCGGCCGCGCTGATCGCCGCCCAGTGCCCGGGAGGCGAGCCGGTGACCACCGCGTACGGCCCCGACAAGCCGCTGCCCACGCTCCCGACGGAGCTGCGCCCCCTCGCGGTGAAGGCCCTCGACGCGGTGCTGGGCGAGAATTCGGAGCTGCGCGAGCTGTGGGACGACGGGGGAGACAAGGAGTGGGCCGCGGGCATAGCCCGGCTGAGGGAGGTCCTGGTGGCGGCGGCCGGCTGATCAGGCGCGGGGGCGGCCGGCCTGGATGAGCTTGTCGACGTCGAGGGTCACCGGGGCGCCGATCGACTCGGGGAGGGTGACGGTCTGCCCGGGGGCGTACACCTGGTGGCTCTCGTAGCCACCGCCCATGGGCTCGGTCAGGACATGAACCCGGCTGTGCTTCCGGTCGATGATCACGTAGACCGGGATCTTGGCCTCGGAGTAGGCGGCGACCTTGTTGCGCAGGTCGTTGTTGTAGTTGCTGAAGGTGACCTCCAGCACGAGGCGGAAGACGGCGGGGTCGTAGCAGTTGTTCTCGACCAGATGCTCGTCGAGATCGGCGTCGACGATCGACAGGTCGGGGATGGCGAAGTCCGTAGGGCCGCCGGGGAGCCACACGCCGATTCCCTGGAAGACCTCCGTCTCGCCGTCGTCGAGACCGGCTGCGATGAACGGACGCATGATCTTGGTCAACACGCGGGCGTGCGGAGCGTCCGGCGATGGGGCCACGGTGATGACGCCTCCGATGATCTCGACGCGGTAACCCGGGTTCTGCTCCGCGAGCCTGTCGGCCATGGCGAGCAGCGATTCCGGTTCACCGTCACAGGGGTGCTCGACTGCTGCTGCAGACATTGCGGGCCTCCTGAAGGGTTGATGCCGAGGTCATCATCGTAGGCAGATCCGTTCGTCAGGGCCCGAAAGCCGTTCCGCCACCCGGCCGAGTGAACGACGAAGGGCCCCGCGCGCCGCGGGGCCCTTCTCGTGCGACTACCTCGTCACAGCTTCTCGATCACGTAGTCGATGCAGGCGGTCAGCGCCTGGACGTCCGACGGGTCGATCGCCGGGAACATCGCCACGCGCAGCTGGTTGCGGCCCAGCTTGCGGTACGGCTCGGTGTCGACGATGCCGTTGGCGCGCAGGGCCTTGGCGACGGCGGCGGCGTCGATCTCGTCCGCGAAGTCGATCGTGCCGATGACCTGCGAACGCTTCGCCGGGTCGGTGACGAACGGGGTCGCGTACTTCGACTCCTCGGCCCAGCCGTACAGGTTCTGCGCGGAGGCGGCCGTGCGGCCGGTGGTGAAGTCCAGGCCGCCCTGGGTGTTCATCCAGGTCAGCTGCTCGTTCAGGAGGAACAGCGTGGCCAGGGCCGGGGTGTTGTACGTCTGGTTCTTCAGCGAGTTGTCGATCGCCGTGGGCAGGCTGAAGAACTCCGGGATGTGGCGGCCGGAGGCGTGGACGCGCGCGGCGCGCTCCAGGGCCGCCGGGGAGAAGACGCCGATCCACAGGCCGCCGTCGGAGGCGAAGGACTTCTGCGGCGCGAAGTAGTAGACGTCCGACTCGGTGATGTCGACCGGCAGGCCGCCCGCGCCGGAGGTGGCGTCCACCAGGACCAGGGAACCCTCGTCGGCGCCCGCGACGCGCCTGACGGGCGCGGCGACACCGGTCGAGGTCTCGTTGTGCGTGAAGGCGTACACGTCGACGCCCGCCTCGGCCCGCGGGTCCGGGTGGGTACCCGGGTCGGAGGCGATCACGGTCGGGTCGGCCAGCCACGGGGCGAGCTTGGCGGCCTTCGCGAACTTCGACGAGAACTCGCCGAAGTTGAGGTGCTGGGACTTCGTCTCGATGAGTCCGTGCGTCGCGATGTCCCAGAAGGCGGTGGAGCCGCCGTTGCCCAGGATCACCTCGTAGCCCTCGGGGAGGGAGAAGAGGTCGCGTACGCCCTGACGCACCGCGCCGACCAGGTTCTTGACCGGGGCCTGGCGGTGGGACGTACCGAGAAGAGACGTACCGGTGGCGGCCAGCGCGTCGAGCGCCTCCGTCCGCACCTTGGAAGGACCGGCGCCGAAGCGTCCGTCGGCGGGCTTGATGTCAGCGGGAATCTGGATATCGGCCACGAACCGGAGCGTAGTGCCTCACGGACACGGCCGAGCACCGTGTCCGTCGGATGAGACGCCCGCTCCGGTCCCCGGACCGCTTACGGGGCCCGCCCGTCAGCCCAGCTCCACCGGCAGCTCGTGCAGGTCGTTCTGGGTGACGATCGGCTTGTTCCGCAGCTCGGACGCGGGTACGGCCAGCTCCAGCTCCGGGAACCGCTCGTACAGCGCGGGCAGCGCCACGCCCGCCTCCAGCCGGGAGAGCGCCGCACCCGGACAGACGTGCGGTCCGTGACCGAACGCGATGTGGCGGTTGGGGGAGCGGGTGACGTCGAAGTCACCGGCCGTCGGACCGTGCTGCGCCTCGTCGCGGCCGAGCGCGCCGAAGGAGACGATCAGGGCCTCGCCCTTGGGCAGGACCTTGTCGCCCACCTCCACGTCCTCGGTGGCGAACCGGATCAGGACGTGCGACGTGGGCGTGTTCCAGCGCAGGGTCTCCTCGATCACGTTCTCCCACGGCACCTGACCGCCGAGCACCTGCTCGCGCTGCTCGGGGTGCGTCTGGAGTGCGACGACCGCGTTCACGATCAGGCTGATCGTGGTCTCGTGACCGGCCGCGATGATCAGCTGGAGGGTGTTGACGATCTCCTCGTCGGTGAGCTGGTCACCGTTCTCGGAGGCCGCGATCAGGGCGCTGGTGAGGTCGTCGCCCGGGTTCTGCCGCTTGCCGTCGACGATCTTCGTGAAGAGCTCGCCGAGGTCCGCCATCATCTGCGGGACCTCCTGGGGCGGCGTCTGCGTCGAGAAGAACTTCTCGAACAGCTCCTTCAGCCGCGGGTGGTCGGCGCTGTCCACGCCCATCAGCTCGCTGATCACGTTCATCGGCAGCGGGTAGGCGAACTCCGCCTTCAGGTCGACCCGCTCGCCCTTCGGCAGCGCGGCCAGCCGGTCCAGGCTCGCCGTGGTCAGCGCCTCGATGCCGGCCCGCAGCCGCTCCACCCGCTTCACCGTCAGCGCCTGCGCGACCAGGGTGCGCAGCCGGCGGTGGTCCGCGCCGTCGACCGTGAGCATGGAGCGGCCCGGGTTGGCGAGGCCGATCAGCGGCCAGTCCATGGGTATCTCGCCGCGCTGCCAGGCGTTCCAGACGTCGATGTCCTTCACGATCCGGCTGTCGGTGAGCAGCTGCCGCGCCTCGGCGTGGTGGGTGACCGCGTAGCAGTGCACCCCGCCCGGCAGTTCCACCTCGGCGAGCGGGCCCGCGGCACGCAGCCGGGCGCTCTCGCCGTCGAGGTCGGCGACGAAGGGGTCGAGGGCGATCCGGGTCATCTCTGGCCTCCGGTGGCGGTTTCCGCGGTGGGTCCCAGCGCGAGGGTGGGCGTGAAGGTCAACGGCAGGCCGGTCAGGCCCCGCAGCCACGGGGACGGGCGCCGGGTGAGCTGTTCGGCGGGTACGGCGAGGTCGATGTCCGGGAGCCGGTCGAGCAGTACCTCGATGCCGGTACGGGCGATGACCTCGGCGGTCTCCTGGGCCGGGAACGGGCAGCGGTGCTCGCCGTGCCCGAAGGAGAGGAAGGCGTTGTTGCCGCCGGTCAGGGTGGAGCCGTCGGTGCGGACCTGCGGGTCGTAGTTGGCGGCGGCGATGCCCAGCAGCAGCAGGTCGCCCGCCTGGATGTGGCGGCCGCCGAGGCGGGTGTCGCGCGAGGCCCAGCGTCCCGCGACGTTCTGCGTCGGGGTGTCCTCCCACAGGACCTCGTTCATGGCCTCGGCGACGCTGTGCCGGCCGCCCGAGAGGGAGGCGGCGAACCGGTCGTCGGTGAGCATCAGCCGCAGCGAGTTGCCGATCCAGTCGGCGGTCGGCTGGTGGCCCGCGGCCATCATGACCATCAGGTCCTGGGCGACCTCCTCGTCGGTGAAGTGGCCGCGGTCGGCGATCATCCGCGAGGCGACGTCGTCGCCGGGCTCGGCGTGCTTGTCGGCCAGCAGCTGGAACATGGACGAGGCGAGGTGCTGCTGGCCGGCCAGCGCCCGCTCCCGGCCGTCGATCATGTCGTTGAGCGAGGCGACGAGCGCGTGGCCGACGGTGTCGCTGAAGCCGTAGATCTTCGCCAGGACGAGGGCGGGCAGCAGCATCGCGTACTCGGCGATGATCTCGGTGCCGCCGGTGGCGCAGAACCGGTCGATGAGACCGTCGGCGAACTCCTCCGCGTACCGCTTCAGCGCGAACGGGTCGACGGCCTCAAGCGCGTTGCTGATCATCGCGGCGCGCTCGGTGTGCCGGGGGCCGACCGTGTACAGGATCGACGGCTGCTTGCGGCCGATCATCGGCAGCAGCGGCCAGTCGTCGGGGATGCGGTCCCACTGGTTCCACAGGTCGGAGTCGCGGCTGAACAGCACCGGGTCGCCGGTGACCTGGTGCAGTTCGCGGTAGCCGAGCACGAGCCAGGCGGGGACGTCGCCGTCGAGCACGACCGGCGCCACGGCCCCGTGGTCGCGGCGCATCTCCCGGTAGAGCCGGGTCGGCTCGGTCTGGAACCGGGGGCCGGAGAGCGGCTCGCGGTGCGGGGAGACGGGGCATCCTGCGGGTGGCGCCGGGGGCTGGGTCACGGGGTGGGCTCCGGGGTCTTCTCCGGCGCGATCTCCGGACGGGCGGCGGCGGACCGGGCGGCAGCCCCGCCCTGCGAGAGGGTGTGGAGGTACTCGACCAGCGTGATCAGTACGTACTTGCTGGACGAACGGTCCCGGGCGTCGCACTCGACCAGGGGCACGTCGTCCGAGAGGGCGAGCGCCTCGCGTATCTGCTGTTCGGTGTGGAGCGGGCCGCCGAAGTCGTTGCAGGCCACGATGAACGGCGTGCCGTGGTGCTCCAGCCGGTCGATCGCGTACCAGGAGTCGGCGAGCCTGCGGGTGTCGACGAGCACGACGGCGCCGAGCGTGCCGGAGAACAGCCGGTCCCACAGGAACCAGAAGCGTTCCTGGCCGGGGGCGCCGAAGAGGTACAGCACGGAGCGCTCGTCGAGCGAGATCCGGCCGAAGTCGAACGCGACGGTCGTGGAGGTCTTCGACTGCACGCCGTCGAGATGGTCGACGGCCTCGCCCGCGCGGGTCATGGTCTCTTCCGTGTTCAGCGGACGGATCTCGCTGACGGAGCGGACCATGGTGGTCTTGCCGACGCCGAAGCCGCCGACGACGACGATCTTCAGTCCGTTGTCGGCCGTCGCCCGCAGGGCGGCACGGTCAGAGGTTGCGGAGTCCAACGAGCACCTGTTCCAGGATGTCGGGGTCGGGGAGCCGGTCCGCGACACGGGCAGTACGGGGGTGGCGGGCGCTGATCCGTCCGGTGTCCAGCAGGTCGGACAGCATGATCCGGACGATGCTGACGGGCAGGCCGAGGCCCGCCGCGATCTCCACGACCGCGGTGGGCAGTTGACACATCCGCAGGATCGTGACGTGCTCCGACTGCATGCCGGGGGCCGGCTCGCACTCGGAGACCACCAGCGTCACCAGGTCGAACGCGTCCGAGTCGGACCGGCTGCGGCCCCCGGTGAGGGTGTACAGCCGGTCCGGATCGTCGTCCCGGCCGGGGCGGCGGGGGCGGGTCATACGGCCGCGTCGGCGTCGGCGGCGGTGGCCGCGGGGGAGCGGGGCGGGGCGCTGAGGTGCTCGCCGAGCTGCTCGACGAGCTCGCTCATGTTGTGGCCGATGAGGCCGACGTCGGAGTCCTCGGAGGCGACGACCGCGAGATGGGCGCCCGCGCCCGCCTCGACGATGAACAGCACACCGCCGTAGAACTCGGCCATCGCGGACCGTACGCCGCCGGTGCCGTCACCGAACTCGACGGAGGCGCCGTGGGAGAGGCTCTGGATGCCGGCCGAGATCGCGGCCAGCTGGTCGGCCTGGTCGACGGAGAGCTCGGGGGTGCGGCACAGCTTGAGGCCGTCCCTGGACAGGACGAGGGCGTGACGGGTGCCGGGGGTGCGCTCCAGGAGCCCCTCCAGCAGCCAGTTGAGCTTCTCGTCGGTGGTGGCGGTCATCGGGTGTTGCCTTCTTCCGGGTGCGGGGTATTGGGCCGGACAGCCTGGCGGAAGCTGCTGAAGCGGGCTGCCTGTTCCTTGGGGTCGGAGGTGCGGGGCCGGGGGGCCGCGTCGCCGTCGCCGTGGGCGTTGGCGCGGGCCTCGGCGGCGGCGAGAGTACGGCCGCGGGGGCGCTTGGGCAGCCCGCTCTCGCCGAACCGGGGGAGACTGCCGGTGGTCTCGGACGCGGGGGTGTCCGCGGCGGGGGCGGCAGGTTCGGCGGGGGCCGGTGCGTGCTGCTGGTGCTGGGCCCCGGACGCGGGAGCCGCCGTTGCGCCGGCCGCCGTACCCGTCTCCGCCGGGGCGGTGCCGTGCGTGGGCTCCGGCTCGGGGACCGGCCGGGACACCGGCTCCGGGACCGCTACGGGGGTCCGGGTGAGGAGCTCCTGCGGGAGCATCAGCAGGGCGCCCGTGCCGCCGCGCGCGGACGGCCGGAACGAGACGGTCAGACCGTGCTTGCGGGCCAGCCGGCCGACGACGGCGAGGCCGAGCCGGGTGCCGGAGAGCCCCGTCAGGTCCTGGTCGGTCGCCGACACCGCGCGCTCGGCGCGGCGCAGCTGCACATCGCTCATGACCAGGCCGCTGTCCTCGACGGTCAGGACGATGCCGGCCGGCACCTCCTCGACGTACACATGGACCTCCGCCGTGGGCGGCGAGAAGTTGGCGGCGTTGTCGAGGAGTTCGGCGAGCGCGTGCATGACGCCCTCGGCGGCGTGGCCGGCGACCGCGACATCGCTGGTCGAGTGGAGCCGCACCCGCTGGTAGCCGCTGATCCGGCCCATCGCGCCGCGCAGGATCGACTCCATCACGATCGGCTTCGCCCAGCGCCGCCCGGAGCGGGCGCCGGTCAGCACGGCGATGGAGTCGGCGAGCCGGCCCGCCTGGGCGGTGCGGTGGTCGAGGTGGAGGAGGTCTCCGAGCACGTCCTCGGCGGAGTGCCGGTGCTCCATGTCGCGCAGGTCGGCGAGCATGCTGGTGGCCAGGGCCTGCATCCGGCCCGCGGCGTTGGCGCAGGCGGCGACCGCGGCGGAGCGCTCGGTCTCGCTGCGGGTGGCACGGGCGGTGAGCCGCGCGATGTCCGCGGTGAGCCGTTCGGTCTCGGCGGCGGCATGCGCGGTGAGCCGTGCCGTCTCCGCCTCGTACGCGGACCTGAGGCGTGCCGTCTCGGCCGCCGCCGCGGACTTGATGCGGGCGGTCTCGGCGGTGAACCGCTGGCCCTCGGCCGCCGAGGCGGACACGAGGCGGCTGATCTCACCGGTGAACCGCTGGGTCTCCGAGGTGAGCCGGGCGCGCAGACGGCCGGCGTTGGCGCGGGCCTGGACGGCGGCGGCCACGGCGGCGGACAGCGCCACGGCGGCGGCACCCGCCCCCCACGCCAGCTCGGTCCGTACCGAATCGGGGGCGGCGGTGACCGCCCACAGGCACAGGGATCCGGTGACGGCCAGCGATATCAGCAGGGCCACTGCGGTCGGCCGGGATGAGGGGCTCAATGGGAGTCCTTGGGGCGGACGGGTGCGGATGGACGGAACGGGACAGGTGGGGCAGGTCGGACGGATCGAACGGTACAGATATGGACAGTTCGGAACCGCCAGACTGAATGCGGCAACTGGAGCTGACAATTCCAAGGCAAGTCTCGGTCACTATATGAGAATTGACGCTCTCTTTGGGAAGATCTTGTGGCCTTCTCTGTTACGTATGTGACTACGCGTCCGACGTATTCCGACGTATTGACGTATTCAGGGGAAACGGGCGGCGCCGTACGGCCCAGTGGCCCGATCAACGGCATCCTGGGCGCCATGGCCGCACATCGGAATCCGACAGAACGCGCCGAACTCGCACAGGCCCTCGGCGCCGCGGTCCGCGGGGAGGCCGACTTCGGCACCACCGCACGGGCGTTGACGACGATGGACGCCTCCAACTACCGCCGCGTACCGCTCGGCGTCGTCTTCCCGCGCGACGCCGAGGACGTGGCCGCCGCCCTCGCGGTCTGCCGCGCACACGGTGTCCCCGTGGTGCCGCGCGGCGGCGGCACCTCCATCGCGGGACAGGCCACCGGCACCGGCGTCGTGCTCGATCTCACCCGCCATCTGCGCGGGATCGTCGAGCTGGACCCCGGCTCCCGTACCGCCGTCGTCCAGCCGGGCGTGGTCCTGGACGAGCTGCGCGCCGCCGCCGCACCGCACGGCCTCACCTTCGGCCCCGACCCCTCCACGCACAGCCGCTGCACGCTGGGCGGCATGATCGGCAACAACTCCTGCGGCGCGCACTCGGTCGCCTGGGGCACCACCGCCGACAACACGCTCGCCCTGACCGTGACCCGCTACGGCGGCGACACCCTGCGCCTGGGCCGGGGAACCGTCCCCGAGGCCCTGACCGGCCTCCCCGAACTCATCCGCACCCACCTCGCCCCGCTCCGTACGGGATTCCCCGAACTCCCGCGCCGCATCTCCGGGTACGCGCTGGACGCCCTCCTGCCCGAGCGCGGGACCGACCTCGCCCGCGCCTTCTGCGGCAGCGAGGGCACGCTCGGTGTGGTGACGGAGGCGACCGTGCGACTGGTCGGGGCACCGGCCGCCCGCGCGCTGGCCGTACTCGGCTACCCCGACGAGGCCGCGGCCGCCGAAGCCGCCCCCGGCCTGCTCCCGCACCACCCGCTCACCGTCGAGGGCATGGCCGCCGATCTCGTACGGGAACCGGCCGGGCTGCCGCGCGGCGGCGCCTGGCTCTTCGTCGAGACGGGCGGCGCCACCCCGGCCGAGGCGCGGGCGCACGCCGAGCGCGTGCTGCGGGCGGCCGACGCGCTGGACGGCACGGTCGTCACCGACCCGGCCGGGCAGCGGGCCCTGTGGCGCATCCGCGAGGACGCGGCGGGCACCGCGACCCGGATGCCGGACGGCACGGAGGCCTGGCCCGGCTGGGAGGACTGCGCCGTACCGCCCGCCCGCCTCGGCCCCTACCTCCGCGACTTCCGCGCCCTGCTCGCCGGACACGGGCTGCGCGGCACCCCGTACGGGCACTTCGGCGACGGCTGCATCCACGTCCGGATCGACTTCGACCTGCTGAGCACGGAGGGCGTCGTCCGCTTCCGCCGTTTCTCCGAGGACCTCGCGGGACTGGTCGTCGCGCACGGCGGATCACTGAGCGGCGAGCACGGCGACGGCCAGGCCCGCGCCGAACTGCTCCCGCGCATGTACGGGGACGAACTGGTCGCCCTCTTCTCCCGCTTCAAGGACATCTGGGACCCGGACGGCGGCATGAACCCCGGCATCCTCGCCCGCCCCGCCCGCCTCGACGAGAACCTCCGCTTCGAAGTGCTGCCGAGACGCCCCGTGGACGTCGCCTTCGGCTATCCGCACGACGGCGGCGACTTCTCGGCGGCGGTACGCCGCTGCGTGGGCGTCGCCAAATGCCGTACGGCACAGCCGGCCGGCGCGGGTGTGATGTGCCCGTCGTTCCGGGCGACCGGGGAGGAGGCCCACTCCACCCGCGGCCGGGCCCGGCTGCTGCACGAGATGCTCGCGGGCGACGCGGGCGGGGTGATCACGGACGGCTGGCGCTCGACGGAGGTACGGGACGCGCTCGACCTCTGCCTGTCCTGCAAGGGCTGCCGGAGCGACTGCCCGGTCGGCGTCGACATGGCCACGTACAAGGCCGAGTTCCTGCACCACCACTACCGGCGACGGCTGCGCCCGGCCGCCCACTACACGATGGGCCGGCTGCCGGTGTGGCTGCGCCTGGCGGCCCCGTTCGCGCCCGCCCTCAACGCCCTGGCCCGGGTGCGCCCCCTCGCCGCCCTCGCCAAGCGGTCGGCGGGCATCGCGCCGGAGCGCGGGATCCCGCTCCTGGCGCGGGAGACGTTCACCCGGTGGCTGGACCGGCACCGGCGCAAGGGCACGTTCGTCCTCCCGGACGACGAGGTGGCCGTGGTCTGGCCCGACACCTTCACCGAGCACCTCTCGCCCGAGGTGGGCCGGGCGGCGGTGCGGGTCCTGGAGGCGGCGGGCCGCAGGGCGCTGGTCCCCGGCCGGGGGCTGTGCTGCGGCCTCACCTACGTGTCCACGGGCCAGCTGGACAAGGCCCGCAAGGTCATGCGCCGCACCCTGGACCAAATGGGTTCCTTCCTGGGCGACCCGCTGGTCGTCCTCGAACCGAGCTGCGCCGCCACCCTCCGCACGGATCTGCCCGAACTCCTCCCCGATGACCCGCGCTCCGCCGAACTGGCCGCATCCGTGAGGACGTTGGCGCAGTACCTGGAGGAGTACGCCCCCGACTGGCGGCCGCCCAGCCTGAACCGCCCGGTCACCGGCCAGACCCACTGCCACCAGCACGCGGTCCTGGGCGACGCGGCGGAACGCCGACTGCGTGAACGGGCCGGTCTGAGCGGAGAGTTGAGCGGCGGCTGCTGCGGCCTGGCCGGGAACTTCGGCTTCGAGCGGGGCCACTGGGAGGTGTCGGCGGCCTGCGCGGAGGAGAGCCTGCTGCCCTCGGTGAGGGCGTCGGAACCGGGTACGGCCTTCCTGGCGGACGGGTTCTCCTGCCGGACGCAACTGGCGCAACTGGGCGGCGTGCGGGCCCGCCACCTGGCGGAAGTGCTGGCGGAGGGGCTGGACGGCGGGCCCCCGCCCGCCGGGCCTCCCGGCCCGTCCGGATCGAGCGGCGCGGGATGGGGCCGCTGACGCACCACTGTTCAACCGGGTGCGTACGAAGGTTCCTCGGCACTCGGGCGGGCCGCGGCGGGCGCCCGCGGGATGCCGGTGGTGTCACCGGCGTCCGGCGGGTCAGGAAGGTGCGCCGGCCAGGACCTCCACCTTGCCGGTGTCGAGGAGGTAGTAGGCGCCGACCACGGCAAGGGTGCCCTTTCCCACGAGCGGGGCCAGGTCCTGGTTGGAGCGCAGGCCGGCCGCGGTCAGTTCGACCTGGGCGCGGGCCATGGTCTCGACCGGGTCGGCACCGCCCTGGCGGACCGCCCGCTCGTACGCCGGCTGCAGGGCCCTGGCGATCGCCTCCAGGTTGCCGGGCAAGGGCTTGCCGTCACGGATGGACTTGTACGCCGCCGCGACGGCGCCGCAGCGCTGATGCCCGAGGACCACGACGAGCGGAGTGCCGCTCGTCATGGGCCCGTACTCCACGGACCCGGTGACCACCGGACCGACCGCCTCCCCGCCGGTACGCATCACGTAGAGGTCACCCAGTCCGGTGTCGAAGAGGAGTTCGGGCGGCACCCGGGAGTCGATGCACGAGAGGACCGATCCGAAGGGTTCCTGCTTCTGGGCCACGAACTCGCGCCGGTCCGGGTCGCGGTCGGGATGCCGGAGGTCTCCGCTCACCCAGCGCTTGTTGCCCTCCACCAGTCTCGCGAGCGCCTCTGCGGGTGTGGCCGGCCGTGCTTCCGGCGATGTGCCGGCCGCCATCGGGGTGGCGCTCGTCGCCGTGCACCCCGCCAGTGCGGCCGAGGCGACCGCGAATCCGCCGGCGAGCAGCGTTCTGCGACCCGGACGTGCAGCTCTGTCCATTTCGGTGGTTCCCCTCAGTCCGCTGGGATGCGTCCGTGCGTCTTGGCCAAGGCGATTGTTCAGCGCGGTGCGGGAACCCGGTCACAGGCGCAAGCGGGCGCGGGCCGCTTTGCCACCGACGGCCCACAGAACCGGCTCGGGCGGCGGGGCGGGATACGGATATCCGCACTCCTTCGTGGCGCGGACCGAGCCGCCTGAGCGCCTGAGGGCGCAACGGCAGCGGGCCCCGCTCATCCGGTTCTCCGCACGATCTCGCGGGCGAGCGCGACCAGCTTCGGCAGCGCGGGATGCCCGGGAACATCCCGCCGGGCCAGCAGCACCGGAACGCTCGGGGCGTCGACGAGCGGACGGTAGGCGACCCCGGAGTGCGGATGCATGCCGGCGGTGGAGGCGGCGGAGACCCCGACGCCGCGACCCGCCGCGATGGCGGTCAGCCAGTCGTCGGTGTTGGCGACGGTGAGGGTCGCGGTGGGCCGCGCGTCCGGCGGCCACAGGTCGACGGTGGTGGTGCCCGAGACGGTGTTGAGGACGACGGTCTCGCCCGTCAGGTCGGTGAGACGGAGCGCCGCGCGGTCCGCGAGCGGGCCGTCCGCCGCGACCGCCGCCACCCGGTCCTCCTCGAACAGCGCCTCGGTGACGAGGCCGGGCGCCTCGACGGGCCCCCGCAGCAGCGCGGCGTCGACCTCCCCGCGGGTCAGGCCGGCGGTGCGGTCGTCGATCCGCAGCAGTTCGAGCGGGGTCTGCGGATACAGCTCCTGCCAGCGGCGCAGCAGCGGTGTGGTGTACGGGCCGAACGCCGACCAGGCGTGCCCGAGCCGCAGCGGCCACCGGCGCAGCCCGCCGGAGTCGAGCGCCTCGTCGAAGGCGGCGACCGCGGCGGCGGCCTTGTCCCGGAAGACGACGCCCTCGGGGGTGAGGGCGAGATGGTGGGTGGACCGGTCGACGAGCCGGACGCCGAGGTGCTGTTCCAGGGCGGAGAGGGTGCGGGAGACCGCGGGCTGGGTGAGGCGGAGGCGGGCCGCGGCGCGGGTGACGTTGCCCTCGTCGGCCACGGCGAGAAAAGCGCGCAGATGCCGCACTTCGATGCCACGACCAGCGCTTTGTCCGGAACGTCCGATGCTCATGCGCGGGGAGCATAACCAGAGCGCGATCGACATTTCACGTGGCACGCGGAGGTACCTACCGTAAGAGGACGTACCGCATGGGTCGAGTGCAGTATCTTCGATCGAACGGTGCATTGAATTGAACTATCGGATTCGGGAGGAACACCGCAGGTGCACGACCAGCGCAGTGCAACAGGGGCCGCGGCGGCCGTGGAGCGGGCCGCAGCCGTCGCCGTACCCGAGGCGGCCCCCGCCCTGGGTGACGCGGCGGGCCGTGCGGGCTCCAAGGGCCGGGGTGCGGCGCTCGCCCCGGTCGCGCTGGTGGTCGCGGGCGGCCTCTCGGTCCAGTTCGGCTCCGCCGTCGCGGTGCTGCTGATGCCACGGGCCGGCGCGCTCGGCGTCGTCACCCTGCGCCTGGCCGTGGCCGCGCTCGTACTCCTGGTCGTCTGCCGTCCGAAGGTGCGCGGCCATTCGCGCGCCGACTGGGGCACGGTCCTCGCCTTCGGGCTGGCCATGGGCGGCATGAACACGCTCTTCTACCAGGCCGCCGACCGGATTCCGCTGGGTGCGGCCGTCACCCTGGAGGTGCTGGGCCCGCTCGCCCTCTCGGTGTTCGCTTCCCGCCGCCTGGTCAACGTGGTCTGGGCCGGCCTCGCGCTGGGCGGTGTCGTGCTGCTGGGCGGCGGAGGCTTCGACCGTCTCGATCCGGTGGGCGCCGCCTACGCCCTGGGCGCGGGCGCGATGTGGGCGACGTACATCGTCTTCAGCGCCCGTACCGGACGCCGCTTCCCCCAGGCGGACGGCCTGGCCCTGGCCATGGTCGTCGCCGCGCTCCTCTCGCTGCCCCTCGGCATCATGGAGTCGGGCTCGAAGCTGCTGGTCCCGTCCACGGTGGGGCTGGGCGCGGCGGTGGCGCTGCTGAGCTCGGTGCTTCCGTACACCCTCGAACTCATGGCGCTGCGCCGCCTGCCCGCGCCCACCTTCGCGATCCTGATGAGCCTGGAACCGGCGATCGCCGCCACGGCCGGCTTCCTCATCCTCGACCAGGCCCTGACGACCACCGACGCGCTGGCGATCGCGCTCGTCATCGGCGCGAGCATGGGCGCGGTACGCAGCCAGACCCGGCGCCCGGGGCCCCGGGCGCGCGGCTGACGCGAGGGGGCGGGCCCTTGTCGGCCCGCCCCGTGCACGGGATCATGTTGGCCCTCGCACCGGTCACGCTTGGGGGGTCCATGGTCGTCGTCGCCGCCATCTATTTCGTCGTCGCCGTGGGAGCGGCCGTGATGTCCGGGAGGAGTCTGGACCGTCAGCTCCAGGGCCCCCGGCTCCGGGCCATCTGGGCGCAGGGCCGCACGGCCGAGGCCCGGTGCACCGCGCTGCGTACCGAGGAGGCCCAGGACGCCGAGGGCGGCTTCGTCCTGCACACCCACCCCACCCTGGAGTTCCGCACGGACGACGGGCGCACCGTCAGCTTCGAGGAGCGCCGGTCGCGCCCTGTGCCGGCCGAGGGCGACGTCGTGACCGTCCACTACAGCGCCGTGAACCCGCAGGACGCGACCACCCGGGCCCCGTCCTTCGGCATGCGCCACGCCAGGACCGTGATCACCGCGGCGGGCTGCTTCTTCGCCCTGGTCTCCGCGGTCGTCATCGGCGTGGTCGGCTGAGCGCGGCACTCGTCGGTTCCCCGTGGGACTCGCCCCACGGCAGGGCCTGAGGGAAGGCGCCGCCGGAGCAGAAAATCATGCAAGCGTGCTTGATTGTTTATTGCTCCGCTGCCATGCTCCTGGGCACACCGCCACGCCCCGAGGGGAGCGCACCGTGTCCCAAGTCGCAGCCGTGATCGACGATCTGCGCGACGAGAGCGATGAACTCGACGCACTGGTACGGGAGTTGAGCGCGGAGCAGTGGGCCGCGCCGACGCCCGCGCCCGGCTGGAGCATCGCGCACCAGATCGCCCACCTCACCTGGACCGACGAGGTCGCGCTGCTGGCCGCCACCGATGCCGACGCCTTCGCGGTGGAGGTGGCCAGGGCCATGGAGGCGCCCGAGTCCTTCGTCGACCGGGGCGCCGAGGAGATCGCCACGGCGCTGGACCCGGCGGCGCTGCTCGCACGGTGGCGCGGCGGGCGGGAGCGGCTGGAGTCGGCGCTGCGGGACGCCCCGGCGGGCACGCGCATCCCCTGGTACGGGCCGCCGATGAGCGTCGCGTCCATGGCGACCGCCCGGATCATGGAGACGTGGGCGCACGGCCAGGACATCGCCGACGCCCTCGGGGTCACCAGGACCCCCACCGCCCGGCTGCGGCACGTGGCCCGGATCGGGGTGCGGGCCCGCGACTACGCCTATCTGGTACGGGGGATCAAGGCGCCCGAGGAGGAATTCCGGGTCGAACTCCGCTCTCCGGACGGGGAGTCGATCGCCTTCGGGGAGCCGGATGCCCCGCAGCGTGTCACCGGGCCGCTCCTCGACTTCTGCCTCCTCGTCACCCAGCGCGCCCACCGCGACGACCTCGCCGTCCGGGCGGTCGGCCCCGACGCCGACCACTGGCTCGACATCGCCCAGGCCTTCGCCGGGCCCGCCGGACCGGGCCGGGCACCCAGGGGGGACGCCGCGTGAGCGACGTACTGCGGATCGGCAACGCCTCAGGGTTCTACGGCGACCGCTTCGACGCCGTACGCGACATGCTCACCGGCGGCCCCCTGGACATCCTCACCGGGGACTACCTCGCCGAGCTGACCATGCTCATCCTCGGCCGGAGCAGGCTCAAGGACCCCGCGCGCGGCTACGCCACCACCTTCCTGCGCCAGCTCGAAGAGGGTCTCGGGCTCGCCCACGAACGCGGGGTGAAGATCGTCGCCAACGCGGGCGGCCTCAACCCGGCCGGACTCGCCGACGCCGTGCGGGAGCTGGCGCAGAAGGTCGGCGTCCCCGTGCGCGTCGCCCACGTCGAGGGCGACAGCCTCCCCGTGCCCGAGGGGTTCCTCACCGCCAACGCCTACCTCGGCGGCGCCGGGATCGCGGCCTGCCTCGACGCGGGCGCGGACATCGTCGTCACCGGGCGGGTCACCGACGCGGCCCTCGTCACCGGGCCCGCCGCCGCCCGCTTCGGCTGGGGGCCCGGCGACCTGGACGCGCTCGCCGGGGCCGTCGTCGCCGGACACGTCCTGGAGTGCGGCACCCATGCCACCGGCGGCAACTACTCGTTCTTCCGGGGCCACGACCTGCGCCGGCCCGGCTTCCCCGTCGCCGAGATCCACGCCGACGGCTCGTCCGTCATCACCAAGCACGACGGCACCGGCGGCGTCGTCGACATCGGCACCGTCACCGCCCAGCTGCTGTACGAGACCGGCGGCGCCCGGTACGCCGGACCGGACGTCACCGCCCGGCTCGACACCGTACGGCTGACCCAGGACGGACCCGACCGGGTCAGGATCTCCGGGGTGCGCGGCGAGGCCCCGCCGCCCACCCTCAAGGTCGGGCTGAACCGGCTCGGCGGCTGGCGCAACGAGGTCGTCTTCGTGCTCACCGGTCTCGATGTCGAGGCCAAGGCCCACCTGGTGCGGCAACAGTTCGCGGACGCGCTCGCCCGCTCGGGCGCCGAACCCGACGAGGTGCGGTGGGAGCTGTCCCGGACCGACCGGGCCGATGCCGCCACCGAGGAGAGCGCGAGCGCCCTGCTCCGGCTCGTCGTGCGCGACCGGGACCAGGAGACCGTCGGGCGCGCGGTCTCCGGCGCCGCGATCGAGCTGGCGCTCGGCAGCTACCCCGGCTTCCACGTCACCGCCCCGCCCGGCAAGGGCGCACCGTACGGGGTGTTCGAGGCGCGGTACGTACCGGCGGGCGAGGTCCCGCACATCGCCGTGCTCCCCGACGGGCGGCGACTGGACCTGGTGCCGCCCGCGACGACACAGCCGCTCCGGGACGCCGGGGAACCGCCGCTGCCCGCGCCCCTGCCGGACCCCGGCCCCACCCTGCCCGCCCCGCTCGGCCGGATCGCGGGCGCCCGCAGCGGCGACAAGGGCGGGGACGCCAACGTGGGCGTATGGGCCGTCGACGAGGACGCCTGGCGGTGGCTGGCCCACGAGCTGACCGTCGAACGGTTCCGGCAACTGCTCCCGGAGACCGCCGCCCTCACCGTCGTACGCCACCTGCTGCCGAACCTGCGCGCCCTGAACTTCACCGTCCACGGGCTGCTCGGCGAGGGCGTCGCCGCCCAGCACCGGTTCGACCCGCAGGCCAAGGCCGTGGGGGAGTGGCTGCGCTCCCGGCACCTGCCCATACCCGTATCGCTGCTGGAGACCGTCCACGCACCGGAGGCGCACGCATGACCGTCCTGCCCACCGCGCTCGACACCACGGGCCCCGAATACGCCGCGAACCGCACGGCGATGCTCGCGAAACTCGACGAACTGGCGGCCGAGCACACCAAGGCTCAGGCCGGCGGCGGGGAGAAGTACGTGGCGCGGCACCGCTCGCGCGGCAAGCTCCTGGCCCGTGAGCGGATCGAGCTGCTGATCGACGAGGACACCCCGTTCCTGGAACTCTCGCCGCTCGCCGCCTGGGGCAGTGAGGCCCCCGGGTACACCGTCGGCGCCTCGCTCGTCACCGGGATCGGGGTGATCGAGGGCGTGGAGTGCCTGATCACCGCCAACGACCCGACCGTACGAGGCGGCGCCTCCAACCCCTGGACCCTGAGGAAGGCCCTGCGGGCCAACGAGATCGCCTTCGCCAACCGGCTGCCCTGCGTCAGCCTCGTCGAGTCGGGCGGCGCCGACCTCCCCTCGCAGAAGGAGATCTTCATCCCCGGCGGGGCGCTGTTCCGCGACATCACCCGCCTCTCCGCGGCCGGAATCCCGACCGTCGCCGTCGTCTTCGGGAACTCGACCGCGGGCGGGGCGTACGTCCCCGGCATGTCCGACCACACCGTCATGATCAAGGAACGGTCCAAGGTCTTCCTCGGCGGACCGCCCCTGGTGAAGATGGCGACCGGCGAGGAGAGCGACGACGAATCGCTCGGCGGCGCCGAGATGCACGCCCGCACCTCCGGGCTCGCCGACCACTTCGCCGTCGACGAGCAGGACGCGCTGCGCCAGGCCCGCCGGATCGTCGCCCGCCTCAACTGGCGCAAGGCGCACGCCGATCCGGGCCCCGCGCAGCCGCCGAAGTACGACCAGGACGAGCTGATCGGCATCGTGCCCGGCGATCTGAAGGTGCCCTTCGACCCCCGCGAGGTCATCGCCCGGCTCGTCGACGGCTCCGACTTCGACGCGTTCAAACCGCTGTACGGGACCAGCCTCGTCACCGGCTGGGCGCGGCTGCACGGCTACCCCGTCGGCATCCTCGCCAACGCGCAGGGCGTGCTGTTCAGCGAGGAGTCGCAGAAGGCCGCCCAGTTCATCCAGCTCGCCAACCAGCGCGACATCCCGCTGCTCTTCCTCCACAACACCACCGGCTACATGGTCGGCAGGGAGTACGAGCAGGGCGGCATCATCAAGCACGGCGCGATGATGATCAACGCGGTGTCGAACTCGAAGGTCCCGCACCTGTCCGTGCTGATGGGCGCCTCGTACGGGGCCGGGCACTACGGCATGTGCGGCAGGGCGTACGACCCGCGCTTCCTCTTCGCCTGGCCCGGCAGCAAGTCCGCAGTCATGGGCCCGCAGCAGCTCGCCGGGGTGCTGTCCATCGTCGCCCGTGCCTCCGCCGCCGCCAAGGGGCAGCCCTACGACGACGAGGCCGACGCCGGACTGCGGGCCATGGTCGAGCAGCAGATCGAGTCGGAGTCGCTGCCGATGTTCCTGTCCGGGCGGCTGTACGACGACGGGGTCATCGACCCGCGCGACACCAGGACCGTCCTCGGGATGTGCCTGTCCGCGATCCACACCGCCCCGGTCGAAGGCGCCCGCGGCGGCTTCGGAATCTTCCGGATGTGAGGCGAGGGATGACCGAGATGATCTCCACACTGCTGGTCGCCAACCGGGGCGAGATCGCCTGCCGGATCTTCCGCACCTGCCGTGCGCTCGGCATCGCCACCGTCGCGGTGTACTCCGACGCGGACGCCGACGCGCTCCACGTACGGGAGGCCGACACCGCCGTACGGCTGCCCGGCGCCGCCCCGGCCGACACCTATCTCCGCGGCGACCTCGTCGTACGCGCCGCGCTCGCAGCCGGTGCCGACGCCGTCCACCCCGGCTACGGCTTCCTCTCCGAGAACGCCGGATTCGCCCGCGCCGTGCAGGACGCCGGCCTCGTCTGGGTCGGCCCGCCGGTCGAGGCCATCGAGCTGATGGCGTCAAAGACCCGCGCCAAGGAACTGATGGCCGCCGCCGGGGTACCGCTGCTCGCCCCCGTCGACCCGGAACGGGCCACCACCGACGACCTGCCGCTGCTGCTCAAGGCGGCCGCGGGCGGCGGCGGGCGCGGGATGCGGATCGTCCGCGAACTCGCCGAACTGCCCGCCGAGTTGACGGCGGCCACGGCCGAGGCGACCGCCGCGTTCGGGGACGGCGAGGTCTTCGCCGAACCGTACGTGGAACGCGGCCGGCATGTCGAGGTCCAGATCATGGCCGACGGGCACGGCGGGGTCTGGGCGCTCGGCACCCGCGACTGCTCCCTCCAGCGACGCCACCAGAAGGTCGTCGAGGAGGCCCCCGCACCCGGACTAGACGACGCGCTGCGGACCCGGCTGCACGACGCCGCCGTGGCCGCCGCACAGGCCGTCGGCTACCGGGGCGCGGGCACCGTCGAATTCCTCCTCGCCGCCGACAGGCGCCCGTACTTCCTGGAGATGAACACCCGCCTCCAGGTCGAACACCCCGTCACCGAAGCGGTCTTCGGACTCGACCTCGTCGCCCTCCAGATCCGCGTCGCCGAAGGCGAGCCCCTGCCCGCCACCGCACCCCCCGCACCGCGCGGCCATGCCGTCGAGGCCCGCCTCTACGCCGAGGACCCCGCCCGCGACTGGCAGCCGCAGACCGGAGCACTGCACACACTCCACGTACCCGGGGAACCCGGACTGCGCCTGGACACCGGATACACCGGCGGTGACACCATCGGCGTGCACTACGACCCCATGCTCGCCAAGGTCGTCGCCCACGCCCCCACCCGCACCGAAGCCGTACGCCTCCTCGCCCGCGCCCTGGAACGCGCCCGCATCCACGGCCCGGTCACCAACCGCGAGCTGCTCGTACGGTCCCTGCGCCACCCCGACTTCCTCGCCGCCCGCCTCGACACCGGCTTCTACGACCGCCACCTGGACGCCCTCACCCCGGGCCCGGCCTCGTCCCTGTCCCCGGACGGAGCCGGGCCGCGCCTCGCCGCCCTGGCCGCCGCGCTCGCCGACGCCGCCGCCCGGCAGCACGGCCCCGGACCGGGCACCGTCCGCCTCGGAGCCTGGCGCAACATCTCCTCGCAGCCCCGGACCAAGCGCTACCGCTCCGAACCCGACGGCACCGAACACGAGGCCGCCTACCGCACCACCCGCACCGGCCCCGTCCCCGAGACCGGAGAACGCGTCGTCGCCGCCGGGCCCGACCGCGTCACCCTCGAAACCGGCGGCGTCACCCACCACTTCGACATCGCCGTCCACGGCGACAAGGCGTACGTGGACACCGCCACCGGCTCGTACACCTTCACCGCGCTGCCCCGCTTCACCGACCCCACCGACCGGACCGAACCCGGCTCACTGCTCGCCCCCATGCCCGGCACCGTCGTCCGTATCGCCGACGGCCTCACCGCCGGGACGGCGGTCACGGCCGGGCAGCCCCTGATCTGGCTGGAGGCGATGAAGATGGAACACCGCATCCTCGCCCCCGCCTCCGGCACCCTCACCGCACTCCACGCCGCACCCGGCCTCCAGGTGGAGGTCGGCGCCCTGCTCGCCGTCGTGCAAGACGTACAGGAGGAACCGAAGCCGTGAGCACCGATCTCGAAACCGAAGAGCACCAGGCCCTGCGCGCCGCCGTCGCCGCACTCGGAAAGCGCTACGGACGCGACTACATGACCTCCGTCGTCCGCGACGGCGCCCACCCGCGCGAGCTGTGGACCGAGGCCGCCAAGCTCGGCTACCTCGGTGTGAACCTCCCCGAGGAGTACGGTGGCGGAGGCGGCGGCATGGCGGAACTCTCCATAGTCCTGGAGGAGTTGGGGGCCGCAGGCAGTCCGCTGCTCATGATGGTGGTCTCCCCGGCGATCTGCGGCACCGTCATCGCCCGCTTCGGCACCGGGGCCCAGAAGCAGCAGTGGCTCCCCGGCCTCGCCGACGGCAGCCTCACCATGGCCTTCGGCATCACCGAACCCGACGCCGGATCCAACTCCCACCGCATCACCACCACCGCCCGCAAGGACGGCGAGGACTGGCTGCTCACCGGCCGCAAGGTCTTCGTCTCCGGCGTCGACATCGCCGACGCCACCCTCGTCGTCGGCCGCACCGAGGACGCCAGGTCCGGCAGGCTCAAGCCCTGCCTCTTCATCGTCCCCCGCGACGCCCCGGGCTTCGGGCGCTCGCAGATCGACATGGAACTCCAGGCCCCGGAGAAGCAGTTCGAGCTGGTCCTCGACGACGTACGGCTCCCCGCCGACGCGCTCGTCGGCGACGAGGACGCCGGCCTCCTCCAGCTCTTCGCCGGACTCAACCCCGAACGCATCATGACCGCCGCGTTCGGCATCGGCATGGGCCGCTACGCACTCGCCCGCGCCGTCGACTACGCGAAGACCCGTCAGGTGTGGAAGGAACCCATCGGCTCCCACCAGGCCATCGCCCACCCCCTCGCCCAGGCCCACATCGAACTGGAACTGGCCCGGCTGATGATGCAGAAGGCCGCCCGGCTCTACGACGACGGCGACGACATCGGCGCGGGAGAGGCCGCCAACATGGCGAAGTACGCGGCCGGCGAAGCCTGCGTCAAGGCCGTCGACCAGGCCGTGCACACCCTCGGCGGCAACGGCCTCACCCGCGAGTACGGCCTCGCGTCCCTGGTCACCGCGGCCCGCGTCGCCCGGATCGCCCCCGTCAGCCGGGAAATGATCCTGAACTACGTGTCCCACCAGTCCCTGGGGCTCCCCAAGTCGTACTGAGCCACGGCAGTCTGTCTCCCCACACCGCCGCCCCGAAGGGACCCGCCATGGTGCACGTGTTCCACAGCGACCACCCCGCCGTACCCGCACTCGACACGCCCATCCATGACGCGGTCCTGGGAGACGCCACCACCGCGTACGGCGACACGGTGGCCCTGATCGACGGGACGGACGACAGCTCCACCCTCACCTACCGGCAGCTCGACACCTTCCACCGCAGGATCGCCGCCGCGCTCGCCGGGGCCGGGGTGCGCAAGGGCGACGTGCTGGCCCTGCACAGCCCCAACACCATCGCCTACCCGGCCGTGTTCTACGGCGCGACCCGGGCCGGCGCCACCGTCACCACCGTCCATCCGCTCGCCACGGCGGAGGAGTTCGCCAAACAGCTCCGCGACTCCTCCGCCCGCTGGATCGTCACCGTCTCCCCGCTCCTGGCGACGGCGCGCGAGGCCGCCCGGCTCGCCGGCTCCATCGAGCAGATCTATGTCTGCGACCGGGCCGAGGGACACACCTCCGTACTCGACATGCTCGCCACCACCGCCCCCGAACCCCGCGTCACCCTCGACCCCGGCGAGGACATCGCCGCCCTGCCCTACTCCTCCGGCACCACCGGAACCCCCAAGGGCGTCATGCTCACCCACCGCTCCATGGGCACCAACCTGGAGCAGCTCCGCCCCTTCGCGCCCATGGGCCCCGGCGACCGCATCCTGGCCGTGCTCCCGTTCTTCCACATCTACGGGCTGACCGCCCTGATGAACGCCCCGCTGCGGATGGGCGCCACCGTCGTCGTACTGCCGCGCTTCGACCTCGGCCAGTTCCTCGCCACGATCGAGAAGTACCGGATCACCGGGCTGTACGTGGCCCCGCCGATCGTCCTCGCCCTCGCCAAGCACCCCTTGGTCGACCGGCACGACCTGTCCTCGCTCCAGTACGTCGTCAGCTCCGCCGCCCCCCTCGACGCCGCGCTCGCCGCCGCCTGCTCCCAGCGCCTGGGACTGCCACTCGTACGCCAGGCCTACGGCATGACGGAACTCTCGCCCGGCACCCATGTCGTCCCGCTCGCCGCCGAGAACCCGCCCCCGGGCTCGGTCGGCAGACTCCTGCCCAGCACCGAGATGCGGATCAGCTCGCTCGGTGACGACACCGAGGACGCCCCGCCCGGCACCGACGGCCAGATCCTGATCCGCGGCCCGCAGGTCATGAAGGGCTACCTCGGCCGCCCCGAGGCCACCGCCGACATGATCGACGCCGAGGGCTGGCTGCGCACCGGCGACATCGGACACGTCGACGCCGACGGCTGGCTGTTCGTCGTCGACCGGGTGAAGGAACTCATCAAGTACAAGGGCTACCAGGTCGCCCCCGCGGACCTGGAGGCCCTGCTGCTGACCCACCCGTCCGTCGCCGACGCCGCCGTCATCGGGGCGTACGACGACGAGGGCAACGAGGTCCCCAAGGCGTGCGTCGTCCGCCAGCCGTTCGCACCGGACCTCGCGGCGGACGACGTCATGGCGTACGTCGCCGAGCGCGTCGCCCCGTACAAGAAGGTCCGGCAGCTCGAATTCGTCGACACGATCCCGCGCGCCACCTCCGGCAAGATCCTCCGCCGCGAACTGCGCGACCGGGAGCGGACCCGCAGGACCACCAGCGGCTGAGGACCCACCAGAAGGAGACGACCGACCCATGACGGCGCTCGCCGGCCCCACCCATGACCGGGGCATCACCACACTCACCCTCGACTCGCCCGCCAACCGCAACGCACTCTCCGCAGCCCTGGTCGGCGAGCTCGCCGACGCCCTGGACGCGTGCGCGGCCGACGCCACCGTGCGGGCCGTCGTCCTCACCCACACCGGCAACACCTTCTGCGCGGGCGCCGACCTCACCGCACCGCCCGACCCGCACGTCCTCGTCGCCCTGATGCGGCAGATCGTCGCCCTGCCCAAGCCCGTCGTCGCCCGGGTCACCGGACACGTACGGGCCGGCGGACTGGGCCTGCTCGGCGCCTGCGACATCTCCGCGGCCGGCCCCGACGCCTCCTTCGCCCTCACCGAATCCCGTCTGGGCCTGGCCCCCGCCGTGATCTCGATGCCCCTGCTGCCCCGCATCGACCCGCGCGCCGCCGCCCGCTACTACCTCACCGGAGAACGCTTCGACGCCGCCGAAGCCGCCCGCATCGGCCTGGTCACGCTCGCCGCCGAGGACGTGGACAAGGGCCTCGCCCCTGTCCTGGACGGGCTGCGCAAGGCGTCCCCCCAGGGGCTGGCCGCATCGAAGAAGCTGGTCACGGCTACTGTGCTGGAAAGCTTCGACCAGGACGCCGAAGACCTCATCGCCCGCTCGGCGGCCCTCTTCGCCTCCGCCGAGGCCCGGGAAGGAATGACGGCCTTCCTCGAACGACGGGAGCCCGCATGGGTGTTGTGACGCCCCCCACCGACCGGACCCCCAAGCAGGACCGCAGCCGGGCCACCCGCCGCCGGCTCCTCGAAGCCGCCGTCGCCTGCCTCGCCGAACACGGCTGGGCGGGCTCCACGGTCTCCGTCGTCGCCGAACACGCGGGCGTCTCGCGCGGCGCGGCCCAGCACCACTTCCCCACCCGCGAGGACCTGTTCACCGCCGCCGTCGAATACGTCGCCGAGGAACGCTCCGCCGCCCTGCGCGCCCTGCCCGTCCAGGGCCGCAAGGACGTCGTCGCCGCCCTCGTCGACCTCTACACCGGCCCGCTCTTCCGCGCCGCGCTCCAGCTCTGGGTGGCCGCCTCCAACGAGGCACAGCTCCGCCCCCGCGTCACCGAACTCGAAGCCCGCGTCGGCCGCGAGACCCACCGCATCGCCGTCGAACTCCTCGCCGCCGACGAGACGAGGCCCGGCGTACGCGAAACCGTCCAGGGCCTCCTCGACATGGCCCGCGGCCTCGGCCTCGCCAACGTCCTCACCGACGACACGGCCCGGCGCCGGAGGGTCGTGGAGCAGTGGGCGGCACTGCTGGACGACGCACTCGACTGACCGCGGGGTACCGGGCCGGGGGCGGGACACGGCCCGGAACCGCCCGGCCCGGCACCGGCGCTCAGTTCCCCAGATCCGCGAGCTGGTCGTACCCCTCGATCTCCCGGGGATCGCGCGAGCCGGGGCCCACGTACCGCGCCGAGGGACGCACCAGCCGCCCCGTCCGCTTCTGTTCCAGGATGTGCGCCGACCAGCCCGCCGTACGCGCGCAGGTGAACATCGACGTGAACATGTGCGCCGGAACCTCCGCGAAGTCCAGCATGATCGCCGCCCAGAACTCCACGTTCGTCGCCAGCACCCGGTCCGGCCGCCGCGCGTGCAGCTCCTCCAGCGCGGCCCTCTCCAGCGCCTGCGCCACCTCGAAGCGCGGCGCGCCCAACTCCTCCGCCGTGCGCCGCAGGACCCGCGCCCGCGGGTCCTCCGCCCGGTAGACCCGGTGCCCGAAGCCCATCAGCCGCTCGCCCTTGTCCAGGGCCTTCTTCACGTACGCGGCGGCGTCACCGGTCCGCTCGATCTCCTCGATCATGCCGAGCACCCGGGACGGCGCACCACCGTGCAGCGGCCCCGACATCGCACCCACCGCGCCCGACAGCGCCGCCGCCACGTCGGCCCCGGTCGACGCGATGACACGGGCGGTGAACGTCGAGGCGTTCATGCCGTGCTCGGCGGCCGACGTCCAGTACGCGTCGACGGCCTTCACGTGCTTGGGGTCCGGCTCGCCCCGCCAGCGGATCATGAACCGCTCGACCACGGAGTTCGCCTTGTCGATCTCGCTCTGCGGGACCATCGGCAGCCCTTGCCCGCGCGCCGACTGGGCGACGTACGACAGCGCCATCACGGCGGCCCGCGCCAGATCGTTGCGGGCGGTCTCCTCGTCGATGTCGAGCAGCGGCTTCAGGCCCCACACGGGGGCGAGCATCGCCAGCGCGGACTGCACATCGACCCGGATGTCCCCCGAGTGCACCGGGATCGGGAACGGCTCGGCCGGCGGCAGACCGGGGTTGAACGCCCCGTCGACCAGCAGGCCCCAGACGTTGCCGAACGACACATGGCCGACGAGATCCTCGATGTCGACACCCCGGTATCGGAGCGCACCGCCTTCCTTGTCCGGTTCGGCGATCTCCGTCTCGAACGCGACGACTCCCTCTAGTCCCGGTACGAAGTCGGACATGGCGGCTCCCTCGGTCGACGGCTCTGCGCGGGCCACAGTGGCCTGCCTCAGATACTGGCGGGTCACCCGGGACGCGGGGAAGCGTGACATCCGGCACAGCACCCCGAATCGGCCCCGCCCCACAACACCCCTCCTTGCCGGGCCGGTCCTGCCCCTGCGGCAGGATGACCCCGTGCCCACCGCAGATTCCCCCTCCGATTCCACCACCGATCCGGCCGCGATGCGCGAGCAGTACCGCTCCGAGGGCTTCACCGAGGACACGCTGGCCGCCGACCCGATGCAGCAGTTCGCCCACTGGTTCCGGCAGGTCGCCGTCGGCGGGCTGCTCCACGAGCCCAACGCCATGGTGGTCTCCACCGCCACCCCCGAGGGGCGGCCCTCCTCGCGCACCGTGCTGCTGAAGAAGTACGACGAGCGGGGCTTCGTCTTCTTCACCAACTACGAGTCCCGCAAGGGCCGCGAGCTGACCGCCAACCCGTATGTCTCGCTGCTCTTCCCCTGGCACCCGATGGCCCGCCAGGTCGTCGTCACCGGCCGGGCGGCCCGCGTCGGCCGCGAGGAGACGGTCGCCTACTTCCGCACCCGCCCGCACGGCTCCCAGCTGGGCGCCTGGGCGAGCCCGCAGTCCACGGTGATCGGCTCCCGAGAGGAGCTGCTCGCCCGTTACGAGGAACTGGAGGCCCGCTACCCCGAGGGCGAACACGTTCCCGCGCCCCCGCACTGGGGCGGCTTCCGCGTCGTCCCCGACACGATCGAGTTCTGGCAGGGCCACGAGAACCGGCTGCACGACCGGCTGCGGTACGTACGCGAGGGCGAGCAGTGGCGCGTCGAGCGCCTGTGCCCGTAGCGGCCCCGTCCGGACATGCAGAGACCCGCAGGCTCTGGTCCCTCCTTGCGGAGGAGCCGGCCGGACTTACCGGCGAGCCTGCGGGTCGGTGACTGCTTGGGATTGGCCGACGACCGGCCTGCACTGCGAAGTGCGCGACAACGGGCGTCAGCCCGCAGCCACCTCACGAGTCCGAGAAGAAATCACTTCTGGAACACCTCCTTTCGTTCGCTGGAAGCAGCCTAGGAACACCACTGGCACCGCACAAGCGAATTAATGCGCACGTCGATTTCCGGGAAGTCGGTGTGGGCTGGGTCACCTTCGAGTTCAATGGTCTGACGTGCGGAAATGCCGAATGCGTCCTGCGGGGGGTACGGGGTGAGTGCGTCCACAAGCAGTGGAACGGCCGAGGCGCTCGGGCCCGACGAGGGACCGAAGGCGGGGCCCGGGGCCGATCTGCTCGCCGCGTTGCTCGACGGGATGGACACCGCGCTCTGCGCGTTCGACGCGAACGGCACGATCACCCACTGGAACCGCCAGGCCGAGCGGATCCTGGGCTGGTCCGCCGAGGAGGCCGTGGGGCGGACCGGCTTCGCCGGGTGGGCGGTGCGGCGGGCGGACGCGGGCGAGGTGCAGGGGCGGCTGATGGCGGCCATGGACGGGGCGGGCCGCCGGGTCCATGAGTTCGCGCTGCTGCGCAAGGACGGCGGGCGGGTGCTGGTGCGGACCCAGTCGGCCGGGGTCCGGGGCGCGGACGGCGGACCGGCCGGGGTGTACTGCGCGTTCAGCGAGGTGCATGCGCAGATCGATCTGGAGCGCTCGATCGCGCTCAGCGAGGCCTTGTTCGAGGACGCGTCCTGGGGTGTGGTGCTGGTCGACGCGGATCTGCGGCCGACGATCGTCAACGCGCATGCGGCCCGGGCGCTGGGCGGTGGCCGTACGACGCTGCTGGGGCGCCCGCTGGGGGAGCTGATCATGCAGGGCGTCGAGGAACTGGAGGGCGCGTTGCAGCATGTGCTCGCCGAGGGCGCACCACCGGCGCCCGTCGAGTTGTGGGTGACGGTGCGGACGGCGCAGGGGGAGCGGCGGCGCTGCTGGCGCAGTGGTTTTCTGCAGCTGACGTCGCCGCTCGCCGAGGAGCCGGTGCCGCTGGGGGTCGGCTGGCTGTTCCAGGACGTGACGGCCGAGAAGCTGGCGGCGCAGGAGGCGGACCGGATGAGGTTCCGGTCGAACCAGCTGCACCGGGCCTCGCGGTCGGCGTCCGAGTGCGAGGACCCGATGGAGGCGGCGACGTCCTATCTGGACTACGCGCTGGCGGGCTTCGCGGACCACGCGCTGGTCGATCTGGTGGCGGGGGAGCGGCTGGTGCGGGTGGCGGCGACCCCGTCCGGTGAGCCGGGCCCGTGCCTGCCGGTGGCGGGCGGGTCCATTCCACTTCGGTACGTGGCGGGGCACCCGGCGCTGCAGGCGGTGGACCGGACGGGTTCGGTGCGGGCCAGCGCGGGGGCCGGGTCCGGGGCGGGGGTGTGGGCGGCGGAGCGGCAGTGGCCGGGAGACGCCGTGCACGCGCTGTGCACGGTGCTGCGGAGCAGGGGGCGCACGCTGGGGGTGGTGACGTTTCTGCGCTCGGCCCACCGCGCGGCCTTCGAGCGTCCTGACGCGGCGTACGCGGAGAGCGTGGCGGTGCGGGTGGCCGCGGCGGTGGACCTGGCGCAGGTGATGAAGCGGCGGTAGGCGACGAAGCGGCGGTGGGCGACGAAGCGGCGGTGGGCGACGCGGTCCGGCCGGGGCGTGCCGGGCCCGGTGCGGGGCCGGCACCCCCCGGCCGGTGCCCGGCTCACGCCGCGTGCAGTGCCAGCGTCGGTGAGAGACGGGACGCCCGTATCGCCGGGTAGAGGCCCGCGATCGTGCCGATCACCAGCGTCGCGCCGAAGCCACCGCCGACCGCCCACGGCGGCACCACCCAGGGCAGCCCGCCGGAGTACGCGTACACGCCCGTCGCCGCCGCACCGAGTGCCACGCCCGCCAGGCCGCCCAGGCCGGAGAGCATCAGCGACTCCGTGACGAACTGGATGCGGATCTGGCCCCGGGTCGCGCCGAGCGAGCGGCGCAGCCCGATCTCGTACCGTCGCTCCAGGACCGAGATGATCATGGTGTTGGCGACCCCGACGCCGCCGACGAGCAGCGCGATGCCGCCCAGGCCCAGCAGCATGCTGCTGAACGCCCCTTCGGTCGCCGCCTTGGCCTGGAGCGCCGACGACGGGTCGGTGACCTTCACGTTCTGCGGGTACTGGGGGTCGACCGTCGCCGCCATGACCTTGCGCACGTCCTGCACCGCCGCATCGGCCGAGCGCTCGTACACCGATGTCGGATGGCCCTCGAAGCCCAGCAGGCGCTTCGCCCCCTCCCAGCCGACCAGGGCGGAGCGTTCGATCTCCGGCGCGAGAGGCAGCGGGGCGAGGATGCCGACCACGGTGAAGTACCGGCCGCCGATCCACACCTGCCGGCCCGGAGCGGTGATGCCGAGACGCTCCGCGGAGACATGGCCGAGCACGACGGAGGGGTAGCGTCCGGTCGCGTTGTCGAGCCAGCGGCCGCTGCGGACCTCGCCGCGCAGCACCCGCAGCAGGTCTTCGGTGGTCGCCTTGACGGTGATCCCGCCCGTATCGTCCTTGTCGATCTTCTCGGTGCGGCGTGCGGTCGTGTCGAGGTCGGCGGTCGCGCCCACCTCCTGGACGCCCTTGATGCGGCCCACCATCCCGACCGCGTCCTCGGGCAGCTCGACTTCCTCCCCGGCGAACATCGAATCGCCGGGGGAGGCCACGAGCAGGTTGGTGCCCAGCTTGTCGAGCTCCCGGAGCAGTTGGGCCTGGCTGGAGGCGGAGATGCCCACCACCGAGATCATCGTCGCGATGCCGATGGCGATGCCCAGCGCGGAGAGCACGACCCGCATCGGTCGGCTGCGCAGCCCCGCCGAGCCGACGTGCAGCACGTCCCGGGGGCGGAGCCGGGCCGCTTTCAGCCGCCCCCGCCCCCGGCCCCGGCCGCCGGCGTCACGGTCCGCGCGCCGCGCCCTCACTGGTCCGCTCCCGTCGCGGCGGCGGAGCGGTGGTTTCCGGAGCCGTCGCGCACATCCGTCGACGGAGCGAGCATGCCCGTGGACGGATCGTGTCCGTCCACGGACGGATTGCGTACGTCCGCGACCACCTGGCCGTCCCGGATGCGCACCTCGCGCGGCAGGTCCCGGGCGATCTCGGTGTCGTGCGTGATGACCGCGATGGTAGCGCCCTCCCGGTTGAGATCGCGCAGCAGCTTCATCACCGCTTCCCCGGACGCCGAGTCGAGCGCCCCGGTCGGTTCGTCGGCCAGCAGCAGCGCGGGTTCCCCCACGACGGCCCGCGCGATGGCGACCCGCTGTTTCTGTCCGCCGGAGAGCTGGTGCGGCTTGTGGTCGAGGCGGTCGGCGAGCCCGACCCGCTCCAGCGCTTCGGCGGCCCTGCGGCGGCGTACGGCGCGGGACAGGCCCGAGTACAGCAGGCCCTCCGCGACGTTGTCGCGGGCGCTGACGCCCGGCACCAGGTGAAACGCCTGGAAGACGAAGCCGACGTGCTGGGCACGGAGCGCGGAGAGCCTGCGGTCGGGGAGCGCCGCCACGTCGTGCCCCGCGATGTGCACGGACCCGGCGGTGGGGCGGTCCAGGGTGCCGATGATGTGCAGCAGCGTGGACTTGCCGGAGCCGGACGGGCCGACGATGCCGAGGAGTTCGCCCTCCTCGACGGTGAGGTCCACCCCGCGCAGGGCGGCGACCGGGCCCGGGTACTCCTTGGTGACGCCCGTGAGGCCGACGACCGTGTTCATATCTTCGGCACCCCGACCTTCATTCCCTCGCGCAGACCGCCGCCGGACACCTCGACCCGGCCCTCGGCGAACATGCCGAGCTCGACCTTCACGTCGCGGACCGTGCCGCCCCGGACGACCTGGAGGCCGAAGCCGCCGCCGGGCAGCGCGAGCAGCGCGTTCACCGGGACGCTGAGAACGTCCTTGTGCAGCTCGCCGGTGAGATTCACCGTGACCGGCGCCTGGTCGAAGCCGTCGACCTCGTCCGGCTTGTCGAAGGAGACGGTCAGGGTGACCTTGGGGCTGTTGTCCTGCGGGTCCTTGCCGGGCTTCGCCGTCCGGCCGACCGAGGAGACCGACCCGGCCGCGCTGCTGCCGTCCGGCAGTTCGACGGTGACCTCGGTGCCCGCCTTGGCGAGCCGGCTCTCGGCGACGTCGAGCTCGAACGTCACGATGCGCTCGGAGCCGGTCGTGGTGAGGACCGGAGCGCCGGGCTGGGCCAGTTCGCCGACGGCCGCCTCGACGCTCTTGATCCGGACCTTCCCCGGGGCGAAGGCGATGTCCTGCGGCCCCACCGTTCCGGTCTGCTTGCTGTCGTGGGACTTCTGCCAGCGCTTGACGGCGGCCGCGGTCAGCTCGGTGTACTCGTCGTCCGGGGTGAAGCCGGTGTAGCCGAGCTCCGCGAGATTGCGCTCCAGCTGCTCCACGTCCCGGCCCCGGTCGCCGGGCTTCAGCGTCCGGTACATCGGTCCCGAGCCGTACATCAGCCACACCGCCCGGCCGTCGACCTCGTACAGCCGCTCGTTCCGCTCGACGGTCGAGCCGGTGCGCGGGGTCCAGGTCATGGTGCCCGCCGCGCCGGCGTTGACCTTGCGCTGCTTGTCGTAGCCGAGCGTCCCGTCCGCCTGGGCGTTGTCGCGCAGGTCGCCGCGCTCGATCGAGGCGGTGGCCGGGGGCAGCCCGGCGTTCTTCGGGCCGCCCGTCTCCCCGGCGGATCCGAACTGGGTGAGAGCCAGTGACCCGGCCGCCACGGCGAGCACCGCCGCGGCGGCCACCATGACGCGTCCGCGCCTCACCGCCCGGCGCTTTCGCACGCCGCGTTGGCCTTCTCGAACTTCTTCATGTCCTTCTGTTGCAGCGCGGGCGCCTGCGCCATCCCGCCGTCGAACTTCGGGTCGGGCATGTCGATGCCGTTCTTGCGCATGCACCGGGCGAAGGCGAGCATCTTGTCCTTCTGGGCCTGGGTGATCTCCTTGGACCCGCCGACCGATTTGTCCTGACAGGCCTTGAACGCCTTCTCCATCTCCTTCTTGCTCTTGCCGCCGCCGTTGATGGTTATTCCGCGGCTGTCCTCGCCCGGCTTCGGCTCCGGGATGTCCAGCCCCTGCTCCCGCAGGCACTTGCGGTGCTCCAGGGCCTGGTCCTCGTCCGTCTTCTTGGTGTCCGAAGCCGATCCGGCGCTCTTGGTTCCGCTTCCGCTTCCGCCGCCGTCGCCCGAGCAGGCGGTGGCCGACAGGACGACGGCGGCGGCGATCAGACAGGCGGCGACGCCGCGACTTTGTGCGCGGGAGGTGGTCCGGCGGGGAAGGGTCGGGTTCATGAGGGCTCCTCGTCCGTTGCTGACAGGCCGGGTACGAACGGCTTGAGCGTGCGCGAGGACGCGGTTTCGTTTCTCTCAGCCCGGATGCTTACACCGACGAAACGTCGCTTTCGGCTAAACAGGGCCCATGCGTGTGCTGGTGGTGGAGGACGAGGAATTCCTGGCCGGGATGATTGCCGAGGGGCTGCGCCGCGACGCCGTCGCGGTGGACATCGCCCCCGACGGCCGGGCGGCGCTGGACCGGCTCCGGTTCGGCGCGTACGACGTGATGATCCTCGACCGCGATCTGCCGGGGCTGCACGGTGACGAGGTGTGCCGACGGGTCGTCGGCATGCGCCTGCTGACCCGGATCCTGATGCTCACCGCGTCCGGAACGGTACGGGACCGGGTGGCCGGCCTCGGGCTCGGCGCCGACGACTACCTGACCAAGCCGTTCGCGTACGACGAACTCCTCGCCCGGGTCCTGGCGCTCGGCCGCCGTGCCCGCCCCGCTCTCCCGCCGGTCCTGGAACGGGCCGGGCTGACGCTCGACACCGCCCGCCGCCAGGTCTGCCGCGACGGCCGTTACCTCTCGCTCTCCCGCAAGGAGTTCGCCGTGCTGGAGGCCCTGCTGCGGGCCGAGGGCGCGGTCGTCAGCGGCGACGACCTGATCGAGGAGGTGTGGGAGCAGGACACCAGCTACCGCACCAACGCGGTCCGGGTCACCCTGTCCAAGCTCCGCGCCAAACTGGGCACGCCTCCGGTGATCGAGACGGTCCCCGGGGCCGGTTACCGCATCGCGGACGGGCCGGTGAACAGACCGGCGGACCAGCCGGATGACGGCTCCGCGAACCGGCCGGGGGAGAGCCGGTGAGGAGCGAGCGCGCCCGGCTCACCGCGCTGTACGGCGGGCTGCTGGTGCTGGCCGGCGCCCTGCTGATGGGGCTGGTCTACCTGCTGGTCAGCGAGCGCCTCTATGCCAGCGTGCTGACCGCGGTGGCACCGGCGGTCCCCCACGGGGCCGCCCCCGCCGTCCGCTCGGGCGTGGCCTCCATGCCCGAGCCGCCGTCGTCGGACTGGGCACAGACCGTGGTCATGGAACCCGGGCAGTACGCGATGGCGAAGAAGGTCACCACCGCGGCCGGGGACGCCGCGCTCAGCCAGCTGCTGACGGTCTCCGGGGTCTCCCTCGCCGTCTACTCGGTGCTCTCCGTCGCGCTCGCCTGGTGGATGGCGGGCCGGGTGCTGCGGCCGGTCGGCGTCATCACCGCCCGCGCCCGCCGGCTCTCCGGCAGCAACCTGCACGAACGCCTCGCGCTGAAAGCCCCGCCCGGCGAGCTCAAGGAACTGGCCGACACCTTCGACGGGATGCTCGACCGGATCGAGGAGCTGGTCGCCGCCCGGCAGCGGTTCGCCGCCAACGCCGCCCACGAGCTGCGCACCCCGCTCGCCGTCCAGCGGGCCGCAGCCGAGATCGGCCTCGCCGACGACCCGCCGCCCGAGAAGGTCGCCTGGATCCGGGACAAGCTCATCGACACCGCGGCCGACAGCGAGCAGCTCATCGAGGGGCTGCTGCTCCTCGCGGTCTCCGACGAGGGCCTGCGGCGACGCGAACGGGTCGGACTGGACGCGACCGCGACCACGGTGACCAAGGCGCTGGAGCCGGAGGCGAGGGAACGATCCATCACCGTCGAGACGGAAGCCCGGCCGCTGCCGGTCGAGGGCGACCCGGTCCTGCTGGACCATCTCGTGCACAACCTGGTCGCCAACGCGCTGCGCCACAACCACCCCGGCGGAACGGTACGGGTCCGGGTGGGGCCGGGCGGTCTGGAGGTCGCCAACACCGGGCCGGTGGTGGACCCGGCGACCGTGCCCCTGCTGTTCGAGCCGTTCCGCCGGGCGCAGGCCCGCCGCCACGCTCCCGGTGAGGGGGCCGGCCTGGGGCTGTCCATCGTGGCGTCGATCGCGAGGGCGCACGGCGGCGAGGCGAGTGCGACGGCGAACCCGGGCGGCGGTCTGACGGTCCGGGTCGCGCTGCCGGCGTGCCGTAGCCACTGATGTGCCCGCAGCGGGGGCGGCCGGCGGCCCGGCGGGATCAGCGGCGGTAGAAGATCCGGTCCCGGTACTCCGTCATCACGCGCCCGTTCCACTCGTGGCCGCCGTCGACGTTGGCCGAGCGCAGCAGCGGCGGCTCCACGCCCCGCTCCACGAGCTGTTCCGCCGCGGCGGCCATCATCGCCTGCATCAGGGCGCTGGTGACCACCGTCGACGCGGGGGCGAACGGTGCCTCGATCCCGTCGAAGGTCAGCTCCGCGTCACCGATGGCGATCTTGCTGTCGAGCACGATGTCGCAGTGGTCCCGCAGGAAGCCGCCCGAGACGTGCCGGGAGCGGGTGCCCTCCGCGTACGCCACCGAGGTCACGCCGATGACCTTCAGGCCGAGCGCCCGTGCGTTCTGCGCCATCTCCACCGGGAGCGCGTTGCGCCCGGAGAGCGAGATGACCACGAGTACGTCGCCGGCCCGGGCGGGGCTGGAGTCCAGCACGGCCCCCGCCAGTCCGTCGACCCGCTCCAGCGCGGAGCCGAGGGTCGCGGGCATGACGTCGACGCCGACCGTGCCCGGGACGGCCAGCAGGTTCATCAGGGCGAGGCCGCCCGCTCGGTAGACGACGTCCTGGGCGGCGAGCGAGGAGTGCCCGGCGCCGAAGGCGAAGAGCCGGCCGCCCGCCGCGACGGCGTCGGCGATCGCGGCACCGGCGGCCGCGATGTTGCCGGACTCCTCGTCGCGTACCCGCTCCAGCAGGCCGATCGCTGCGTCGAAGAACTGACCGGCCAGCTTGCTGTCGCTCATCGAGGTGGCCCTTTCCGGCGGGAGAGAGAGTGTTCACGGGTGTCCGTGCCGCGGATCACGTTGCGGTCTGGACCAGTGACCTGTCAATACCGCCCCGGCGGCTCCGCTGCACGGTGTTCGCCGGGCGCGGCACGGTTGTCGGCGGTATGCGTCAGAATTGGGTCAGGGCCAGCGCGCAGCGCGTACGACGTTTTCATGTCACAGCATCGAGGGGCACGAATGTCCGGACTGATCGACACCACGGAGATGTACCTCCGCACCATCCTCGAACTCGAAGAGGAAGGCGTGGTCCCCATGCGCGCCCGGATTGCGGAACGGCTGGACCAGAGCGGTCCGACGGTCAGCCAGACGGTGGCGCGCATGGAGCGCGACGGTCTGGTGCAGGTCGCGGGCGACCGGCACCTGGAGCTGACCGACGAGGGCCGCCGCCTGGCGACGCGCGTGATGCGCAAGCACCGGCTCGCCGAGTGCCTGCTCGTCGACGTGATCGGCCTGGAGTGGGAGCAGGTCCACGCCGAGGCCTGCCGCTGGGAGCATGTGATGAGCGAGGCGGTGGAGCGGCGGGTGCTGGAGCTGCTGCGCCATCCGACGGAGTCGCCGTACGGGAATCCGATCCCGGGCCTGGAGGAGCTGGGCGAGAAGGCCGAGGCCGACCCCTTCCTCGAAGAGGGCATGGTGAGCCTGTCGGAGCTCGACCCGGGTGCCGAGGGCAAGACGGTGGTCGTGCGCCGGATCGGTGAGCCGATCCAGACGGACGCCCAGCTGATGTACACGCTGCGGCGTGCGGGTGTGCAGCCCGGCTCCGTGGTCAGCGTGACCCAGTCGCCCGGCGGCGTGCTGGTCGGCAGCAGCGGCGAGGCGGCGGAGCTGGACACCGAGGTCGCCTCGCACGTGTTCGTGGGCAAGCGCTGAGCGCCTCGTCCGCGCGTACCACCGCTTGGCCGGATGCCGTCGGCGGGGTGTTCACGGGTGCGTTCCGCTTTCCCTTTTTCCGTCCGGAACTACAGCGCCCGGACGGATCGCGTGCCAGGCTGTGCCTGAGGCATACCTGAGAGTGTCGGTCGACTGGCCGCGCGGTCGGGAGGGAGCAGGCGCATGCGCCCGTCGTACTGGCGCGCCCGGCACGTCCGGCGCGCGTTCCTGAACGGGGCTGCCGCCGCGTTCCCGAACGGGGCTGCCGTGGTCCCGGCCGTCCGGGCAGCGCGCGGCAGTGCCCGCGGAAGCATCCGCGCTTCGCCCGCCGTCGCCCGCGAAAGCGGTGCCGCCGCCCGTCGCCGCGCACCGGCGCCGGCGGCCTCCCGGAAGACAGAGGGCCCCGGCGCCTCGCGGCGCCGGGGCCTGTCCTCCCCTGTTTCGACCTGGAGCCCCGAGCTCTCGAGGTCGATCCCCACGGGCCCTCATCCCCGAGTGGCCCGCCTCCCGGAGAAGATCTCCCCTCCGCCGCCCCGGTCAATCCTTGACAGCGGTCACTCGAACGAGCGGTGTTGGGTGGCGGAAGGCGGTGTTCGAATACAAGTTCGATAGTCTGGCGTGACGCGACCACGCGGTGATCGAGCAGTGCATCAAGCGGTGATCGAGGACCAGAAGGGGGTGCCAGGACATATGGTGCGGCGCATCGATGTGACCGGGACCGGCGGCGTACGCCTCGCGGCCTGGGAGTTCGCCGACCCGCCCAAGGGGCGCGCGGAGGGCGAGCGCGCCCCCGGGGTCTTACTGCTCCACGGCCTGATGGGAAGGGCCGCGCACTGGGCCCCCACCGCCCGCTGGCTCGCCGGGCGGTACCGCGCCGTCGGCCTCGACCAGCGCGGGCACGGCCGCAGCGACAAACCGGCCGAAGGCCCGTACACCCGTGACGCGTACATCGCCGACGCCGAGACGGCGATCGAACAGCTGGGCCTGGCCCCCGTCACCCTCGTCGGACATTCGATGGGCGCGCTGACGGCCTGGCAGCTCGCCGCGAAGCGCCCCGATCTCGTCCGGGCCCTGGTCATCTGCGACATGCGGGCCTCCGCGCTCGGCGCGGCCTCGCAGCGCGAGTGGGAGGACTGGTTCAAGACCTGGCCGGTGCCGTTCGCGACGCTCTCCGACGTACGGAAGTGGTTCGGCGAGGACGACCCCTGGGTGGAGCGGCCCAACCCGGCCCGCGGCGAGTTCTTCGCCGAGGTGATGGCCGAGCGGGCCGACGGCTGGCGCCCCGTCTTCTCCCGCCGCCAGATGCTCCGGTCCCGCGCCACCTGGGTGTTCGACGCGCACTGGGAGGAGCTCGCGCAGGTCCGCTGCCCGACCCTGGTCCTCCGCGGCCTCGACGGCGAGCTGGGCCGGGCGGAGGCCCAGGAGATGGTCCGCGTACTGCCGCGCGGGCAGTACGCGGAGGTGGCCGACGCCGGTCATCTCGTCCACTACGACCAGCCCGAGGGCTGGCGTGCGGCGGTCGAGCCCTTCCTGGAGCAGTTCGCCGAGGACTCCCGGGTGGACCGCGAGCCCGTCCCCTCGTAGCGCGCCACCAGGACGGGCGCGGACGGGGCCTGCGGCGGACCGGGGCCTGATCCGGCCCTGATCCGCCGCACGGGCCGACAGGCCCTCAGCCCTTGCTGACCGCCGCCAGGATCTCCGGGAGCCGGTCCGCCGTGCGGGGCGCGGCGATGCGCAGCCCCACCCAGGAGATCAGCGCCCCGTACACCGCCCCCACGGGCAGCAGCAGCCACAACCACTGCTCCAGATCGGCGACATGCAGCCAGATCGTCATCGCGATCACGGGTGCGCAGAGCAGGCCCGCCGAGACCATGCCGCCGAAGATCGAGATCCAGGCGAGCCCGGCCTGTCCCGGCGCCACGTTCTTGAACGCCCCGTCCTGCGGGATCGAGTACGGGAAGTTCGCCGACGCCACCGCGCCCGTCGCCAGCATCCCGCCCAGCAGGGCGAGCGACAGCCCCATGACCTCCGGCAGATCGCCCCAGTCACCGAGCACCCCGGCGGTCACCACCGTCACCAGGACCGTGTACGGCAGTGTGATCAGCAGCAGCGCCAGCGCCCGCGCCCGCAGTTCCAGATAGGCGTCACGGGCCGAGGAGATCGTCAGCGCCACCATCCAGAACGCGGAGGTGTCCTGCCCGAACTGGTTGTACATCTGGATGCCGAGCATCCAGGCGGCGAAACAGGCGAAGTAGATCGACCCGGTGCCCTGGAGCGCGTTGAGGATCGGCACGATCAGTCCGATCGCCAACGCGGTGGTCCAGGCGGCCTTGGTCTTCGGATCACGTGCGATGTACCGCAGACTGCGCTCCATCACCGGCCCCGTGCGCCCCTGGGGCAGGAGCGCGGAAAGCCTGGAGCCGTCCTTGCCGGCCTTCTCGCGGCCCGGCCCGGCGGCGGACAGGGTCGAACCGTCCGGGGCCGTCATCAGCTTCACCAGGCTCCGCTGCCACAGCCACAGCAGCGCGGCCAGCGCCGCGACGGACAGCAGCAGTTGTACGAGGGCCTGTCCGTACGAGCCCCGCGAGGCCGAGTCCACCGCGCCGACCGCCGAGGCGGGCGGCAGCCAGCGCACCACGTCCGCGGCGGGGTCGAGCGCGGCGAGCCCGCCCGCCCGGCCGAGCCGCTGCGCACCGAAGTTGACGACCTGGAAGCCCACCGCGATCAGCAGCCCGCTGAGCACCGCGAGGTCACGGCCCTTGCGCGAGGTCAGCAGCCGGGTGTTGGCCGTGGCCACGGCCCGTGTCAGCGCCACGCACACCAGCAGCGTGAGTGGCGCGGCCACCACGGCGAACACCGCCCCGGCCGCCCCGCTCGCCACCGCGAAGGCCGATCCGGCCGCCAGGCAGAGTGTGAACAGCGGCCCGATCCCGACCAGCGAGGCCGTCAGCAGCGCCCCGATCAGCGGGCGCGGCCGCAGCGGCAGCATCACCAGCCGGCTCGGGTCGAGGGTCTCGTCCCCACTGGGGAAGAACAGCGGCATCACCGTCCAGCCGACCGCCACCACCCCCGCCAGCAGCACGACGAGGGAGGCCGCGTGGGCGTGCCCGTGCAACGCGATCAGCCCGAGCAGCAGGCCCGCGGCGCACAGCAGGGCGAAGACGACGGAGGTGATGTAGGCGGCCCGCCGGCCGGCCGACTGCCGCAGCCCGTTGCGCAGCAGGGTCAGTTTCAGCCGTACGAAGACACCGACGAGCCCCTCGCCGGCACCGGCCGGTCCGGGCACGGCCCCGGCCGGGGCGTCGAGCACGCTCATCGCTTGCCGCCCAGCCAGTCCAGGGAGTCGCCGTCGGCGCGGGAGCCCGCGCCGACGAGTTCGAGGAAGGCGTTCTGCAGCGAGGGCGCCTCGCCGCGCACCTCGGCGAGGGTGCCCCGGGCCCGGATCGTGCCGGCCGCCATGACGGCCACCCAGTCGCAGAGGGACTCGACGAGTTCCATCACATGGCTGGAGAAGACAACGGTCGCCCCCGAGCGGGTGTAGCGCTCCAGGACCTCGCGGATGGTCTGCGCCGAGACCGGGTCGACGCCCTCGAACGGCTCGTCCAGGAAGAGCACTTCGGGATTGTGCAGCAGCGCCGCCGCGAGCCCGATCTTCTTCCGCATGCCGGTCGAGTAGTCGACGACCAGCTTGTGCTGGGCGCCCGCCAGGCCGAGCACGTCCAGGAGCTGGGTGGCCCGCTTGTCGACCTCGGCGCCCGGCAGCCCGCGCAGTCTGCCGGTGTACGCGAGGAGTTCGCGGCCCGAGAGACGCTCGAAGAGCCGCAGCCCCTCCGGGAGCACCCCGATCCGGCTCTTCACCGCGACCGGGTCGCGCCACACGTCGTGACCGGCCACCTCCACGGTCCCCTGGTCGGGGCGGAGCAGCCCGGTGACCATCGACAGAGTGGTGGTCTTGCCGGCGCCGTTGGGCCCGACCAGACCGATGAACTTGCCCGCGGGCAGCTCCAGATCGATCCCGGCCACCGCGGTCTGTTCCCCGAACCGCTTCCACAGCCCCTGTACGCGCACGGCGGGCGGCGGCGTGGCCGGTCCGCCCGCCTCACCCGCCCGCGTCGCTCTGTCGGTCTCTGCCCGGTCCTGCATGATGCACTGCCTTTCGATGGCCCCGTTTTCAGGGACCACCCTACGAAAGGGCGCTTCGCGGGGGGCGGGTCCGTGCGTCGGCCGCTTCCCTGGCGCAGGCGTAGGCGAGCGGGCTGATGAGCTCCTCCGCGTCCGGCAGCCACCGGTTGGCGGGGGTGGGACGGCGGGCCCACTGCACCGCTCCGTGTCCGCCGACCCGGGTCGGCGGACCGGTCACGTACTGGCCGTCGCCGCGGCCGACCAGATCGATGGCGGTGGCCCGCCAGCCCAACTGCCGTACGAGGCCGTCCGACTTGGCCGCAGCGCCCGGCAGCACGAAGAAGAACATCCGGCGGTCGGGGCTGCAGGTGACGGGGCCCAGCCGCAGGCCCATCCGCTCCATCCGGGCCAGCGCCAGGAAGCCCGCCGACTCCGGTACGTCGATGGCGTCGAAGGTGCGCCCGGTGGGCAGCAGGATCGACGCCTTCGGGTGCCTGGACCACATCCGGCGGGCCGCGGCACCGCTGCCGGTCGCCCGGCCCGCCCAGTCCGGGCCGGCGGGATGGGCGCCGGGAGCGGCGCAGCCGGTGTCGCCGCAGGAGCACCGCTCGCTCCCCTCCACCGCCTCCAGCCAGGTGCCCGGGCACACGTCCCAGTGCCGCTCCTCCGCGTACCGCACCGCCGCGTCCAGCAGTTGCCCGCCCCGCTGCAGGGGGACCTTCACGGCTTCCGTGACGACGACGGGCTCTTCGACTCCGATGGGCTCTTCCACGCAGAGCACAACTACGGCCAACGCCCTGGGTTACGGGCGCGCGAGGCGCGGACGCGGCGTACCGGTCCGGCACGCGGGGCGCATGGATGCATGGGCGGGGGCGCGCGTGAGGCGGTGCCCGGCGGGGCGGGTAGCCACATACGGGCAACCGCCGGGCGGCCGATGTGCGGGTCCGGAACGGTCGGCCTCTGTCATATGCCGACATGAATGACAAGGAACACGACGCACGTGACGAACACGATGAATCTGTGCATTTTCCGCGTAATCGCCGGGCAGTGATCGGCTCAATGATCACTGCGGCCTCAGGGGGAAACATGGCAGCCAGGCCTCTCGTCGCACGCCAGCCGAACGAACGGCTCCAGGCGCTCATCCAGGAAGCCGGATGCTCCAACGCCGGCCTCGCCCGCCGCGTCAACATGGTCGGCGCGGAACGTGGGCTCGACCTGCGCTACGACAAGACGTCCGTGGCCCGTTGGCTCCGCGGACAGCAACCACGCGGCAGGGCACCGGGAATCATCGCCGAGGCGCTCGGCCGAAAGCTCGGCCGTACGGTCACGATCGACGAGATCGGGATGGCCAACGGCAAGAATCTGGCATCGGGCGTCGGCCTGCAGTTCGCCCCGACCGTGATCGGCGCGATCGAGCAGGTCTGCGAGCTGTGGCGCAGCGATGTCGGCCGCCGCGACTTCCTGTCCGGCTCGGCGGTCGCCTCCTCCGCGCTCGTCGAACCCAGCCGCGACTGGCTGATCACCGGAGCCGACCCGCAGGTGGCGCGGGCCGCCGGGTCCCGGGTCGGGATGCCGGACGTGGAGGCGGTGCGGGCGATGACGGCCGCGCTGGTCGACCTCGACCACCGCTTCGGCAGCGGACATGTGCGGCCGGTCCTGGTGCACTACCTGAACAGCGTGGTCTCCGGGCTGCTCTCCGGGGCGTACCGGGAATCGGTCGGCCGGCAGCTGTTCGGGGCGGTCGCGCGGCTCACCGAACTCGCCGGGTACATGGCGGTCGACACCGGCCAGCCGGGGCTCGCCCAGCGCTACTACATCCAGGCGCTGCGCCTGGCCCAGGCGGCGGGCGACCGGGCGTACGGCGGTTATGTGCTGGCCGCCTCGATGAGCCATCTCGCCGCGCAGCTCGGCAATCCCCGGGAGATCGCCCAGCTGGCCCGGGCCGCGCAGGAGGGCGCGCGCGGGCGGGTCACCCCGAGGGCGGAGGCGATGTTCTACGCGGCGGAGGCCCGCGGCCACGCCCTGCTCGGCGACGCCCGCACCTGCCAGGCGGTGACGGGCCGCGCGCTGACGGCCATGGAGCAGGCCGAACCCGGCACGGGCGACGACCCCGACTGGATCGCCCACTTCGACCACGCCTATCTCGCCGACGAGTTGGCGCACTGCCACCGTGATCTCGGCCAGGCCGAGGCCGCCGCGCGCCGGGCGAAGGAGTCCCTGGCGGGCCATCCGGAGTCCCGGGCCCGCCGGCGCGGCATCGGTCTGGTGCTCCTGGCCACGGCCCAGGTCCAGATGCGCGAGGTGGAGCAGGCCTGCCACACGGGTACGCGGGCGATGGAGCTGCTGGGGTCGGTGCGCTCCAGCCGGGGCGCGGAGTACCTGGACGATCTGCAGCAGCGGTTGCTCCCGTACGGGGACGAGGCGGCGGTGCGCGAGTTCGGCGCGCGGCTGGAGCTCCAGGCGGCCTGACCGGGGTGCGCGGAAAGCCGCCCCTTTAACTGCGTCCCGGGAGCGCTGAGCGTTACAGCACCTGTGAAGGGCTGGTGAGTGAGAGCACACGCTTGGCGGACGGCGGCAAGCACCCGATAGCGTGAGCCGACGATTCCGTAGGTTTACACGTAGGAGTCCCGGTGACGCAGAGCGGACAGGGTGACGAGCAGCAGCTCCCTGCTGTACGGCCCGCGCACGAAGGTGTCGTGCTGCCCGCGGGTGGCGGCGAGCCCTGGATACCAGGGGGGCCCGCGGATCAGGCCGCCCCGGCGGGCGGCCAGCCGTGGGGACAGCCCTGGGGGCCGCAGGCGGCGCACCAGGACGCCCCGCAGCAGTCCCAGCCGCTGCCGCAGCCCCAGGCGCCCGGCCAGGGGCCGGAGGCGTACGGGCAGGGACCGTACGGACAGATGCCGCCGGGGCAGGGATACGGACAGCCGCCCGCCCCGCACCACGCGCAGATGCCGCAGGCCCAGCCGCTGCCGCCGGTACAGCCCCAGCAGCCCTACCAGCCCCAGCAGCCCTACCCGCCGCACCAGGCGCACCAGCAGCAGCCTCCGTATGCGCAGCCGCAGCCGCAGCAGCAGCCTCCGCAGGCCCACCAGCAGCAACCGCAGTCCTTCGGGCAGCCGTTGCCGCCCGAGGCCGGGCCCGGGGCGGGTCCCGGCGGGGACGCGGAGGCCACGCAGTACATCGCGCCGGTGCCCGGCGGTCCCGGGCCGGGCGGACTGCCGCCGCAGAACCCCGCGGAGCCGACCCGCTTCCTCGACGGTTCGGCGCCGCAGCAGCAGGCGTACCAGCAGCAGCCCGGTCAGGGCGGCGACGCCGAGGCGACCCAGTACATTCCGCCGGTCCCGGGCGGCGCCCCGTACGGCATCAGGCCCGGGGCCCCGGGCGACCGGCAGCCGCCCGCCGAGTTCGACAACCTGTTCCGCAGCGACGAGCCGGCCGGCGCCACCCAGCAGATGCCCCATCTCGACCCCGGACCCCGCTACCAGGGCGACCGGCAGCCCCCGCAGGCCCCGCAGCCCCCGTACCAGCCGATGGACGAGGAGCCGCAGCAGCCGCGCAAGAAGCGGGCGCACGTCACGCTCATCGCGGCGGTCGTGGCCGGCTGCGCCGTCGTCGGTCTCGGCGCGGGTGCGCTGATGAGCGGCGGCGACGACAAGGGCAAGGACGACAAGCAGCCGGTGGCCGCGGCGAGTTCACCCGTCGGGGAGCCCGAGACCAAGGCCGCGTCCGATCCGGCGAAGCCGCAGGCCGAGGCGCTCGACAAGCTGCTCGCGGACAGCAACAACAGCCGCGCGGCGGTCATCGGGGCCGTGGAGAAGACCAAGAGCTGCACGGACCTGGACCAGGCCGTGACCGATCTGAAGGGCGCCGCCCAGCAGCGCCGCGATCTGGTGACCCGGCTGGAGGGACTGTCGGTCGACAAGCTGCCGGACCACGCGCAGTTGACCGCCTCCCTCACCAAGGCCTGGCGGGCCTCCGCCGCCGCCGACGAGCACTACGCCGCATGGGCCGCGCAGGCCAAGAACGGCAAGAAGGTGTGCAAGCACGGGAGGGCGCGCACGACCTCCGAGACGCAGGAGGCCACCGTGCAGAGCGGCGAGGCCAGCAAGGCGAAGCGGCAGGCGTCGGAGCTGTGGAACTCGATCGCGTCGAAGTACGGGCTGACCCGTCGGGCGGCCACCGAGCTGTGACGGCGGGCGGGGCGGGGGAGTCGGGAACGGGCCCGCCGCCCCGCGCCCCGCGTCGTGCGGAGGGGCCGGAGCGCGGCGGTCAGCTCTTGGCGCTGGCGTCCGACAGGGTCTTCGCGACGTCCACGAAGCCCTTCCGGTCCGCGACGAGCCGTCCGTCGCGCACCACCTGGAACGTCACCCGGGTGTTGACGATGCGCGGATACGAGGACGAGCCCAGCACATCCTCGAAGCTCCAGCGCAGCACCGGGGTGAGGCCGCCGGTGTCGGCCGGGGTGCCCGCGTTGAGGGCGGCGGCGAGCTTCCAGGCGTTGATCTTCGGGGAGTCGATCGCCGCCACGATCTCCTTCAGCACGGTGAACGCGACCCAGGTGGTCTGCACGCCCGTGTCGTCCGGGTCGATCCGGTTGTCGCCGAAGGCGTGCTCACGGATCACGTTCCGCATCCCGTCCCAGCGGGCGTCGCCCGCGTCCGGGTACCAGCCGGTGATGTAGGCCCCCTCGAACGGGCTCTTGCGGCCGCCGGTGCTGTCGATCAGCGGCTGGTCGACACTGCCGAGCACGGAGGAGATCCGTACGCTGCCGCTCCCGTACGACGGTTCGAGCCGCCGGAAGGAGTCGAAGAAGGTCTCCGTGCGCTTCCCGAGCACGGCCGTCACACAGCCGTCGGCCGCCCCCGCCGCTTCGAGTGCCGGCCCGGCGGCCGTGTCGTAGGAGGTGGCGGACTCCGACGCCCGGATGTCGGCGGGCGCGGGCCGGCCGGCCTCGGTGAGCCCCGTCCTGAGGAGCCAGGCCTGGGCGTCGCCGCTCAGGGTGTCGGGCCGGACCACGGACACCCGCTCGCAACTGCGCGCCAGCTGCCGGGCGTTGCCGGCGAGCAGGGCCGGCTGGCCGCCGTTGACCGGATAGGAGGTGTAGCTGCTGAACTCCTCGTCGGAAGCGCCGTACCCGCCGATGTAGGGGATTCCGGCGGCCTCCAGCGGCGGCATGAACGCCGAGCCGTGCCGGCTGTACGAGCCGACGACCGCCACCGCCTTCTCCTTGACGGCCCGCCTGGCGCAGTTCGCCGCGCCGATCGAGGTGTCCTCCTCGTCGCAGGTGACGACGCGCAGCCGGTGGCCGTCCAGCCCGCCGTTGTCGTTGGCCCAGCGGGCATAGGTGCGCGCCATGGCGGTCATGCCCGCCATGTTCACCGCGTCCGGCCCCGCGACCCCGCTCGGGGCCCATGTCACCACGGTGACGGGCTCCCTGGAGCCCCCCGTGGCCCCAGGGAGTACGCCGCAGCCGGTGACCAGCAATGCCCCGGCCGCCGCCGCGCTTGTGAGGAACTTGTAGGGGCGGGGAGAGGTGGGGCGTCGCCATCCGGTCATGGGCATGAACGTTTCCGGCCGCGGGGTAACGCCGCAGTGTGCCCCGCTCAACGCTCGGTGACATCCAGGTGAATTACGGGGGCCTGTGCGGAAGGCCGAAAAGGGAACGTACGATCGATGACCGTGCAGCAAGGTTCGGAGAACTCTTCCCGTCGCGGCCGTCGCTCCTCCACCATGGGCGGCATGCCGCTGAATGACATGCCTTGGTGGCGCTGGCGCAGCAACGTGCGCTCGGCGCTGCACATGCTCTCCGACCCCGTCTTCCACCACGAGTGCTGGCTGGCCGGCCGGGAGGGGTACGGAGACGTCACCGACGCCGTGTACCGCCTGGTCGAGGACACCTGGCTGGACAACTGGTCCGCCGAGAAATACATAGGGACGATCTTCCGCGACGCGGGCGAGGCCGCCCTCGTGGACGTCGCGGTACTCCGGGTGCTGCGCATCATGCACCAGGTCGGCGCGGACGCCCCCGTCTCGGCGTATCTGGAGCACCAGGGCTGGCAGGAGGCCGTGCAGGCCGCCCGCGAGGCCCATGTGCTGCTCGCCGGAAACGACGGCGAGGATCCCGACACGCCGCCGCGCTCCCTCGACGTGCTCCGCATTCTGACCAGGTCGGCCTGAGAACGGCCAGGTGTGGCACGCTACGGGGATGACCGTGCCGCAGCCTGCCGAGACCGTTCCCGAGCAGTACGTCCTCACTCTCTCCTGCCCTGACAAAAAGGGCATCGTGCACGCCGTGTCGAGCTATCTCTTCATGACCGGCTGCAACATCGAGGACAGCCAGCAGTTCGGCGACCACGACACGGGTCTGTTCTTCATGCGGGTGCACTTCTCGGCGGACGCCCCGGTGACGCCGGAGAAGCTGCGGGCCAGTTTCGCCGCGGTCGGCGACTCCTTCCGGATGGACTGGCAGATCCACCGCTCCTCGGACCGGATGCGGATCGTGCTGATGGTCAGCAAGTTCGGGCACTGCCTCAACGACCTGCTGTTCCGCTCCCGGATCGGGGCACTGCCGGTCGAGATCGCCGCCGTGGTCTCCAACCACACGGATTTCGCCGAGCTCGTCGCCTCGTACGGCGTTCCCTTCCGGCACATCCCGGTGTCCAGGGAGACCAAGGCCGACGCGGAGGCCGAGCTGCTGGAGCTGGTCCGCGAGGAGAACGTCGAGCTGGTGGTCCTCGCCCGCTACATGCAGGTCCTCTCGGACGACCTCTGCAAGCAGCTGAGCGGCCGGATCATCAACATCCACCACTCCTTCCTGCCGAGCTTCAAGGGCGCCAAGCCGTACCACCAGGCGCACGCCCGTGGTGTGAAGCTGATCGGGGCGACGGCGCACTATGTGACCGCGGACCTCGACGAGGGGCCGATCATCGAGCAGGAGGTCGAGCGGGTGGGCCACGGCGTCACGCCGGACCAGCTGGTCGCCATCGGGCGCGATGTGGAGTGCCAGGCGTTGGCGCGGGCCGTGAAGTGGCACGCCGAGCGCCGCATCCTGCTCAACGGCCGCCGTACGGTGATCTTCGCGTAGGCCCTGATCCGCCGGACGGGCCGCGGCCGGGGGCCTACAGGCGGCTCAGCGAGGCCGCCGTGAAGAGCACGTCGCGGATCGCCTCGCGGTCGCCCTCCTGACCGGCCGCCGCTTCCACCGGCGGCACATGCCCGGCCACCAGTCGGCAGAACTCCACGCCGTCGAGCGCCACCTGCGCCACGGTGTGCGCGGGGGAGCCGAGCGCGGCCGGGGAGTCCAGCGGGATGTACCAGTCGCCGCCGCCCGAGCCCTCGACCTCCAGATGCAGCGAACGGCCCGGTGAACCGGCCGTCACCAGATGGCGGGCGGGCCCGGCGAGACCGGTTCTGCGGCGCTCGGCGAGTGCGGCGGGCAGCAGCCGGGCCGCGAGGTCGATCATCCGGTTGAGGTGGGCGGCGGACGGCGCCTCGTACGGATAGTCCACCGCGTTCGCGATGTCGCCGCCGTGCACCCAGCACTCGAAGGCCCGGTCCAGCAGGGAGTCGTGCATCGGCAGGGCGAAGTCCCCGTACGAGACGGAGAGCTCGGAGACCCCGCGGCCGGCGAAGGACACCGTGCGGATGAGGGTGTGGCTCTGCTCGCGCCACGGTTCGTGGATCCGCCGGGTGGGCGGGCGCCGGGCGGCCGACCAGTACTTCTCGGTGCGGACGGTGGGCGAGAGCGGCCAGTCGGCGCCGGGGCCGCGGCTGCCGTCGCCGAGTGCCACGTCGAGGCCGAGGGCGGCGCCGACCAGTCCGTCGACGGTCATGAGATGGCCGATGACGCCCGCGACCGTGGTCTTGCGGGTGGTCTCCTGCTCGCCCTCGAACCACTTCAACCGGACCGGGGCGTGCCACTCCGAGTCGCCGATGTCACGGAGCAGCGCGTCGAGCCGCGCGGTCTCCGCGTCGTACGGGGAGGCCCAGTCCGGCACCGGGATGTCGGCCGGACGGCGGCTGAGACAGGCGTCGATCACCCGGGTGCGCAGCGTCGGATCGAGGTCCAGGCTGCGGTCGGTGTGCAGCAGCCCGACCGCGTCGCGCAGCCGCAGGGCCTCGTCGGCGCAGGCGGCGCACTCGGTCAGATGCGCCTCGACGGCCTCGGTCTCCTCCGCCGAGCAGGCCGCCAGGGCCCACGCGCCGAGGAGCGCCTTCAGGACGCGGTGCCCCAGCACCGGCGGGCCGGAGGGGTCCGCCGGGTCGGAGGGATCGGACGGGTCCGGTGGTGGCACGGCGGTTTCCGGTTCCGGTGTCGTCGGCTGTGGGCCCGGCCACGGCTTCCCGGGCGGGGGCGCATGGACGGGCGGTGGCAGCGGTACGGCGGAGAGGTCGAGGTCGTCCGCGGCGGACCGTGGTCCCGGTATGCGCCGCGCGCCCCGCACCTCGTCCTCGCGTCCGCCGTCCTCGCGTCCGTTCGCGTCGTCGTCGGTCACAGGGGCCGTCCGTATCCGGGCGGCGACATCCCTTCGAGCGGGCGGGTGTGTGCGGTGGAGAGCAGTTGCAGCCCGAGCCGGAGCCGGCGACGGGCCTCGTCCTCGGTGACCCCGAGGTCGGCCGCGGTCTGCCGGTAGTCCCGGCGCTGGATGTACGCGAGCTCCAGTGCGGCCCGCAGCGGGGCGGGCATGGACGCGACGATGTAGTCGGCCCGCGCCGCGGCCGTGGCCCGGTGCACCCGTTCCTCCAGCCCGATGCCGTCCTCGTCCTCGCGCAGGCCGTCCTCCTCGCGCAGCCGCCGCACGGACTGGCGGTGCGTGAGCCGGGCCACCCAGGAGCGCATCGAGCCCTGCCTGGGGTCGTAGGCGTCGGGGTTCTCCCACACGTAGCCGAAGACCTCGCGGGTCACCAGGTCGGCGGCGGTCTCGTCGTCGAGCATCCGGTGGGCCTGGCTGTGCACGAGCGAGGCGAACCGGTCGTAGAGCTCGCCGAGAGCGGCCGCCTCACCGCGTGCCAGCCGCTGCTGCATCTTGCGGTCCCAGCGGGGTGGTGCGTTTCCAGCCATGCGACCCCCAGCCCTGTTCCCCTCGTCACACCGAATGTAGTCGGCGGTGCCGGAAAAGCACGTCCCTTTGTGCCAAGTGCGCCCGTGAAGAGGCCTGGGATGGTAGGGAATGCGTCCTGGAGCAGTGACGGAATCCGAGTCGAAGTGATCATTTCCACCTGAATCCGGCTGAGTCCTGACAGGCCGCCCGGTGTTTCATGGGGGTGCGGCCGGGGCAGCCGCGAGAAAGAGAAGGAACGGAAACTTCCGGATCGTCGGAATCCCCGGAGCGAGAGGGCCGGTCGCGTGACACTGAGAGTGGCCGAGAGCGTGCAGGGTGAATGGACCGTGCTGCGGGTACGCGGCGAACTGGATCTGGTGACGTCGCCCGCCGTGCGCCAGTCCGTCCACGAGGCGGTCGCCGACGGCCGCCACGACGTGGTGCTCGACCTCGCCGAGGTCCTGTTCTGCGATTCGAGCGGCGTCGGCGTACTGATCGCCGCCCGTCGGCTGATGCACTCCTGCGGGGGCCGGCTGCGGCTGATCCTGCCGGCCCGGGGCGCGGAGGAGGGCTCCCACGTCAACCGGGTGCTCGCCGCCCTCGGCGTACGCCGTCTCTTCGACGTCTACCCCGACCGGTACACGGCCGTCGACGAGCGGGCCCGGCCGCTGACCGCGTGAGACCGCCCCGGTCGCGGTGGTCGTGACGGGCAGTGAGCGGCACCGGTGAAAGCGCGTAAGTGACACGTGACGCCTTCCGGCGTCGTACGCTCCCCGCATGGACAGCGCAGAGTATGAGCGCAAGATCGCCTTCCGCTTCGCCGCCTTCGACCAGGACGGCAGCGGATACATCGATCGCGCGGATTTCAATGCCGCCGCCGCCCGTCTGCTCGCCGAGTTCGGCACGACGGCGCGCTGCGACAAGGGCCAGGCGCTCTACACCGGGGCCGAGGCGTTCTGGCAGGGCATGGCGGGCATCGCCGATGTCGACGGGGACCAGCGCGTCACCCGTGAGGAGTTCGTGGGCGGGGCCGTGAAACGGCTGCGCGACAACCCGGAGCGCTTCGCGGAGATCGCCCGCCCCTTCCTGCGCGCGGCGATCGCCGTGGCGGACCGGGACGGCCAGGGCGCCGCTTCGGTGGCCGCCATGGAGCGGGCGCTGCGGGTGCTGGGTGCCGACGCCGGGACGGCCGAGCTCGCGGCGCGGAGCCTGGACGCGGACCGGGACGGCCGGATCACCGAGGACCAGGCGGTGTCGGCGTTCGCCGACTACTTCACGGTGTTCGCCCCGGACGCGTAGGACCGGGAGGGGCGGGGCGGCGTCGGTCCCGGAGGCGCGCCGCCCCCGCCCCTCCCGTCAGGCGAACTGTTCGCGCAGCCGGTACTTCAGCACCTTGCGCAGGGTCTCGTTGCGCGGCAGCGCCACCACCACCTCCAGCCGCTCCGGCAGCTTGTGCACGGAGAGCCCCTCGGCCCGCAGATACCCCGTCACCTGCGCCAGCGTCAGCGGCGTGGCACCCGCCGGCTGTTCGACGACCGCGCAGACCAGCTCGCCCCGTTCCGGGTCCGGGAGCCCGATCACCGCGGCGTCCCCGACGTCCGGGTGCCCGTGCAGCAGGTCCTCTATCTCCTTGGCGGAGATGTTCTCGCCCTTGCGGATGATGATGTCCTTCAGGCGCCCGGTGAGCACCAGGTGCCCGCTCTCCCGGACATGGCCGACGTCGCCGGTGATCAGGAAGCCCTCCGCGTCGAACGCCGCCGCGGACGCCGCCGGGTCCAGATAGCCCGAGCAGACGGCCTCCCCGCGCAGCCGCACCTCGCCGTCCGTGCCGTGGGGCAGCGGCTTGCCGTCCTCGTCGGTGATCCGGATCTCCATGCCCGCCGGTGGCCGCCCCTCCGTCTCGGCGAGGTGTTCCACCGTGTCGTCGGGGGCGCCCATCGTGATCATGGGGACCTCGGTCATCCCGTACCCGTGGGTGAGCTGGACGCCCAGTTCCCGTACCGCGGCGTGGTAGATCTCCGGCGGCTTCGGCGCCCCGCCGCCCGCCAGCAGCCGCAGGGTGGGGATCAGTCCGCGGTCCGGGTCCTTGCGCTGCTCGGTCAGGAACATCGAGTAGAACGCCGTGGAACCGCCCGCGACCGTCACCCCGTGCCGGCGGTAGCCCTCCAGCGCGTCCGGCATCGCGAAGTGTTCGAAGAGGACCGCCGGGAAGCCGTACAGGAGCAGCATCACCGAGTAGTCGGGCCCGGCGACATGGGCGAAGGGGAAGGCCATCGAGCCGATGTCGTCGGCCGACAGGTGCAGCGCGTGGGCCAGACAGGAGCCGCCCGCGATCAGGCTGCGGTCGGTGTGCAGGACGCCCTTCGGGTCGGAGGTGGTGCCCGAGGTCCAGTAGATCCAGCGGATCGCCGTGCCGTCCGAGGGGGGCGGCGGGAGCACCGACGGATCGGCGTCCGGCAGCGAGGTGTACGCCTCGAACACCGTCAGCGGCCGGTCCGCCGCCAGCCGTGCGGCCATCGCGGTGTGGTCGAAGCCGCGCCAGGTGCCCGGTACGGCGAGGAACTCCGCCTTCGACTCGCGCAGCGCGAACCCCACCTCGCGCTCCCGGTAGAACGGGATGACCGGCGACTGCACCGCCCCGATCCGGGTCAGCGCGAACGACAGCAGCACCGTCTCGATCCGGGTCGGCAGCTGCCAGGCGACGACGCCGCCGGGGCGCACGCCCATCTCCCACAGCCCGGCCGCGACCCGCTCGCCGCGGGAGCGCAGCTCGCCGAAGGTCAGGGTGCGGTCGTCCTGGATCAGGAACGGACGGTCCGGGGTCAGGGCGGCCCGGCGTTCGACGAGTTCCCAGAAGGTGCCCGATGCACCCAGGGCGTGCGCGGTTTCGGTCACGGCAACCCCTCACAGCTGACGGAGAGTCAGATAGTGCGGAGAGCGTAGAGCGCTGCGCCTTGTCGGTCCAGGGGTGCGGGGCTAGCCTGAGGTCGACCGTATCTGACGGGTCATCAGAAAAGTGCGCGCCGAAGGGGACACCATGACGGAACTGCCTCGGATCGTCAGCGTCGACGACCATGTGATCGAGCCGCCGCACCTCTTCTCGACCTGGCTGCCCGCCAAGTACCGCGAGCGCGGCCCGCAGCCGCTCACCGCGGGCATCGGCGAGCTGGCGTACACGGGCGGCAAGTACGTCATCACGATGGACCCGGACGGCCCGCCCACCGACTGGTGGATCTACGAGGACCTGAAGTTCCCGTACAAGCGCAACATCGCCGCCGTCGGCTTCGACCGTGACGACATGACGCTGGAGGGGATCACCCGGGCGGAGATGCGGCCCGGCTGCTGGGACCCGGCCGAGCGGCTCAAGGACATGGACCTCAACCATGTCGAGGCGAGTCTCTGCTTCCCCACCTTCCCGCGCTTCTGCGGCCAGACCTTCGCCGAGGCCCACGACAAGGAGGTCGCGCTCGCCTGCGTGCGCGCCTACAACGACTGGATGGTGGAGGAGTGGTGCGGCGACAGCGGCGGCCGGCTCATCCCGCTCTGCATCATCCCGCTCTGGGACATCGACCTGGCCGTCGCCGAGATCAGGCGGAACGCGGCACGCGGGGTGCGGGCGGTGACCTTCTCGGAGATCCCCACCTACCTCGGGCTGCCGTCGATCCACACCGGCTACTGGGACCCGTTCTTCGCCGTCTGCCAGGAGACCGGCACCGTCGTCAACATGCACATCGGGTCCAGCTCCCAGATGCCCGCCGCCTCACCGGACGCCCCGCCCGCCGTGCAGGCCAGCCTCTCCTTCAACAACGCCATGGCCTCGATGATGGACTTCCTGTTCAGCGGGGTCCTGGTGAAGTACCCCCGCCTGAAACTCGCCTACAGCGAGGGCCAGATGGGCTGGATCCCGTACGCCCTGGAGCGCGCCGACGACGTCTGGGAGGAGCACCGGGCCTGGGGCGGGGTGCGCGATCTGATCCCCGAGCCGCCGTCCACGTACTACTACCGGCAGATGTTCTGCTGCTTCTTCCGCGACAAGCACGGCGTCGCCTCGCTCGACGTCGTCGGACGGGACAACGCCACCTTCGAGACCGACTACCCGCACGTCGACTCGACCTTCCCGCACACCAAGGAGGTCGCCCTCGACCACGTCAAGGGACTGGACGACGAGACCGTCTACAAACTGATGCGCGGAAACGCGATCCGGATGCTCGGTCTGGACCTGGACCGGGACCGCGAGAAGTAGGCCCGCGATGGACCTCGCGTACACGGAGGAGGAACAGGAGTTCCGGGCGCGGCTGCGCGAGTGGCTGGCCGCGGTGCTCCCCGGACTGCCGGCGAAGCCCGCCCCGGACGACTGGCCGGGGCGCCGCGCGTACGACACGGCCTGGCAGCGGATGCTGTACGACGCGGGCTACGCGGGTCTGCACTGGCCCGTCGACGCGGGCGGCCGGGGCGCGACCCCGACCCAGCACCTGATCTTCCTGGAGGAGACGGAGTTGGCCGGGGCCCCGTACGTCGGCGCGAACTTCGTCGGGCTGCTGCACGCCGGCCCGACGATCGCCGCCGAGGGCACCGCGGAGCAGCGGGCCCGCTGGCTGCCGCCGGTGCTGCGCGGCGACGAGATCTGGTGCCAGGGGTTCAGCGAGCCCGACGCCGGGTCGGACCTCGCCGCGCTGCGGACCAGGGCGGTGCGCGACGGCGACCACTACGTGGTGAGCGGCAGCAAGATCTGGACCTCGCACGCCGAGGTCGCCGACTGGTGCGAGCTGCTGGTGCGTACGGACCCGGCGGCGCCCAGGCACCGCGGGATCAGCTGGCTCGCGATGGAGATGGACACCCCCGGGGTCACCGTCCGCCCGCTGCGCACCCTCGCCGGGTCCACCGAGTTCGCCGAGATGTTCCTCGACGAGGTGCGGGTGCCGGTCTCCCACCGCGTCGGCGCGGAGAACGACGGCTGGCGGGTCACCATGGTCACCCTCTCCTTCGAGCGCGGCACGGCCTTCGTCGGCGAGGTCGTCGCCTGTCGTCGCACCCTGGCGGCACTGGCGGCCGAGGCCCGGCGCACCGGAGGCTGGGACGACCCGGTGCTGCGCCGCAGGCTGGGCAGGCTGAACGCCGAGTTCCGGGCGCTGTGGCGGCTCACCCAGTGGAACGTCGGCGAGGCGCAGCGGGCCGGGGCCGGCGGCGTGCCCGGGACCGGCGGCTCGGTCTTCAAGCTGCGCTACTCGCACGCCCGCCAGGAGCTGTACGAGGCGGCGGCCGAGGTGCTCGGCGCGGACGGCGCGGACCTGGACCGGGAGTGGGTCCTGGACCGGCTCTCCTCGCTCTCGTACACCATCGCCGCAGGCACCTCGCAGATCCAGCGGAACATCGTCGCCGAACGCATACTCGGCCTGCCGAAGGGGCGCTGACGCACTCATGGACTTCCAGCTCTCGGACGACCAGCGGGCCCTGCGCGCGGGGGTGCGGGAACTCCTCGCCGGGCGGTTCGGCAGGGACCGGATGCGGGCCGCGCTCGACGCCGGCGCCGGCACCGACCGGGCGCTGTGGCGGGAGCTCGGCGAAGCCGGGTTCTTCGCGCTGCGGCTGCCGGAGGCACAGGGCGGTGTCGGTCTCGGGCTGCCCGAAGCGGTCCTGCTCTTCGAGGAGGCGGGGCGCTCGCTGCTGCCGGGGCCGCTGATCGCCACCCATCTCGCCGCCGGTTCGGCGAAGGGCGCGGCGAGCGGCGAGACGGTGGTCGCCGTGCTCGACGCGGGGCGGCCGGTGGCGCACCTGGGGGAGGCGGACGCGCTGCTCGTCCTCGCCCCGGGGTACGCGCCGCGGGCGGCGGGCGGCACGCTGCGGGACGCCGCACCGGTGCGGGACGCGGCCGGCCCCGTACGGTCGGCCGACCCGTTCACCCCCCTGTGGCGGGTCACCGAGCCGGTGGAGGCGGGCGAGCCGCTGCCCGGGGGCGGGCGGCTGCGCGAGGAGGGCGCCCTGCTCGCCGCCGCCGAACAGCTCGGCAGCGCCGCCCGGACGACCGAGATGGCGGTCCAACACGTCGGTACGCGCGAACAGTTCGGCGCGCCCATCGGCTCCTTCCAGGCGGTCAAACACCTGTGCGCCGGAATGCTGGTCCGTGCCGAACTGGCCCGCAGCGCCGTGTACGCGGCGGCCGTGACCGCGGACCCGGTCGAGATCGCGGGCGCCAAGCTGCTCGCCGACGACGCCGCGGTCCGCAACGCGCGCGACTGCCTCCAGGTGCACGGCGGCATGGGCTTCACCTGGGAGTCGGACGTGCACCTGCACCTCAAACGGGCCTGGCTGCGGTCCGGGCAGTGGCTGACGGCCGCGGCGGCCGAGGAGGTGCTTGCGGGGGACCTGTGCTGAAGCCGGACGGGTTCCGTGCAGGTCTCCGGCGCCCGGACGCGGGTCACCCCCCGACCCACGCATGTCACAGGCAGCGGTAGGAGCCTCACGCTGCGGAGTTACGCAGTGCAGTCGGCGGGCGCGGGCGCCGTCCCGCGCCCTTCACGTATTTCCGTCACGGGGTGGAGTCGGTGCCCGGCTCGGGTACGCTCCGTTGGATGCGACAGGAACTGGAACCGGGCGATCCGGGTGTTGCCCGTGCGGCGACTCCGGTCCGGGAGAGGTGCCCTGCTCGCGTTCCAGGCAGAAGCGCCGGGCGTGCCCGGGAGGCGGCTCCCGCGGCCTCGACGCGCCTCTGTTCGACTCCCCGCAACGTGCGTCGCACAGTATGCACCACGCGTACTCCTTCGCGCTGGAATATGCCCGAAGCGCTTGTTGCGGTGACTGTACGTCAACCATGCTGTCTCGCAGGGGAGTCACGTTCCGTGACCCCGAGGAGGCGCGAGGCGATGTGTCCGCCGGTTCGGATGGTGTGAGCGGTGCAGGTGCTTCAGGTTCAGCTGGAGGTCGGGCCGGATCCCGCGGAGGTCGGGCGGGCCCGTAGATGGGCCCGGTCGAGACTGGTCGGGTCCGGGATAAGGGACGACGAGCCGCTGGCCGAGACGCTCATCCTGCTGATCTCGGAGCTGGTCACCAACGCGGTGGTGCACACCGGGTGTCCGGCCGTGCTGCGCATGCTGTTCGGCCCGACCGGCGCGGCCGGTGCGGCCGGCACCGTCCGGGTCGAGGTGGCCGATGCCAGCTGCCGCCCGCCGCAGCAGCGGCACGCGGCGGGCGAGGACACCAACGGCCGGGGCCTGGAGCTGGTCGACGGCCTCGCCGACCGCTGGGGCTGGCAGCCGGAGGGCGCGGGCAAGCGCATCTGGTGCGAGGTCGACCGGGGTGCGCCGCTGATCCAGCTGCCGTCGCACCCCGGCGCGCAGGGCGCGGGCGACGCGGACCGCGAGGTGCGCAAGGTCTCGCGCGCCGTGACGCATCTTGCATAAAGGTTAAAGCAGTTGCTCCCGGCGGGTCAGAGGATCGCGACGGGCGCCACCGGAGTGCCGGTCGCGCCGACGAACGGCTCCGGCATGGCGGAGAGCAGGAAGGCGTACCGCCGCTCCTGCGCACAGGCGGTGGACAGCGCCTCCAGGTTCCAGTTCTGGCCCTGGAGCATGCCCATCTCGACCAGGTGCAGCGCGTGCACCCCCAGCCACAGATCGTCGATCTCCGGCGGGAAGATCTCGAAGGTCAGGGTGTCGTTGGCGACCGCCGCCACATCGCGGGCGCGGAACCACTCGGGCGTCCGGACCGAGAGGCCGGGCGAGGGATAGCCGTACGCGTGCCTGTCGCCCGCCAGCAGGACCTGCACCTGCCCGGTCCGTACGAGCACGATGTCGCCGGACCGCACGCGCACCCCCGCCAGCTCCTCGGCGGCCTCCAGGTCCTCGGGGGTCACGGCGTGGTCGCCGGGCAGCCGGTCCGCGCCCAGGGCGCGCGCCACGTCGAGCAGCACCCCGCGCGAGACGATGTGCGGTGCCTTGTCGATCCCGCTGAACTCCGCGCCGCCGTGTGCGGTGATCGTCGTGGCCGGGCGGCCGTTGTAGATCTTCCCCGAGTGCGAGGCATGGGTCAGGGCGTCCCAGTGGGTGGCCGTCTGCAGGCTCAGGACCGCGGTGTCGTCGCTGGTGGCGACGGTGCCGGGGCCGAAGAGCTCCTGGTTGATCTGGACCATGGTGTGCAGCGGATTGATCCGCCCGGGGATCAGCCCGCTCTGCACGCCGTCCTGCCGGAGGGGGAGCGCGAGCGGTATCCGCAGGCCGCTGCGGACGGTGGCGGCGGCCTCACGCACCACGGCGTCGGTGATCAGGTTGAGCGTCCCGGTCTCGTCGTCGGCGCCCCAGCGGCCCCAGTTGTTGACCCGCTTCGCGATGTCGTGGAACTCGGCCGGCAGTGACATGGCGCCTCCTGGGGCTTGTGCTCGTGGACCTGATGGCCCATAAAATCTAACGGTCCGTCAGAAACCGCGGGAAGGGGCCGGGCATGGGGAACTTCTTGGCAGGCAAGGTGGTGGCCGTGACGGGTGCCGGACGCGGCATCGGGCGGGCGGTCGCGCTCGCGGCGGCGGCCGAGGGGGCGCGGGTCGTCGTCAACGACTACGGCGTCTCCATCGAGGGCGGCGAGCCCAGCAGCGAGGTCGCCGAGTCCGTCGTGAAGGAGATCGAGGCGGCGGGCGGCGAGGCGGTGGCCGTCGCCGACGACATCTCCACGATGGCGGGCGGGCAGCGGATCGTCGACACGGCGCTCGCGCGGTACGGGCGGATCGACGGGGTCGTCTGCGTGGCCGGCATCCTGCGGGAGCGGATGTTGTTCAACATGTCCGAGGAGGAGTGGGATCCGGTCGTCGCCACCCACCTCAAGGGCACCTTCACCGTCTTCCGGGCCGCGTCGGCGGTGATGCGCAAACAGGACGGCGGCGGCACCCTGATCGGCTTCACCAGCGGCAACCACCAGGGCAGCGTCGCCCAGGCCAACTACAGCGCAGCGAAGGGCGGGATCATCTCGCTGGTGCGGAGCGCGGCGCTCGGCCTGCACAAGTACGGCGTCACGGCCAATGCCGTCGCCCCGGTCGCCCGGACCCGGATGTCCGCCAACGTCCCCATGGAGCTCAAGGAGATCGGCGAGCCGGAGGACGTGGCGGCGCTCGTCGTCTACCTGCTCAGCGAACGGGCCCGCCAGGAGAAGATCACCGGTCAGGTGTACACCGTCGCGGGGCCGAAGATCGCGGTCTGGGCCCAGCCGAGGGAGCTGCGGGCCGGATACGTGGAGGGGGCGTGGACCCCGGAACGGATCGCGGACTTCCTGCCGGGGACGGTGGGCACCGACCCGATGCCGATGCTGGCGCGGCTGGAGGAGATGGCCGCGGCGGCCGCGGCGAAGGCCCGGCCGAACGCGTGAACACCATCGCCGAGCGGGTGCTCGGCCTACCGAGGGAGCCGAGATGAGAGGCGTCGTCTTCGACGGCAAGCGGACCGAGGTCGTCGACGATCTGGAGATACGCGACCCGGGCCCCGGCGAGGTGCTGGTGGCGGTGGCCGCGGCCGGGCTGTGCCACAGCGACCTCTCGGTGATCGACGGGACGATCCCGTTCCCGGCGCCGGTGGTGCTCGGGCACGAGGGCGCGGGCGTGGTCGAGGCGGTCGGCGCGGGCGTCTCCCATGTGGTGCCCGGCGACCACGTGTCGCTGTCCACGCTGGCCAACTGCGGGGCCTGCTCCCAGTGCGACCGGGGGCGCCCGACCATGTGCCGCAAGGCGATCGGGATGCCGGGGCGGCCGTTCGCACGGCGCGGGAATCCGCTGTACCAGTTCGCGTCCAACTCGGCCTTCGCCGAACGGACCCTGGTCAAGGCCGTGCAGGCGGTGAAGATCCCGGCGGACATCCCGATGACCTCCGCGGCGCTGATCGGCTGCGGGGTGCTGACGGGTGTCGGAGCCGTGCTCAACCGGGCGAAGGTCGACCGGGGCGACACGGTCGTGGTGATCGGCACCGGCGGCATCGGGCTCAATGTGATCCAGGGCGCCCGGATCGCGGGCGCGCTGACGATCGTCGCCGTCGACGCCAACCCGGCGAAGGAGGCGGCGGCCCGGCAGTTCGGCGCGACGCACTTCCTGACCTCGGCGGACGGCGTGCGGGAGATCCTGCCGGGAGGCGCCGACCACGCCTTCGAGTGCGTGGGCCGCACGGAGCTGATCCGTACCGCGATCGACCTGCTGGACCGGCACGGCCAGGCGATCCTGCTGGGCGTCCCGGCCGCGACGGCGGAGGCCTCGTTCCTCGTCTCGTCGATGTACCTGGACAAGTCGATCCTGGGCTGCCGCTACGGCTCCTCGCGCCCGCAGCGGGACATCGCCCTCTACGCGGAGCTGTACCGGGAGGGCCGGCTGCTGCTGGACGAACTCGTCACCGAGACCTACCCGGTGGAGGACTTCGCCAAGGCGGCCGAGGACGCGCATCAGGGGCGCGTGGCGCGGGGCGTGCTGGTGTTCTAGCGGCAGTGCCGTGCAGTTGGCGCCGGGTGTCCGCTGCCAAGAAACGCGGGTGGCCGGCCGGGTGGCTCCGTGGGGCGGAGCCTCGGCACACCACCGGCACGGCGGTGAGACACCGCCGTGCCGTGGGGGCCGCGGAAGAGAGCGGCCGGTGCGGCCGCCCCCGCCGGACGGCGTTCCGTGCGGGGCGTGACCCGGACGGAACGCCGTTCGCCGGGCAGGGGCGCGGAGCCGAGGACCGCTACGGCCGGCCGCCGCAGCCGCAGGCGTTGTGTCGTCCGCCGTGCACCGCCGCGTAGGCCGACGGGCGGGGCCCGGTGGCGGCCCGGTCGAGTCGCGCGGCCGCGGCCCGGCCCGCCGGAGTGCGCGCGTCGTGGACGACCCGGCCGCCCACCAGGGTCAGTTCGACACGGGTGTCGCTGATGTCCGCCACCGGGCAGCGCGTCACATCACGGTCGAGAACGATCAGATCCGCGGCCAGACCGCGCCGGACCGTTCCCGTCAGATGGTCCATGCCCAGCTGCCATGCCGTCCCCCGCGTGTGCATGCGCAGCGCCGACGTACGGCTCAGCCCCTCCAGCTCCCGGTAGAGCGGCCCGTCGCCCTCCGCGCCCGTGCGATCGATCGCCGTACGGACCTGGTTCCACACCTGGAGCGGGTCCACCGGCCAGTCCGAGCCGCCCGAGAGCCGGGCCCCGTGCCGCTCCAGGGAGCGGGCGGGGTACATCCACCGGTGCCGCTCGGGCCCGATGTACGGCAGGAGGGCGTCCATCGTCCACGTGTCCTGTTCCGCCCACTGGAGCTGCATGCAGGCCACCACGTCCAGTGCGGCGAACCGCCCCAGATCCGCCGGGTCCACCAGCTGGAGGTGTGCGACGGCGTTCCGGGTGTTGCGCAGCCCGGTCGTGCGCCGGGCGTACGCATATCCGTCGAGTGCCGTGCGCACCGCGCGGTCGCCGAGCCCATGGGCGTGCATCTGCCAGCCGGCCCGGTTGAAGGCCGCGGTCAGCCGCCCGTAGTCCTGCCCGGAGACATACAGTTCGCCCCGGTTGTCCGTCGGGTGTCCGGAGCCGTCCAGATAGGGCTCCAGGAGCGCCGCGGTCTGCGCCGGGTACTCGATCACCCCGTCGAGGAACACCTTGCTCGTCCCGAACCGCAGCCCGGGTACGTCCCGGAACGCGTGCTGCAGCCCGCGCGCGTAGGCGAGCGCCGCCGCCGGGTCCTTCGTCAGGTCCGTGTCGAGCTTGATCGCGGGGACGATCCGCTGCGGCAACTTCCCTGCCTTCGCGAGGGCCTGATACGTCATCAGCTCACCCCGCCCGACCGCCGCGTCCATCATCGTGGTCACCCCGGAGGCGGCCGCCTGGGCGAGGACCCGTGAGCAGGCGGCGACCAGTTCGGCCTCGCTCGGCTCCGGGATGTGGCGGGTCACCAGGACCTGGGCGTCGTCCTTGAGCACCCCGCTGGGCTTGCCGTCCGGCCCCTTCACGATCTTTCCGCCCACCGGGTCGGGGGTCGTCGCGGTGATGCCTGCGATCTGAAGGGCGCGGGCGTTGACCCAGGCGTTGTGGCCGTCGCCCCCGAGGAGGGCGATCGGGCGACGGGTGGGGAGGGCGTCGAGCAGGGAGTGGTGGGGCAGGGTGCCCTGCGGCAGCAGCCCGACCGGGTTCCAGTCCGAGACCACCAGCCAGCCGTCGGGCTCCTGGCCGGGCGTGTCCTTGAGGAAACCCGTGAGGATCGCCAGGAGTTGCTCGGCGGTCGTCTCGGCGCCCTCCAGGGAGGGGCGCAGCGAACGCTCGCCCGCGCCGAGCGGGTGTACATGGCCGTCGTGGATGCCGCTCATCACGGTGGCCCCGCGCGCATCGACGACCTCGGTGTCCCGTCCGGCGAGGCGGCGCAGTTCGCGATTGCGGCCGGTGGCGAGAATCCGGCCGTCGCGCCCGACGGCCACGGCCTCGACGGGGCGGGCGCCGGGCAGCCCGGTGAACACCCGCGCGTTGTGGATGACCATGGCCGCGGAACCGCGGTGCGCGGCGCCCCGCTGCGCGGCGGCCGCGGGGCCGGCCGCCGCACCCACCAGTCCGGCCGCACCCGCGGCGAGCACGCTCCGCCGCGCAAAAGTAGAAGTCATGACTGCTCCAAGGGTTGGGCTGCGTTAACCGTGGCCGGACCCTCATTGATTAACGCCGTAACCAGAACCCACCCCGTACGACGGAATCCGCACCGCGATCCCTACGATGGCGCCATGTCAGGGCCCACCCTCGCCGATGTCGCCCGTGCCGCGGAGGTCTCCACCGCCACCGTCTCGCACGCTCTCAACGGAACCGGCCGGCTCGCCGACGCCACGCGCCGCCGGGTCCGCGAGGTGGCCACCGCGCTCGGCTACGGCGCCCGGCGGACCCCGCAGACCGGAGGGGCCCTGGGCGTGGCCGTCACGACCTACGCCGGGTCGGCCTGGAACTTCCTCGAAGTCCCGTACTTCGCCCGGCTCCTGACCGCCGCCACGGCCACCGCGCACGCCCACGGCTACGCCCTGACCATCCTCCCCGCCGCCCGCGGTGCCGAGACGCTGTGGCACACCCTCACCGTGGACGGCATGCTGCTTCTCGACAGCCCCGCGGGCGACCCGGTGCTGCGTGCTCTGCGGGCCCGAGGCATCCCGCTCGTCTTCGACGGCCGGCCCGTCGATCCGAGGCCCGGGGACGTCTGGGTCGACAACGACCACACCGCCACCACTCGCGAGGTCCTCGGCCACCTGGCGGCCTCGGGCGCCCGACGGATCGCCCTGCACGCCGGGTACGGCGACGAGCACTACACCCGGGCCGTGACCCGCGCGTACGAGCAGTGGTGCCGCGAGCACGGCCACCGGACGCTGTTCCTCACCTGCGACCCGTACGACACCCCGGGCCACGCCTTCGACGCCGTCTTCGCCGCCCGCGCCTGCGACGCGGTCTACACGATCTACGACCCCGGCGGCCGCCAGGCTCTGGCCGCCGCGGCCCGTTACGGCCTGCGGATCCCCGACGACCTCCTCCTTGTCTGCGCCAGCGAGGACCCGGCCTACGCCGAGAACGATCCGTCGGTGAGCACCGTGACCCTGCGCCCCACGACGATCGCCGAGACCGCGGTGACGGCCCTGGTCTCCCGTCTTTCTCCCACCGCCACGCCACCAGCCCCTGGCGCCCTGACCGTTCCGGCGGTCCTGCGGCCCCGAGGCTCCTCACGCCGCCGCACCCGGCCCGGCCGACAAGGGCCACCGTGATCCCGAAGGACGGCCCGGACACGACCGGAGCGCCGCGACTCCCGCCACCTGGCCGATCGACGGGTCCGTCGACTCCAGCAGCTGCCGGGCCCGCTCGACCCGCTGCCGGGCTCGCGTGTCCCGGCACCGCGCCCGGCAGTGTTGCCGTCGGTCAGCCGCCGAAGGCGCCGCTGTCGCGCGGGGTGACGTCGGGGCGTGTGTTCACGGACCACATGTGGGTGCACTGCGGACACTGGAGATGGACGACCGGTCCGTTGTTGGAGATCAGGTAGCGCCAGTGCTCACGGCAGTTACGGGGGCCGGCGCAGTTCTCGCAGTGACGGGCGTCGTCGCAGACGGGGCAGGGCATCCAGGCGCGTCGGGCCACGTCCGCCTGCGGATCAATGGGCAGTCGCACGGCCCGGCCCCCTTCCCGGCAGGACGCCGGCCGCCACCAGCAGGTCGTAGGTGCGCTGCTGTTCGGCGTCCAGGCCCGAGTAGAGGAGCGCGTACGCCTCTTCCTCGCCCTGGAGGGCGGCGATCGGGTCCCAGTCGGGCCCGAGCGCGGTCACGACCTCGGCCCGACGCCGAGCTTCCTCGAACGTCAGGTCGATGGTGAAGGGTATGAGGCTGTCTGGATTTCCCTTTTTCATGGCGAAACTCCCGAAGTGCCGGTGATGCTTCACATGCCTATCAGGCGGAAGCGGTGGCAGGGAAGGGTGACCTAAGTCGCTCCGGGGCGGAGTGGCCCCCGGCCCCTGGGGAAGAAATCCCCGGATCGGTGGGGCGGGGTGGGGCGTTGCCGGCGACGGGCCCCGACGGCGGATGCGGTCCACGAGCGGCGCTGTGACGCACTTCATGGGGCCGTCCAGGACGTGGGGGCGGGGCGGTCCGAGCGGTGCGGAGGGGCGACGGCCCGCGCGCCCGGTCAGGCCTTCCCTGCGCGGAACGTGCGCCGGTACACCGTCGGCGACACCCCCAGCGCCGCCTGGAGATGCTGCCGCAGTGACGTGGGCGTCCCGAAGCCCGCGTCCCGCGCCACCTGGTCGATCGACAGATCCGTCGACTCCAGCAGGTGCCGGGCCCGTTCGACCCGCTGCCGGGTCAGCCACTGGACGGGGCTGACCCCGACCTCCTCCCGGAACCGCCGGGTGAAGGTGCGCACGCTCATCGACTCCTGCTGCGCCATGTCGCGCAGCAGGATCGGACGCTCCAGCCGCCCGAGCGCCCAGCTGCGCGCGGTGGTCGTGGTCGCGAACCGGGCCTCGGGAAGGGGACGTTGGATGTACTGCGCCTGACCGCCGTCCCGGTGCGGGGGCACGACCGTGCGGCGGGCGACGTCATTGGCTACGGCGGTGCCGTGGTCCCGGCGCACGATGTGCAGGCAGAGATCGATCCCGGCGGCGACCCCGGCGGAGGTCAGGACGTCCCCGTCGTCGATGAACAGGACGTCCGGGTCGACCCGCACCTCGGGGAAGACCTGCTGGAAGTGGTCGGCGTGCGACCAGTGGGTAGTGGCGGGGCGCCCGTCGAGATATCCGGCGGCGGCCAGCACATAGCTGCCCGTGCAGATCGAGACCATCCGGGTCCCCGGCCTGATGCGGGCGAACGCGGCGGCCAGTTCGTCGGTGAGCCTGCCCTCGTCGAAGACGGGGCCGAGTTCGTAGCTGGCGGGAATCACCACCGTGTCGGCGGTGGCGAGTGCTTCGGGGCCGCGTTCGACGGTGATCGTGAAGTCCGCGTCGGTACGGACCGGGCCCGGCGGGCGGACGGAACAGGTCACGACTTCGTACAGGCTGCGGCCCCGTTCGTGCGGCTCGATGTCGAACGCGCGGCCGAATATCCGCTGGGGGATGCCCAGTTCGAAGGGCAGCAGCCCGTCGAGGGCCAGGACGGCGATTCGGTGCGGCATTGGCGGACTCCCTTCACCCCTAGTGGTATAGACCTCAACCCTGATACATGTCACTCCTGTGAAGGAAAAGTCAGCGCAATACCTGCGCATTCCCGCCGCCGAACACGATGGCGTGCAGCCCCTTCCGACCGGTTCCCACGAGGTGCGCGCAAAGGGCGGCGGACTCGGTGGCGACCAGGCGGAGGGGCTCTGGAGCCGCAACTTCCGGTTCTTCTTCGTCGCCCGTACCGCCGCGCTCTTCGGCGACGGCATGATCCCGGTGGCCCTCACCGCGGGACTGCTGGGCGCGGGGCGCCCGCACTCCTCGGTGGGGTTCGCGCTCGCGGCCTGGATGGGGCCGCTGGCGCTGTTCGTGCTCTTCGGCGGCGTACTGGCGGACCGGTTCACCCCCCGCCGGATGATGATCATCGCGGATGCGCTGCGGCTGGTCGGGGCCTCGGTGCTGGCGTTCTCCTTCGCCACCGGGAACCCGCCGCTGTGGGCGGTGTACACGCTCAGCGCGGTGGCCGGTGTGGGCGCCGCGCTCTTCCAGCCGGGCGTCGCCTCGACCGTGCCCCGGGTCGCCTCGGACGTGCAGCGGGGCAACGCCGTGCTCAGGGTCTCCGAGGCGCTGATGACCATGGCGGGTCCGGCCTTCGCGGGCATGCTGGTCGGACTGGCCAGCGCCGGCGCGGTCTACGCGGCGAACGCGTCGACGTTCCTGGTCTCCGGTCTCTGCCTGTTCCTGATGAGGCTCGCCCCGGCCCCGTCGGACGACGCGCAGCGCGGCGGCTTCGTCGCCGAACTGGTCGACGGGTGGCGGGAGTTCCGGGCCCGCAGCTGGCTGTGGGGGGTGATCGCGATCTGGACGGTGTACGGCTTCACGGTGCTCGGCCCGATGCTGCCGCTCACCGCGGTCGAGGTCACCGAGGCGCACGGCTCGGGGACGTACGGCCTGATGATGGCGGTGAACGGCGCGGGCAGCGTCGTCGGCGGGCTGCTCGCCCTGCGGCTGAGACCCCGCCGCCCGCTCGCGGCGGGCGCCGTCGCGCTGACCGGGGTCTGTGTGAACCTGCTGGTGCTGGGCCTCGGGCTGCCGGTGCCCGCGCTCGGGGCGGGGCAGTTCACGGCGGGCGCGGCATTCGCGTTCTGGCTGGTGATGTGGTCGACGACGGTCCAGACCCATGTGCCGCCCGAGGCGCTGAACCGCCTGCACGCGTACGACGTGGCGGGCTCGCTGCTGATGCTGGCGGCGGGCCGGGCCCTGGCCGGACCGGTCGCGGACCGGGTGGGCGCGCCCGAGCTGCTGCTGGCCGGAGCGGTGATCAACCTGATGGTGGTGGGGGTCCTGCTGGTGGCCCGGCCGATCAGCCGGCTGGAGCGGATCGCGTGAGCGGGGGCCGGGGAGTCCGGACGGCCCTGGGCGCCCGTGCGGTCGCGGCCGGCGCCGCGGCGCTGACCGTGCTCGCCGGGCTCGCGGTCAGGGCGTTCACGGAGGGAGACCTCGCCAAGTACGCCGGGGACGCCCTCTACACCGTGCTGATCTGCGCCCTGGTCGCCGTGATCGCCCCCGGCGCGCGGCCGGCCGTCATGGCGGGGACGGGGCTGGCGTTCAGCTGGGCGGTGGAGCTGCTGCAACTGACCGGGGTGCCCGCGGAGCTCTCCCGCCACAGCACGGCGGCGCGGCTGGTGCTCGGCTCGACCTTCAACGCACCCGATCTGCTCTGGTACGCGGTGGGCGCCGGGTGCGCCTGGGCGGTGGCAACGCTGGTCACTTCTCCCGGCTGCGCTCCTCGGACTTCTGCATCTCGATGACCTCGAAGACATGGGAGCTGGTCTGCCTGCGCACACTGCCGGCGACCAGCAGCCCCGCACCGAGGACGGACAGGGGCGCGGAGATCCCGAGGACGGTCAGCTGCTTCGGCACCTCGGTGTCCACCTCGCACATGGACGACATGGTGCGGTAGCAGTACATGTCCCGCTGGTCCGCCAGCAGGAAGCCCAGCCAGACCCAGAGGCCGCAGGCGATGAGCAGCAGTACGGCGCCCCAGGTCTGCATCAGCGCGGAGCGGTGGTGGAAGTGCTGGCGTGCTGCCCACTGCATGGAATCCCCCGGATCGGTGCGTGACGGGCCCGGCGGGCCCGGCCCGTCGGCCGACTGGCGATCGTACGCGCATACGGGCCCGTGGGCGGGCCCGTCCGACCGGGCCGGAGAGCGGCGATCCCGATGGCCGCGTCCGGGCCGGAAAGCGATGCCTCCGATGGCCCGATTCCTGCGAAGGGTGTCCTTCCGGCCACTCGTGAGGAGTCCTGCCGGAGCCCGATGCTGAGTGACGTGACCCAGACAACCGAAAGCGCCGCCCGGGACGACGAGCGGCAGGCCACCGCCCCGGCAGCCCCCGGGCGCCCCTCCCGCCGACGTGTTCACCGCGCCTGGATCGTCGCTGTCGTCACCTTCGTGACGATCATCGGCGGCGCCGCGTTCAACTCCCTCCCCGGCCTCCTCATCGACCCGCTCAACACGGAGTTCGGCTGGTCGCGCGGGGAGATCGGACTCGCCGTCTCCCTCGACATGGCGCTGTACGGGCTCACCGCACCGTTCGCCGCCGCGCTGATGGACCGCTTCGGCATCCGCCGGGTGGTCGTGGTCGCCCTCAGCGCCGTGGCGGCCGGGGCGCTGGCCTCCGTATGGATGACGGCCTCCTGGCAGCTGCTGATCTACTGGGGCCTGCTCGTCGGCCTCGGCACCGGCTCCATGGCGCTGGCGTTCTCCGCCACCGTCACCAACCGCTGGTTCGTGGCCCGGCGCGGCCTGGTCACCGGCATCCTCACCGCGGCCGGCGCCTCCGGGCAGCTGGTCTTCCTGCCGCTGTGCGCCTGGATCGTCGTGAACCACGGCTGGCGCCCCGCCTCGGTGACGGTGGCGCTCGCGGCCCTGGTCGTCGTCCCGTTCGTCTGGTTCCTGCTCCGTGACCACCCGGCCGACGTGGGCCTCGCCCCGTACGGCGGCGGCTACGTGGAGAAGCCGGCGCCCGCGCGCGGGGCGGCGAGGCGGGCCGTGCGCGTGCTGGCCGACGCGGCGCGCACCGGGCCCTTCTGGCTGCTGGCCGGTTCGTTCGCGATCTGCGGGGCCTCGACCAACGGCCTGATCCGTACGCACTTCGTGCCCTCGGCCCACGACCACCACATGCCCGTCACCGCCGCGGCCTCGTTGCTCGCCGTCATCGGCGTCTTCGACATCATCGGCACCGTCTTCTCCGGCTGGCTCACCGACCGCTTCGACGCCCGGCGGCTCCTCGCCGTCTACTACGCGCTGCGCGGCGTCTCGCTGCTCTTCCTGCCGATGCTGATGGAGCCGACGGTGCGGCCGCCGATGGTGTTCTTCATCGTCTTCTACGGCCTGGACTGGGTGGCCACCGTCCCGCCGACGCTGGCCCTGTGCCGCGAGCAGTACGGGGAGGACAGCGCCATCGTCTTCGGCTGGGTGCTGGCCTCCCACCAGGTGGGTGCGGCGCTGGTGGCGTTCCTGGGCGGAGTGGCGCGCGACGCCTTCGGCTCGTACGACGTGGTCTGGTACGCGTCCGGGGCGCTGTGCGCGATGGCGGCACTGATGGCACTGGTGATCCGCCGGGTGCGGGAGCCCTCGGCCCCCGTCGCCGGGCTCGGCTGACCGGCGGGGGTGTCCGGGCGGTCCGGGCCGCTCACCCGTCGAGCGGCCCGAACCGTCCGAACACCCCCCGGTGGAACAGCAGCGGATCCGCCCCGTCCACCGCGCCCAGCGCCTCCACCCGGCCGACGACGATCAGGTGGTCGCCCCCGGTGTGGACGGCCTGGATGCGGCAGTCGACCCAGGCCGGTACGGAGTCCAGCAACGGTGACCCGGTCACCGGGGCGGGCGCGTACGCCACCCCCGCGAACTTGTCCGCGCCGCTCACCGCGAAGCTCCGGCACAGCGCTCCCTGGCCCGCGCCGAGGATGTTGACGCAGAAGGCCCCGGCGCGCGCGATGCGCGGCCAGGTCGTCGACGTACGGGCGACCATGAACGTCACCAGCGGCGGGTCGAGGGAGAGCGACGCGAACGACTGGCAGGCGAAGCCCGCCGGGCCCCGCGCGTCGTCCGGGTCGTGCGCGGTGACGATGGTGACTCCGCTGGCGAAGCTCCCCAGCACGCGGCGGAATTCGCCCGGGTCGACGGGCGGTCGCTCACCGTCCGACACGGCGCGCAGATGCGGGCGCGGCAGCGGATCGACCGGTGCCGGCCCGGCGGTGGTGGCGGCGCCGACGGACCTGAGGTACCGGACGGCGATGGCGGCCATGCCTGCGTGTCCCATCACCCTTCGATTAGAGCTGACACCCCATCAGATGGGAAGGGCCGCGGACCGGCAGCTTGGACCTGCCGGTGCGCGGCGGTCCCGGGCGGGTCCCACCCCCGACGATCGTCGGGGGTGGGACCCGCCGGTCGGCCCGGGTGCGCCGCCACCGCCGCTTCTAGGTTCACGTTCCATGAGACGAGAAACCGGAAGCAGAACCCGGCCCCGACGGATCATGAGTCCGCTGCTCGCCTGCGTCGTCCTGGCCTCGGGGGCGGCGGCCGTCCTGGCGCTCGCCCCGGGCGGGCTGGGCACGGACCGCGCCGTGGAGGTGACGGACGGCGCCTCGGCCTCCGTCTACCGCTCGGTGACCCGGGCGGTGGCCGACGCACCCTCCTGGACCGGACCGCTGCTGGAGGCGGCGACCGACGGCACCCTGGTGGTCCTCGGTCTGCTGCTGGTGTGGGCCTGGTGGAGCGCCGTACGCCGGGGGGACACCCGGATGTCCGCGGGCACCGTGCTCACCGGCGTCGCCACCGTGCTGGCGTACGCGGTCAGCGAGGCCGTGAAGCTGGTGGTGGACGAGGAGCGCCCCTGCCGGGCCCTGCGCTCCATCGCGGAGACGGCCGCCGAGTGCCCGCCGCCCGATGACTGGTCCTTCCCGAGCAACCACGCGACCCTGGCCGTCGGCCTCGCGGTGGGCCTGGCCGTGCTGCGCCCGCGCCTGGCCGCCGTCACCCTGCCGGTGGGTGCGGCGGCGGCCCTGCTGCGGGTCGTGGTGGGGGCGCACTACCCGCACGACGTGCTGGCCGGCGCGGTCCTCGGGGCCTCGGTGGTGGCGGCCGTACTGCTCGCGTTCCTGCCGCTCGCCCGGCGTGCGGCGTCAGCGGTCGAGCGGCGGCTGCGCGGGCGCGACGATTCCGGCCTCATGGGCGACGACGGCCGCGGCGGCCCGGTTGTCCACGCCCAGCCGGGCCAGGATGGAGCTCACATGCGCCTTGACCGTCCCTTCCACCAGATGCAGCCGCCGGGCGATCTGACCGTTGGACAGCCCGCTGCCGAGGAAGGCCAGTACGTCGCGTTCCCGGGCGGTGAGAGCGCCGACCCGTTCCCGGGCGGCGGCGCGCCGGCCGGCCAGGGCACCCGCGCCCGTCGCCGAGAGATGAGCGACGACCCGCGCCGCGACCTTCGGTGACAGATAGGCGGCTCCGTCGGCCACCGCACGGACCCCCGCGATCAGTTCCTCGGGCTCGCCCGACTTGATCAGGAAACCGGCGGCGCCGCCTCCGAGCGCCTGGAGGATGTAGTCGTCCTCGCCGAAGGTCGTGAGCATCACGATCCCCGTCCCCGGCACGGTGCGTCGGATCTCGGCCGCGGCCTCGATCCCGTTCGTCCCGGGCATCCGGATGTCGAGCACGGCGACGGCCGGGCGGTGGCGGCGTACCAGCTCCACCGCGTCGTGTCCGTCGGCGGCCTCGGCGACGACGTCGATGTCCGGGGCGGTGGCCAGCACGGAGCGCACTCCCGCGCGGATCATCGGCTCGTCGTCGGCGATCAGCACCCGGATCACCGTCCGCCCGCCGTTCCTCGTGCGTGGGGCGTGCTCATGGGGTCAGGGCCTCCTTGGACATCAGCCGGCCGTCCCGGAAACAGAGCCGGTAGGCGTCCCCGGACCGGTCGTCGAAGCGGTCCGCCGTCATCGCGTAGTACGTGCATGCGATGCCCTCTCCGCTCGGTTCCCCGGCCACCGGCCGCTGTGTGGTCTCCCGGTCGGGCAGCAGCCGCTCGACCGCCTCCCGATCCTGACCCACCCGCAGCCGGGCGTAGTCGCCGGGGTCCAGCACGGAGAGCCGGGCCGAGCGGATGTCCCAGGCCATCAGGGCTCCACTCAGCCCCGCCCATGCCACCAGGGGCAGCACCACCGCGAGGGCCAGCGCCCGGCGGGCGCGGCTGCGGGCGTGCCGGTGCTCCGGGGGCAGGGCCGGGGGAGCGGGCCTCGGTGCGGCGGGCGGCGGTTGGGCGGGCGGTGCGTGCGGAATCCGTGCGGTGACCGCGAAGCCGCCCTCGTACGGGCCGTGGGCGAAGGTGCCGCCGGTCAGCCGCACCCGTTCGTCGAGCTCGATCAGCCCCCGCCCGGTGCCCGGTACGTCCCCGGCGTGGTCCGGTGCGGGGGCGGGGCCGTTCTCCACCCGTACGGTCGTCTCCCCGGCCGTATGCGTCATCCGCACGTCCACCGGCGCCCGTGGCGCGTGCTTGGCGGCGTTGGTCAGGGCCTCCTGGACCACCCGGTGGGCGGCGCGCGCGGCTGCCGGGGGCAGGGCGCCGGCGTCCCCCTCGACCCGCAGGTCCACTGCGAGCCCGGCGGCCGCGGCCTCCTCGACCAGCCGGGGAATGCCGGTGCCGGGCGGCTGCGGCGGCCCGTCGTCCGCCTCCTCGCGCAGCAGGCCGATCACCTCGCCGAGCCGCTCCACGGACGCCGCCGCGCGCGCCCGGATCTCCCCGGCCGCGGCCCGGTGTGCCTCGTCGAGCCCGGGGGCCAGCTTGAGGGCGCCGGCCGACAGGGCGATGAGACTGAGGTCGTGCCCGAGGACGTCGTGCATGTCCTGGGCGATCCTGGCCCGCTCGCGGGACCGGGCCTGCTCGGCGACGAGCCGCTGTTCGCGCTCCAGCCGGGCCGCCCGCTCCCAGCCCGCCCGGACGAGCTCCTGGTACTGGCGCCAGAAGCGCCCCGCGAACCACGGCAGCATCGCCGCCACCGCCACCACCGCGACGAACCGCCCCGCCATCAGCAGCCAGGAGGGCACCAGGGCCACCGCCACCACCCCGCCGGCCACCACCGCGACGAGCACGAGGACCACGGGCCCGGTCCTTCCCGGCTCCCGGCCCGCGAAGAACGCCGCCGCGGCCGCGGGCAGCGCCCACCACGGGCTGACCGCGCTCAGCCCGACACAGACCGCCGCGCCGACGGCCAGAAGACTCCCCGGTGCGACGACGGCCCGCCGGACCGCACCACCGGTCACCGCCCTGTCCACCCCGGTCACCCCGCTCACCCTCGCCCCGTTCGCCCTGCTCACCCGCACGACCGTACGCAGCCGGACAGCGCCCCGACACTGCCGAAAGTCACCGTTGCCAATTCCCCTGGCGCCGGGCGGGACGGGTCGGTTAAGGTCTCAGCGAGACGGAACGATCCGTCTCGTTAGAACGAGGGAAGACCTCGCCGCCGCAGAACGCGCGGCGTTCCCGCGGACGAAGGAGTGGGTTTCCGTGCTCTCTGCGCCGAGTGCCAGGACGTGGTTCATCACCGGTGCCTCCCGCGGTCTGGGGCGCGCCTTCACCGAGGCCGCCCTGTCCGCCGGGGACCGGGTCGTGGCGGCCGCCCGCGATGTCGGGCCGCTCGCCGATCTCGCGGAGAAGCATCCGGACGCGCTCCTGCCGCTCTCCCTGGACGTCTCCGACCGCCGGGCCGTGTTCGAGACCGTGGAACGGGCGGCCACGGCCTTCGGCGGTCTGGACGTCGTGGTCAACAACGCGGGCGGCCTGCTGTACGGCATGGTCGAGGAGGCCGCCGAGAAACAGATCCGCGACCACTTCGACGTCAACTTCTTCGGAGCGGTCTGGGTCGCCCAGGCCGTGATCCCCCACCTGCGCGCCCGGGGCGGGCGCCTCCTCCAGATCACCTCGATGGGCAGCGGCGGCGGCATGGCCTCCGTCGGGTTCTACGGAGCGGGGAAGGCGGCGCTCGACTCGGTCAGCGAGGCGCTGGCGATGGAGGTCGAGCAGTTCGGGATCAAGGTCACCATCGTGCAGATGGGCGGCTACGCCACGGGCTTGTTCACCTCCGGCACCACGGCGACCGCACCCGACCCCGCCTACGACGAGCTGCGCGCCCGCCTGACGGAGATGTGGGGCGACGACGCGGGCCCGGACCCGAGCGAGGCGGCTCCCGTACTCCTGGAACTGGCCGCCCTGCCCGACCCGCCGCGCCGCCTGATCCTCGGCGACCGGTCGTTCGACATCGTCCTGGAGATGGACCGTGCCCGCGAGGAGCAGTACCGCGCCTGGGAATCCCTCAGTCGCATGGCCCCCGGGTGAGCGCGCACGACGACGACCGCACCCGGTCGCGGGCCGCTACTCTGAGTGGCCGGAGCGGCTGAGCGGGAGGGGCACCGCATGACCGGCGCGCCCGACCACAGCCAGGGCATCGATTCCGAACGCGCTCTGAAGTTCGCGGTGCAGCGGATCCGCGGAGACCGTGTCCAGATCATCGGAGTGACCGGCCCGATCCGGACGAAAGAGCCTAGATCCCCCGGTACTTGGGCGCCCGCCGTTCCACGAAGCTCGCCACGCCCTCGTTGGCGTCCTGCGTCGTCATGTTGATCTCCTGAGCCATGGCCTCGGCGGCGAAGGCCGTCGACCGGTCGGCGTCCATCGACGCGTTGACGAGCTGCTTGGTGAGGGCGATCGCGCGGGTCGGCCCCTCGGCCAGCCGCTGCGCCCAGGCCCGTGCCGTCTCCGTCAACTCCCCGTCCGGGACGACCCGGTTGACCAGCCCCAGGCGTTCCGCCTCCGTCGCCGGGAGCGAGTCGCCGAAGAACATCAGCTCCTTGGCGCGCTGCGGGCCGATCAGCCGAGGCAGCAGATACGCGCCGCCGCCGTCGGGCACGAGACCCCGGCGTACGAACACCTCGATGAACTTCGCCGATTCGGCGGCCAGCACCAGATCGCAGGCGAACGCCAGGTGGGCGCCGATGCCGGCCGCCGTGCCGTTGACGGCCGCGACGACGGGCTTCTCACAGTCCAGGACCGCGGCGATGAGCCGCTGCGCGCCGAGCCGGATCGTACGGGCCACGTCGCCCGGCACCCGCTCGCCGGTCGCCGGGGCACCGCGCAGGTCTGCGCCCGCGCAGAAACCGCGGCCGGTGGCGGTGAGGACGACGGCCCGGACCGCCGGGTCGGCGGAGGCCTCGGCGAGCAGGCCGATGACGCGTTCCCGCTGGTCCCAGGTGACGGCGTTCATCGCCTCGGGACGGTTGAGCGTGATCCAGCAGACGCCGTTGTCAGTGGCGTGGAGTACCAATGAGTGGAGCGGGTCGGCGGACTCGGCGGACTCGGTGATGTCTTCGGGGGAGGACGGCATGGGGCAGCTCCTGGTCAGGTGGGTCGGGCGGTGGCGCCGACGGCGGCGCGGCCGGCTGGGGAACGGCCGGTCAGCGACAGACGGCGAGCGCGTCCAGCGCCACCGCGCCCTGCCCCCGGCCCAGCACCATCAGCGGGTTGATGTCGAGTTCGGTGAGGTCGTCGCCCAGCTCCAGCGCCATCCGCTGCACCCGCAGCACGACCTCGACGAGCGCGTCCACATCCACCGGCGGGCCGCCGCGCACGCCCTCCAGCAGTGCCCGGCCGCGCAGTTCGCCCAGCATCGACCGCGCCTGGTCCTCGCCGAACGGCGGCACCCGTACCGCCGCGTCGTGCAGCACCTCGACCAGTACGCCACCGAGCCCGACCGTCACCGTCGGCCCGAACAGCGCGTCCTGAGTGACGCCGACGACCATCTCGACGCCCCGTTCGACCATCTGGCAGACCAGGATCCCGTCCAGCTCGACACCCTCGTACCGCGCGATGTCGGTCAGCTCGCGGTACGCGTCGCGCACCTGGCTCGCGGAGGTGAGCCCGACCTTGACCAGGCCCAGTTCGGTCTTGTGGGCGAGCCGGGCGCCCGAGGCCTTCATGACCACCGGGTAGCCGACCAGCCCCGCGGCCCGGACGGACGCCGCGGCGCTGGTCACCAACTGCTCGCGCGGTACACGGATTCCGTACGCCCGCAGCAGCTGCTTCGCCGCGTGCTCGCTCAGCTGGTGGCCCGGACGCATCAGCGCCTGCGCCTTGCGGAACGAGGGCGACGGCGTGCGGGGCGCCTCGTCGAAGGGGGAGCGGTAGGAGGCGGTGAACCGGTGGTGGTCCAAGTAGGCCTTCACGGCGGTGATGCAGTTGCCGAAGGTGCGGAAGGTGGCGACGCGGGACGAGCCGAGCAGCGTCGTGCGGTACGCCTCCTCCGTCCCCACGGGCGAGCCCCACACCACGCACACCAGCTTGTCCGTGGTCTCCGCCGCGTCCACCAGGTCCTGCGCGAGCTTGTCGCTCATCGGGGGGAAGGGGCCGGTGATCGGACAGATCAGCACCCCGACGTCGGGATCGGCGAGGATCGCGTCGATGATCTTCCGGCCGCGCCAGTCGCCGACCGGATGGCCGCCGTTGTCGACCGGGTTCGCCACGTTCAGATAGCCGGGGATCCACTCGTGCAGCTCGCGCTGCTTCGCCTCGGAGAGGCTGGGCAGGCTCAGTCCGGCCCCGGTCGCCAGGTCCGAGAAGTGCGCGCCCGTGCCGCCCGAGATCGAATACACGACGACCCCCTCGGCCTGCGGCTTCCGTGCCCGCGCCAGCAGGGCCGCGGTGTCCTGGAGTTCGTCGAGCCCGTCCACCCGGATCACCCCGAACTGCCGCATCGCCGCGTCCACCACCTGGTCGGCGCCGGTCAGCTTGCCGGTGTGTGACGCGGCCATCCTGGCCCCCGTCTCCGTACGTCCCACCTTGACCGCCACGACCGGTACCCCGGCCCGCGCCGCCCGGTCCGCGGCCAGCAGGAAGGAGCGCCCGTCCTTGAGCCCCTCCACATAACAGGCGATGGCCCCGACCTCGGGGCGCTGCGAGAAGTACGAGATGAAGTCGGCGGTCTCCAGATCCGCCTCGTTGCCCGTGGGCGCCCAGTGCGAGAGCCGCACCCCCAGCTCCTGAAGGGTGTAGACGGGGCGGCCCTGGTGGCCGGACTGGGTGATCAGTGCGATGGCCGGCCCGTCCAGATCGTCCCGGAACTCCTCGAAGGCGTTGAGGTTGGTGTTCGGCCCGAGCAGCCGCAGCCCGGACCGTTCCACCGCCGCGGCGAGCCGCGCCTGGGCGGCGGCGCCCTCCTCCCCGGTCTCGGCGAACCCGGAGGCGAAGGCGACCGCGAACCGCACCTTGGCCTGCGCGAGTTCCTCGATGACCGGGAGCGGATCGCCGACCAGCAGCACCGCCAGATCGACCTGCTCCGGCAGGTCCGCGACGGAAGGAGAACAGGCCCGCCCGAACACGGACTCCCGGGTGGGGTGCACGGGATACAGCCGCGCCCCGACCCGCTCGGCCCAGGCGATCAGCTGCCGGGTGATGCCGGTGTTGGGCCGTCCCTCGGTGTCGGACGCGCCGACGACGGCCACGGACCCGGGCCGGAAGAACCGGTCCAGGTCCGGTACGTCCGCGTGCAGCGGCCGGCCGCTGACGTCCAGGACGGACGCCGTGGCGGCGTCGACCGTCATGCTGTGGACGGCGGAGTGCGGCTCTTCGCCGCAGGCCACCACCCTGGCGCGGAAGTCGGTGGTGAGGGTGCCGTGAGTCGATCCAAGCATCGTTCCGCCCACTCCTGCTCTAGGTCCGTCGGGTGATCGTGCCCGTGCCAGCCAAAAGCTGACGCTCTGTCAGGTTACTGAACTGACGGCGCGTCAGGAATGGGCGTGCAGGCAAAGCCTGAGAGAGGGGGCGTGTCCGCGACCGGAGCCGTACAACCTCGGGGTGATCTTGAACGTCCAACGTACGGGCCGGACACACCGGCCGTCGTTCGTCATCCACGGCTCACACCTGGGGAAAACATGAGACCTGTCGGACCCGTCAGACCCGTCTCCGCCGGGCGCACCGTACGCCTCGGCGTCCGTGCCGCCGCGGCTGCCGCGGCCGCCGGACTGCTGACCGCCGGACTCGCGGCTCCCGCGTTCGCGCAGGAGCAGACCGATCAGCTCTGGATACAGGCGCCCGGCGAGCAGAAGCTCCAGCTCGGCGGCGACACGTCGGAGGGCAGGCCGCTCGACATCGGGCTCTACCACGACAACGACAACTTCACCGTCACCGACGGCCGGCTCTCGGTCGACATCTCCGGTGTCGCCGGCGTGGCCGACGTGACCTGGCCCGACAACTGCGCACCGACCGGGACCACGGCCCTGTGCACCGTTCCCGACGTGCCCGTCATCGGCGACGCCTACAGCCCGCAGGTCCACCTCACGCTCCGCGCCGCCGACGGCGCCGCGGTCGGAGCCCAGGGCCGGATCACCTACGCCGCCGTCGCCACCGGCGGCCACGAGGGCACCCTGGAGGCCCCGCAGGACTCCTTCGACACCACGGTCAAGGTCGGCTCGGGCCCCGATCTGTCCCTCGGGGAGATCGCCCCGGCGAAGGGCCTCCAGCCCGGCGACGTCCGGACCGTCCCCTTCGCGGTGACCAACAAGGGCGGCGAGCGGTCCGAGGGCCTCACGGCCACCTTCACCGCTTCGTACGGGCTCGACTTCCTCACCAAGTACGCCGAGTGCACGTACACGACGCTCGGCGGCGACTACGCCCCGATGTCCCAGGCCACCTGCTCCTTCGACCAGGTCATCGAGCCGGGCGACTCCTTCGCCCTGCCGACGCCGCTGCGGGTCGCCCTCGCCGCGCACGCGTACGCCGAGCGGCTGGACATCAGCATCGAGCCCGGCAACGGAGCCACCGACCTCTCGGACGAGGACAACTACACCATCGCCGCCTTCACCGCGGTGAACACGGCGGACTTCGAGGCGCGGGGCGCCCAGGTCGCGGGCGGCGCCGGGGAGACCGTCACCGCCGAACTCGGCTTCCGCAACAACGGCCCGGCCTGGATCGGCAACCTCGGCTCCGGCGACCCGGTCGCGGCCGTCAACTTCACCGTCCCCGAGGGTGCCACCGTCACCTCCGTTCCCGCCGACTGCGAGCCGCGCACCCTGAGCGGCGGCTACTACCCGCAGCGCAACGGCGCCCCGCGCTACAGCTGTGAGATGCCGTACTGGGCCCTGCCGGACACGACGCGCTCCCTCCCGTTCAAGCTGCGCATCGACCGGGTGGTCCCGGACGCGACCGGCCGGGTCATGCTCACCACCGGCGGCTCCAGCCCCGCGACCTTCCCGTTCGACCCGCAGCCGGCCAACAACACGACCCAGCTCGTGCTGAACGCCACGCCTGCGGTCTGACCGACGTCCCCGAAGCATGAGTACGGGGCGCGGCCGGTCCTCCCGGCCGCGCCCCGCGCGGGGCAAGCATTGATGCCCGTCAGCTCGTGGTCGTGTAGTTCACGAAGTCCGTCCATGCCGTGGGGGTGACGGCGAGCCGGGGGCCCGGGGTGTTCTTGGAGTCGCGGACGTGGACTGCCCCTGGAGTGGTCGCCACTTCGACGCAGTCGTTTCCGTCGCCGCTGCTGCTGTAGGTGCTCTTGAACCACTTCAGCTTGGTAGCGTCCCGGGGGGAGGGGGCGTGGATCATGTCTCTCCCAACAGTTGCGTTGCGGGTGCGGACTGTGTCGGTCAGTTCGTGGTCGCGTAGTTCACGAAGTCCGTCCATGCCGTGGGGGTGACGGCGAGCTGGGGACCCGGGGTGTTCTTCGAGTCGCGGACGTGGACCGTGCCCGGGGTGGTCGCGACCTCGACACAATCACTGGGGTTACTGCTGTCGCTGTAGGTGCTCTTGAACCACTCCAGCTCGGAAGTGTCCCGGGGGGAGGGGGCGTGGATCATGTCTCTCCCAGCACTTGCGTTGTGGGTGCGGACTGTGTCGGTCAGTTCGTGGTCGCGTAGTTCACGAAGTCCGTCCATGCCGTGGGGGTGACGGCGAGCTGGGGACCCGGGGTGTTCTTGGAGTCGCGGACGTGGACTGCCCCTGGAGTGGTGGCCACTTCGACGCAGGAGTCGCCTTCGCTACTGCTGCTGTAGCTGCTTTTGAACCACTGCAGTTCGGAAGCGTCCCGGGTGGAGGAGGTGCGGATCATGTCTCTCCCAGCACTTGCACGATGAAGGCCAGCGACTCTCGCGGCGAGAGAGCCTGAGCCCGGATCATCCCATAGCGCAGTTCGAGGATCCTGAGCTGTTTCGGATCGGAGACCGGGCGGCCGTTGAAGGCTCCATCCGAGCGTCCCACTGCCGTGCCGTCCTCGAACTTCAATACCTCGACCGCGCCACCCATCCCTGCGTGGTCCTCGCGGTTGGTGGGCATGACCTGGATTTCAACATGCCGCAACTGACTTACGTGCAGCAGACGTTCAAGCTGCTGCCGCAGCACCGCCGTGCCTCCAATGGGGCGCCTCAGCGTCACTTCTTCCTGGACGAAGCTGAGCGCAGGCGCAGGGGCTCTCTCAAAGACGGACTGCCTGGCGATGCGTGCGGCCAGTACCGTCTCCACCTCGTCCTCCGAGTACGAGGGCCTCCTCATCTCGAACAAGGCGCGCGCGTACTCGGGCGTCTGCAGAAGCCCGTGGATGTTGTGGTTGCTGTACAACCCAATCTCAGCCGCCCGCTTCTCCAGCTTGGCCAACTCGCGAACCTTCTTCGGGTACCGGACCTCCGCCACGTCCTGCTTCATCGCGGCGAGCTTCCCGCCCGCGCCCAGTACCCCGTCCGCTCTGTCCAGAACTCCGGCCGGGGGATGCGGCGGCCGCCCTCCACCTTGTAGACCAGGTCCTCCCCGTACCCGATCGCCGTGCCGAACTCGCAGGCCCGCAGGCCGGCCGACTCCCGCCACGCCTTGATCTGGCGGCCCACCGTGGCGAGGACGGCCAGGCCCGACTCGTCATCGGGGTCGACATCCCAGCCGGACTCGTCCGCTCCGCCGTCGGTGTGTTCCGTACCTGCCGCATCCACGCTCATCCGTGCCCCATCTCTGCTGTGCGTGCCGTTCTTCCCCGACCCCCTCTGTCCCCGGCCCGTCACCCCGGACAGCCAGGACAGCACTGGACAAGCCCGGGACAGTTACCGTACGCAAGGGCTTTGTCACTGTTCACGGTATGCAGACCCGATCACGCTGAGTGATGTGAATCGAGAAATCACTCCACCTCAACTCGCCGCCCCCACCCGCGCGTTCACCGTGCTGCTCTCGCCCACGCGTCGGGGTGCCCATCTCGCCCGGCTGCTGGCCACGGCGCATCTGGGGGACTGGGGAATCGCCTGCGAATCGGCCGCGCACATCGTTGCCGAACTGGCCGCGAATGCCACGTTCCACGGCCGAGTGGTGGGCCGGGACTTCCGGTTGGGCCTCGCGGTGCACGGTGACGCGCTGCTGCGGATCGAGGTGAGCGACGCCCGGGGCGAGCGCCTCCCGCCCGGCCCCGGCGCTACCGCCGTTCCCGCCGAGGACGCCGAGCACGGGCGCGGTCTGCTCATCGTCGAGGCTCTCGCGGACCGTTGGGGCGTCGTCCCCGGCCCGTTCCCGCGCAAGACGGTCTGGGCCGAACTCGACCTCGTACGGTGACCGGCCGCACCGGATCGCGGCAGCCGCGACCCGGTGGACCGCGACCCGGTGGACCGCGACGTGGGAGACCGCGACGCGGTCGTGCGCGACGTCAAAGATCCAAGAACCGGGGAGAAAACCTTCCCAACCCCACCCCACCCCGCCCGTCACTCACACGGGTGAGCTTCCTCAACTCGACTGGAAGTGTCGCCGGTTGGCTGGCATATGCTCGCCCCACTACCCCAGACGCGCGACGGCCCTCGCCAGGACGGCAATCCTGAACGAGGGCCTGACCAACGAGGAAGAAGAGACCTTCCTGATGGATACCCCGCAGATTAGCGCGCCCCGGCGCGCCCCGTCATCCGGTGTCGTACACCGCAACACCCGGCACACCAGCCGTTTCACGGTCGTGGGCAATCACCTCACCCAGCACGGCGAGCTGTCCCTCACCGCGATCGGGCTCGCCGCCCACATCCAGTCGCTGCCCGCCGGGGCGCGGATCGGCATCAAGTTCCTCGCCGCCCGTTTCCCGGAGAGCGAGGCCCGGATCGCCGTCGCGCTGCGCGAGCTGGAGGCCCATGGCTATCTGAAGCGCACCAGGGAACGCCTGCCCAGCGGACGGGTCGTCACCCGTACGGTCTCCTGCAACCAGCCCGTCAGCGATGCGTGCCCCGCCGCAGCACCGAAGCCGCACCCCCGGCCGGTACATCCGACCCCCGAGCCTCCGCCTCCGCCTCCGCCTCCGCCCCCGCTCCCGGCTTCGACTTCGGTTTCCGTCCCCGCCGCTCCGTCCGCCGTACCTTCCGTCCCCGTCCCCGCCGCTCCGTCCGCCGTACCTTCCGCCCCCGCGCCCGCCCCCACCGCTCCGTCCCCCGCGCCCCGGCCGGAAGCCGGCGAGTCCGCCACCGTGCCGCCGCGCCCTCCGCTTCCCCGCCCGCAGGCCCACGATCTCGACCGCCACCGTGCGGCCGCCGGTCTCCTCGCGGACCTGCGCCGCCATGAACCCCGGCTGCTGCTGGGCGAGGACGACATCCGCCGACTGGCCCCCGCCGTCGCCGCCTGGCTCGAACGTGACGCCCATCCCGATGCCGTACGCCGCACCCTCGTCGCGGACCTGCCCGAACCGCTGACTCGCCCGGCGGGCCTCCTCGCCCACCGCCTCACCACGCTCCTGCCACCGCCCCTGCCCACCGCTCCGGCTCAGGAGGCCGCGCCGCGCCGCGACCCCCTCCAGAACTGCGACGGCTGCGACCGGGCCTTCCGCGCCCCCGAGCCGGGCCACTGCCGCGAGTGCCGAAGCGACCTGAAGAAGGCCGCCTAGTGCTCTGACCGGGAAGGTTCGCGGCCCAAGGCAAGGAACGCACCCTCACCCGCACTCGCAGCGAAAAGGGCATCCGCCGGGGCGGACGCCCCCTCAGCACCGCAGCCTGACCGACCGCGAACAGCAGCCCCCGAACGCCGACGGGGCAAGTTCAGGAGAAGGACAGCGACAGAAGGACAGCGACAGAAGGACAGCGACAGAAGGATGACTCAGGAGGCGGACGGCTCGATCTCCCCCGCGAAGACGATGACCTGGTCGATGAGGCTCCGTCGCAGATGGACGACATCCGTTCCCGCCAGGCGGGGGCCTCCATCAGGCGTGGTGAAGACCCACTGGTACCGGGCCCACTCGTCAGGCATGTCCACCGCTGAGCAGCGCACCATCGTGCCGGTCCCCGCCGGGTGGCGCCGGATGTCCAGCACGAACTGCTCGACCGCCGCGATTCCTTCGCTGCGGCCCAACGGTCCCCAGAAGACCACGTCCGAGGTCAGGGCCTGGGAGAGCAGGGCAGTCACATAGCTGTCGTCCGAGGCGTTGAACGCGGAGATGAACGTGTCGATCGCGGAACGTGCGGTCTCTTCCTGCATGTCCCAGTAATACCAGCCGTTTCGCGTGCACTCGCCCCACTGGCCGCCTTCCGGTCACGTTGAACCATCCCGGTCGCAGTCCGCACCGGCATGAGCGTGACGCCGATGCGGGTGACAGAAGCCCCCGCCCCACGCGGCCTCAGCCCCGGCGCGCCACCCGCTTCGCGATCTTCCGGGCGTCCAGGGCCAGTTCGCGCAGCATCCCGCTGATCGGGTTGGTGAAGCCGGTGAAGTACAGGCCGGGGGCCTGCTTGGGGGTGCGGGCGCCGTGGACCACCGGCCGGCCCCGGGCGTCCAGTACGTCCAGGTGGCCGACCAGGCCCTCCAGGCCCCGCCGGTAGCCGGTCGCCGCGATCACCGCGTCCGGGGTGATCCGTTCGCCGTCGGCCAGCACCACCGCGTCCCCGTCGAACGACTCGACGGCCGCCACGGGCACCACCCGGCCGCGCTTCACCGCGTCGATCAGCCCCACGTCCTGCACCGGGATGGCGCCGTCCTTGACCCGTGAGTACAGGCCCGTGTCCGGGCGCGGCAGGCCCTGTTCGGCGAGGTCGGGCACGGCGACCCTGGCCATCAGGCCCGCGGCCCGGTCGACCAGCCTCACCGGCAGCCTGCGCACCAGGACGGCGGTCGACTGGGCGGGCCAGCCCGCGGTCGAGCGGCGCACGATGTGCGGCACGGTGCGCACGGCGATCCGTACCCGGGACGCCCCGCCCTCGACCAGGTCGACGGCGATCTCCGCGCCCGTGTTGCCGATGCCGACGACCAGGACGTCCTTGCCCGCGTACGGGGCGGGGTTGCGGTACTCGGAGGCGTGGACCAGATCGCCGGTGAAGGAGTCGCGGCCGGACCAGTCGGGGACGCGCGGGGTGTGGTTGAAGCCGGTGGCGACGACGACGGCCCGGCCGGTCAGCACCCGGCCGCCGGTCGCGGTCAGCTGCCAGCTCCTGCCGTCCGGGGCGCGGTCGATCCGGGACACCTCGACTCCGGTCACCACCTCCAGCTCATGGTGCTCGGCGTACTTGTCCAGATAGCGCACCACATCGTCCCTGGACACCCAGCGTCCGAACCGGCGCGGCATCGCGAGCCCCGGCAGCGCCGACCGGCGCCGGGTGGTGTGGAGGTGCAGCCGGTCGTAGTGGCGGCGCCAGGACGCCCCCACGTTGCCGGACTTCTCCAGTACGACCGCCCGTACGCCCTGTTCGCGCAAGGCCGCGGCGGCGGCGAGGCCGCCCGGACCGCCGCCGATGACGTACACGGGCCGGTCCTCGGTCAGGTCGGTCTGGGCCGATATGGAGCTACCGGCGGTAAGTGCGCTGTCGGGCATGGTTCGGAGCGTAATCGCGCACCCGGTTGATGGGTCTCGGTCAAGACCGGAATCGATTGCGAATTGATCACGCGTGTAAGTCTTTTGCCGAATGGCGGCCACCTTCTGCTCACTTCCTGGGTACTCCTTGCGCGCCTCTTGCGCGAGTCGCTCACCATCGGGTGAACTGACGTACCGTCAGATTCAGTGAACGGGAGGCCATGGGAGGCCCCATGCAGACGATCTGGCTCGGTGGAGCCGAGTGGCTCGCCGTTCTCCGGATAGGCCTCGGCCTGTGGTGGCTGGAGAGCTGGCGGCACAAGGACAAGAAGGGCTGGTTCGAGCGCGGTACGGGCATCGCCTGGGCCGCGGACGTCGCGGGCAAGCACCGTTGGGCGGCCGTACGCACCGGCTTCCGGCAGATCGTCGCCCCGCGCCCCAAGGCCATGGCCTACCTCGTCGTGTACGCCGAACTCGCCCTGGGACTCGGCCTGGTCACCGGCTTCCTCACCCCCGTCGCACTGGTCGCGGGGCTCCTCCTCAACCTTCTCTATCTGGTGCTGATGATCCACGACTGGGCCGAGCAGGGGCAGAACGCGATGATGGCGCTCATCTCGCTCGTCGCGCTGTTCGCGATGTCCTGGCAGACCTGGTCCCTCGACGAGGCGATCGGACTCTTCCTGTGACCGCGGCCGCCGTACGTTTCGACCTCCCCGAGCCCGATGCCTTCAGCCGCCCGTACTGGGACGCCGCCGCCCGGGGGCAGTTGCTGCTGCGCCGCTGCCGCGCCTGCGGGCGCGCGCACCACTACCCGCGCGAGTTCTGCCCGCACTGCTGGAGCGAGGACGTCGCCTGGGAGCCGGCGAGCGGGGACGCCACGCTCTACACCTGGTCCGTCGTCCACCGCAACGACCTGCCGCCGTTCGGCGCCCGCGTCCCGTACGTCGCCGCCGTGGTCGACCTGGCCGAGGGGCCGCGGATGATGACGGAGATCGTGGGGTGCGAGGAGTCCGCTCTCGCCATCGGCATGGCGCTGCGGGTGGACTTCCGGCAGGAGGAGGGGGCGGAGGCCGTCGCGGTCTTCCACCCCGGGGACTGCTGAGGGCGTGTGGTCCAGGGGCGGCTCACCCGGCGGACGGCGCCGACGGTCTCGTCCGCCGCCCCGAGCAGGCCCCGGCCCGGTTCAGGATTCGATGGCGCGCAGCTTGCGCCGTTCGCGGAAGTTCGGGTGGCGTACGACCACACCGCCCATGCCGCAGGAGCCCGTCAGCCTCAGGAGCGGGGCGCCGGGGGTCCGTGCGTCGGTGGTCTTGTCCTTCAGGCCGCCGAGTCCCAGGTCCAGGTTGTCGCTGTGCACGGTCCAGCCCTCCGGGATCACTATCTTCACCCCGGCGATCTCGCCGCGCACTTCCAGGGCGATCTCGCGCAGCCGGCACTCGGCGCGGGTGAAGTCGATCCGGACGCCGCCGATGCCGCCCTGGGCGCGTATCGCCGGGGGGACCTTCCAGACGCCCGAGCGCGTCACGCCGTGTATGCCGCCCTTGAGGACCAGCGGCTCACCGATGGCCACCTCGATGGGGACCAGGTCCTCGGTGAGGGGTGCCAGTTCGGCGTACGTCTTGGCCGAGAGCGCCTGCCCGAGCCGGGTGTCCAGCTCGTCCATGTCGATACGGCCCTCGGCGGCCGCCTCGCGCAGTTGCTCGACCACCGCCTCGCGATCGGCATCCGAAGCGCGCATGCGGGCGGCGGAACGGGCGGGCTCGGCAGTCATGGAAGCGATGATACGGGCGGGGGAGCCCCGGATCCCAGTGGTGGAGCCCCCTGGCGGTCCAGGTGGCCGGGTGGGGGGAACCAGGTATCCGGCGACCGTGCGGCCGGGCCGCTCGGTCGGGACGAAAGACCCCGGAGCGCCACTGCCGTCACAGCCCCGGCGCACCCCACACCGGGAACCACCGGGCCAGGTCCTTCTCCATCCGCAGGTCGTCCCCGAGTACCGCCCTGACCTGCAACTCCAGCTGGTTGTCCCGCCTCTCGCCGCCGCCGGGCAGCGGGGCGAAGGGGTAGAAGGTGCCGCGCTTGTAGAGGTAGACCAGGGCCAGCGGGCGGTTCCGCTCGTCCCGGAAGCCGACCAGTGAGCAGAGCAGGTGCGGGCCGAACCCGCCCTCCTGGAGCATCGTGTTGACCGCGTGCAGGTCGTTGACCAGGGTGGCGGTGTCGTCGGCCGGACGGCGGGAGAGCAGCCAGGTGTAGCCGTACGTGTCCTGGCTGAACTCCACCGGGAGGCCGCCGCGGCCGCTGTCGGCGTCGAGCAGATCGCGTACGTCCTGCTCCAGGCGGGCGAAGGCGCCGCCCTCGACGCCCGCGAAACAGACCGAGCCGAGACCGGTCGGTGTGAAGCCCGCGCCCGCCTGGAGGGTGAGGGCGGCGGACGGTACGGCGAAGAGCTGGTCGAGGTCGGGGCGGACCGGCTTGCTGCGGCCGAGGATGGTGTCGAGAAGACCCATGGAGTGTTCCTTGCGGACGGGGGACGGCGTTCCTCAGGGCGCCGCTTCGGCGTCGCTCAGGGCCTCGTCCCCGGGGTCGCTTCGGGCGTTGCTCACGGACGGGCGAGGTCGGCGGAGATGCGGGCCAGCTGGTCCAGGCGCTTTTCGAGGGTCGGGTGCGAGGAGAGCAGCCGGCTCAGGCTCTCCTTGGAGGAGAACGCGGGGACGAAGTAGAAGGCGTTGTACGGCTCCGCCTTGCGCAGGTCCTCGGTCGGGATGCGGGCCATCTGGCCGGTGACCTTGGTCAGGGCGGAGGCGAGCGCGGAGGGGCGGCCGGTGAGCAGGGCGGCGGTGCGGTCGGCGGAGAGCTCGCGGTAGCGGGAGAGCAGCCGGGTCAGCAGGAAGCTCAGCGCGTACACGACCGCGCTGATCAGCGGGATCAGCATGATCGCGATGCCGATCGGGTCGTTGCTGCGGCTGTTGCGGGAGAGCCCGCCCCACAGGGCGACCCGGGTGATGATGCCGGCGAGCACCCCGAGGAACGAGGCGATCGTCATGACGGCGACATCGCGGTGCGCCACATGCGACATCTCGTGCGCGAGCACACCCTCCAGCTCCGGGGGCTCCAGCCTGCGCAGAAGCCCGGTGGTGGCGCAGACCAGGGCGGTCTTCTCGCTGCGGCCGGTCGCGAAGGCGTTCGGCACGTCGCTCTGTGCGATGGCCACGCGTGGCTTCTGCATATCGGCAAGAGCGCAGATCCGGTCGACCGCGCCGTGCAGTTCCGGCGCCTCCTCCGGGGTGACCTCACGGGCCCCCATGCTGAACGCCGCGATGCGGTCGCTGAACCAGAACTGCGCGATGAACATGCCGCCCACGAAGATCAGAACGATCGGCCAGGCGCCGCGCAGCACGGCGAGCAGTACGCCGACCAGGACCACGTACAACAGGCCGATCAGAAACATGGTGCCGACCATGCGCGTGGTCAGCCCGCTGTCCGCGGCGTAACGGGAACGGGGACGCGTACCGGCGCGGGTGCGAGAAAGGGTTCGGCTCATTTTCGCCTCCAGTCACCCTGATGCCTTCCATCTTGCCCCTTTCGCAAGGAACGCGGAGGCAATCGGGTGGCTCGAAATGCCCGCTCGGTCCGGCGGGCGGAAAATGGATCTCCCCGAGGACATTTGGCCGAACATCACCTAGACCCATTAGATGCCCGAGGCATCTAGTGGGCGGAGATCGGTAGGACTCCCCCATCTCTTTGCGAGGTCCGCCATGGCAGACGCCGAGACCGTCTCCTTTCCGCAGAACCGCACCTGTCCCTACCACCCGCCGACGGGATATCGCGAGCACCGGGGGCAGCAGCCCGTGTCTCCCGCCAGGCTCTTCGACGGCCGCACGGTGTGGCTGGTGACCGGGCACGCCGAGGCGCGTTCGCTCCTGGTGGACCAGCGGCTGTCGTCCGACCGGGAGAACCCCGCGTTCCCGTTCATCGCCGAGCGGGTGGCTTCGAGCAGCCTGCGCCGCGTCGAACTGATCGGCGTCGACGACCCGGAGCACAACGTCCAGCGCCGGATGCTGATCCCGAGCTTCACGGTCAGGCGGACGGCCGCGCTGCGGCCGCAGATCCGGAAGACCGTGGACCGGCTGCTCGACGCGATGGCGGAGCAGGGCCCGCCGGCCGACCTGGTCGACGCCTTCGCCCTGCCCGTACCGTCCATGGTCATCTGCGCCCTGCTCGGGGTGCCCTACGAGGACCACGAGTTCTTCGAGGCGCAGTCGCGCAAGCTGCTCCGCGGTCCGGCGGCCGCGGACATCGAGGCGGCGCGGGACGAGCTCGACAACTACTTCGCGGCGCTGATCGAGCAGAAGCGGGCCGCCCCCGGCGAGGGGCTGCTCGACGAGCTCATCGTCAAGCAGCTGGAGACGGGCGGGGTGGACCACGAGGAGCTGGTGCGGCTGGCCCAGATCCTGCTCGTCGCCGGGCACGAGACGACCGCGAACATGATCTCGCTCGGTACGTTGACGCTGCTCCAGCATCCCGGTCAGCTGGCCCGGATGCGCGAGTCCGAGGAACTGATGGGTTCGGCGGTCGAGGAACTGCTCCGCTTCCTGTCCATCGCCGACGGAATTTCCCGGGTGGCCGTCGAGGACATCGAGGTGGGCGGGGTGACCATCCGTGCGGGGGACGGTGTCATCCTGAGCACGTCGGTGATCAACCGGGACGAGTCCGTCTATCCGTCCCCGGATGAATTGGACCTCGGCCGGAACGCGCGCAATCACGTCGCTTTCGGCTTCGGAGTCCATCAGTGCCTGGGCCAGAATCTGGCAAGGGCCGAGCTGGAGATCGCGCTGCCCGCGCTTTTCGACCGCCTTCCCGGTCTGCGGCTCGCGGTACCCGCCGAAGAAATCCCGTTCAAGCCCGGCGACACCATCCAGGGGCTGCTCGAACTGCCCGTGACCTGGTGATCGGAAAATGGTGATCGGAATGCGACCGGAAGGTTCTGCCGGAATGCGGATCAGTATCGACAAGGACCGGTGTATCGGTGCGGGCCAGTGCGCGCTCACCGCCCCGAAGGTGTTCACCCAGGACGACGACGGGTTCAGCGAGCTGCTGCCCGGTTACGAAGAGTCCCTGGACGGCGCCACGGTCAAGGAGGCCGCCCGGGTCTGCCCGGTGCAGGCGATCACCCTCGGCTGACGTGCCGCCGGGCCGTGCCCGTACGGCGGGTTCCGTGCGGGCACGGGCATGGGCGGGCACGGGGCGGCCGGGGCGGGCCTTCGGCCCTACGGCCAGAGCAGTTCCCGGGTCCAGGCAGCGTCCTGCCTGCGGTAGCGCAGCCGTACGTGCCGGCGCGACGCGTCGCCCTGGAAGAACTCGACCTCCCGCGCCCCGACCACGTACCGGGTCCAGCTCGCCACCTCCGCGTCCGGTTCGGACCGTGCCCGCTCCCAGGCGGCGTCGGCGGTGCGGGTCAGCTCCTCCAGCGAGCCCAGCACCTCGCTCTGCGAGCCGGTCAGCGCCGAGGCCAGCGCACCGGTCGAGCGGGCGTGCAGATCGGCCAGGCTCTCGTCGGGTGCGCACGCGGTGACCGGCCCCCGCACCCGCACCTGCCGGCCCTGCGCCGGCCAGTAGAAGCCGAGCGCCGCGTACGGCCGGGCAGCGAGCTGGCGGCCCTTCGCGCTGGTGCGGTGGGTGGCGAAGTGCCAGCCGCGCTCGTCCGCGTCGTGCAGCATCAGCGTCCGCACATCGGGGTGCCCCTCGTCGTCCGTCGTGGCCAGCGACATCGTGTGCGGCTCCACCTGCCCGGCGGCCACCGCCTCGGCGAACCAGCGGTGGAAGAGGGCGAGCGGGGCGGGCGGTGCGGCGGCCGGATCGAAGCCGGGAAGTTCCACGTCCCAGACACGCTGGGCATGGAGCAGGTCCAGGAAGCTCTGATGTGCGTCGGTCATGCCCCCATTGCAGCGCATGGCCCGATGCGGGGCGGGTCCCGCCCGGGTGCCGAACCGGGGAGCGGACGCGTGGCGCATCGCCCGACGCGGCGGCCCGCCCTCACCCCCGCCCCAGCACCACCGTCCCCGACGAGCAGAACCAGCCGCCCGTCCCCGACGCCACCGCCAGTTCCGGGAGCCGGCCGCCCGCCTTGCGCACCTGGCGTTCACCCGCCTCGCCGCGCAGCTGGCGCACCGCCTCCACCAGCAGGAACAGCCCGCGCATCCCGGGATGGCAGGCGGACAGGCCGCCGCCGTCGGTGTTCACCGGCAGCTCGCCGGTGAGCCCGGTCCGGCCCTTCTCCACGAACGCGCCGCCCTCGCCCTTGGCGCAGAAACCCAGGTCCTCCAGCGTCACCAGCGTCATGTAGGTGAACGCGTCGTAGAGCTCGGCGAGATCGATGTCCGCGGGCCGCACCCCGGCCCGCTCGAACGCCAGACGGCCCGAGACCGCCGCCGGGGAGACGGTGAAGTCGTCCCACTCGGACATGGTGGAGTGCGAGACGTGCTCGCCCGTGCCGAGGATCCACACCGGTGCCTTCGCCGTGTCCGGTACGTACTCCTCGGCGGCCAGCAGCACCGCGCAGCCGCCGTCGCTGCGGATGCAGCAGTGCAGTTTGGTGAACGGGTCCGCGATCATCGGCCCCGACAGCACCTCGTCCACCGTGACCGGGTCCCGGAACATCGCGTCAGGGTTGGCCGCCGCGTTGGCCCGTGCCTGGACCGCGACCTCGGCGAGCTGCTCCAGGGTCGTCCCGTACTCGTGCATGTGACGGCGGGCGGCCATCGCGTACTTGGCGATCAGCGAGTGCCCGTACGGCACCTCGAACTGGAGCGGGCCGCGCGCCCCGAAGGAGAGGTTGGAGGTCCGGCGGCCCGCCTTGATGTCCGCGCGCGCCGTCGAGCCGTACACCAGCAGTACGGCATTGGCGTGACCCGCCGCGATGGCGTCCGCCGCATGGGCCGCCATCACCTCCCAGGTCGAGCCGCCGACCGCGGTGGAGTCCACCCAGGCCGGCTTCAGGCCCAGGTACTCGGCGACCTCGACCGGGGCGAGCGTGCCCAGCCCGGCGGAGGCGAAACCGTCGACGACGGACCGGTCCAGCCCCGAGTCGGCCAGCGCCCGGCGGGCGGCCTGGGCGTGCAGGGCGTACGGCGTGGCCGTCTCGACGCGCCCGCAGTCGGCGAGGGATATGCCGACGACAGCGACCTTGCGGTGGGAAGAAGGCATGAATCTGACGGTACATCAGATCGGGTTGCGGGGGCACCGCCCGGTGCGGTGGGGATCTTCCGCCCCTCCCGTGCGCGACTCTGGGCATCTCGGGGATTCGGCCCTAGCATGACGCACCGTCAGATCAGGGGTTCCGGGCCCCTGAGGGGAAGGAGTCCGTCGATGGATGCCGCCTTCACCGCGGAACAGGACGAGATCCGCCGCACCTTGCGCGAACTGCTGGCCGCGCACTGCACACCCGACGACGTCAGGAACGCCGTGCGCACCGCCGACGGGTACGACGCGGAGCTGTGGCGGCGCCTGGCCCAGGACCTCGGGCTGCCGGGCCTCGCTCTCCCGCAGGAGTACGGAGGCGTCGGCCGCGGCCTCACCGAGCTCGCCGTCGCCTGCGAGGAGACCGGCCGCGCCCTGCTGCCCTCGCCCCTGATCGCCACCGCCGCGCTCGCCGCGCCCCTGATCTCCGCACTCGGCACCGACGCCCAGCGCACCGCCCTGCTGCCGCGCATCGCGGCCGGTGAGCTGACCGCGACCCTCGCCGTCCCCGGCGGCTCGCTCGTCACCGCCCTCGGCCTCACCGGCGACCCCGCCGACGGCACCTGGGCGGGCGGCGGCCGGGCGGGTGGCATGCAGGCCAGGCCGGTCGCCGGTGCACGGGGCTGGCGGCTGTACGGGGAGGCCGCCCAGGTCCTCGACGGGCACAGCGCCGGGCTCCTCCTGGTCGCGGCCCACACCGGAGGCTTCCCGCGCAGCCGTACGCTCCTCTTCCTGGTCCGCCCGGACACGGCGGCCGGAGTCGTCCGCACCCGCCTCACCTCGCTCGACGAGACCCGCACGGCGGCCCGGATCGAACTCCGCGACACCGAGGCCGAACTCCTCGGCGCGGACGACGCCGTGGACATCACCGGCGCCCTGGCCTCGGCCGGTCACCCGGCTGCCGCGCTGCTCGCCGCCCAGGCGGTGGGGGCGGCGGCGAGCGCGCTGGAGCGGACGGTCGAATACGTCGGGGCGCGCGAGCAGTTCGGCCGGGCGATCGGCTCCTTCCAGGCCGTGAAGCACCGCCTGGCGGACCTGTACGTACAGGTGCGGGCGGCCCGCTCGGCGGCGTACTACGCGGCCGGGGACCCGGCCGATGCCGGGGGGATCGCCCTCGCCCAGGCCCTGGAGGTGCTCCGGACCACCACCGCCGAGGCCGTCCAGCTGCACGGCGGGCTCGGCTTCACCTGGGAGCACGAGGCGCATCTGTACTTCAAGCGGGCCGCGGCCGACGAACTGCTCTTCGGCCCCGTCCACCGGCTCCGCGACCACGCGGCGCAGCGGGCCGGGCTGTTCGAGGGACCGGCGACGCAGCCGGCTGCTTCGGGGCCCACTGCTCCGGGGCCGGCCGGAAGGGTGGCGGTCTGATGGCGCCCGGCGTCCGGCTGATCCAGAAGGTCTCCTCCACCCGCGCGTTCGCGAGGATCGCCCCGCATGTCGTCCCTGTCATGGACCGTACGGTGCACCGGCTCACGCGGGGCAAGGTGCTGCTCAGCTCCCGGATGCTGCCGGGGCTGATCCTGACGGTGCCGGGGGCGAGGAGCGGTCAGCTCAGAACCACTCCGCTGGCCTGCATGCCCGAGGTCGGGGCGGAGCAGAGCTGGATCCTGGTCGGCAGCAACTTCGGCCGTACGGGGCACCCGGCCTGGACCGCGAATCTGCTGGCCGGTCCCGACAAGGCGGTCGTCAACTGGCAGGGCCGGGACATTCCGGTGCACGCCACGCTGCTGGAGGGTGCCGAGCGGGACGAGGTGTGGCGGGCGGCGCTGAAGTTCTGGCCGCCTTACGCGACTTACCAGGAGCGGATCGACCGGGAGATCCGGCTCTTCAGGCTGCGCCGGCGCGGCGGTTCCTGAGCGGGGCGGCTCCCCGTCGGTCTCCGGGCGGGGCGGCTTCCCGGCGGTTCCTGAGCGGGGTGACGCCTGGACGCGGCGGAGCCCGAAACGGTCCGGGTGCACCGACGGCGGACCACATGCGTGGCCCGCCGTCGGTGAGACAGGACCTGGGGCGCCCGGGACGGCCGCGATACCCCGGTGGGGGCGGGGCCGTCGGCGCCGGTGCTACCTCGTCGGCTTCCTGCCGGTGATGCCCAGATGCACCAACAGGGCGAGGTTCGGCTTGAGTTCGGCCTGCTTCACGCCCCAGGTCGTAAAGCCCTTCTGGTGCGAGGCCACGGCGGCCAGCATCGCGACCAGCGAGCCCGCCATCGCCGCGGCGCTGACGTCCTTGTCGACCTTGCCCTTGGCCTGGAGTTCCTTGACCGAATCGGTGAGGGAGTTGGTGACCGAGTTCAGGATCTTCATACGGATCTTGTAGAACCGCTTGTCGCCCTCGGCCGCACCGAGGTCGACCACGCGCAGGATCGCGTCGTGGTGCCGCCAGAAGTCGAGGAATCCCTCGACCAGTTCTTCGGCTGTCTGCCAGCCGGCCTTGCCGACCCAGGAGCGGCCGGCGACCAGTTCGGTCAACCCGGCTCCCTCCTTGGCCATTTCCTCGGCGATCTCGAGGACGGCGCCCTCGACATCGGGGAAGTACTGGTAGAAGGTCGCGGGTGAAGTCCCCGCCTTCCGGGCGACGTCGATGACTTTGACGTCCCGGTACGGTGAGGAGCTGAGCATCTCGCTGAGGCAGTCGAGCAGCTTCTGCCGCGTCGCCTGTCCGCGTCGACCGGCCACGCGGCCGTCGACGGTGCGCACTTGTCCTGTCATGCCGTCAGCTTACCGAGGGGTGATCGGAGCGCGATTCGGCCGACTGCAAATGGGGATCACCGTAGACACGGTGGGGGGAGTGGCCGGATTTCGACGTATGCGCACCCGGACTGAACCACAGAGCGATAAGTCTTATCAACAGCCTGTGGATAACTTCGGTGGATAACTTTCCGTGATGCCGTGAGCATCGAAGTCTTCCGTCGAGGTTTATCGAAAATCAGTTCGATGATGACGGGTCGGGGCGCGACGAGCGCGACCCGCGGTTACGTTTGCTGTGACGAGCGTCACTGCCATGAATCGCGAGCGACGCGTGATCACGGAAGGACCCGGGCCCATGGCCGCATTCGCACGATCCGCGCCGTGCTGGGTGGATGTGCAGCTTCCCGACCTGGAAGCGGGCAAGCGCTTCTACGGCGAGCTGTTCGGCTGGACCTTCCGGGCCGGCGAGGGGCCGTACGCGGACGCCTACAGCGGCGGGAAGCTCGTCGCCGCGCTCGCCGCCAAGCAGGACGGCCGGATGCCCACCGCCTGGGGGATCTACTTCGCCACCGACGACATCGTCGCGTCCGTCGCCCGGATCAGGGAGGCGGGCGGTCAGGTGATCACCGAGCCGGTCCGGGCCGGCCGGGCCGGAGCCCTCGCCCAGGCGGCCGACCCCGGCGGAGCGGTCTTCGGGCTCTGGCAGGCCGGTGACCGCGAGGGTTTCCAGAAGCAGAACGAACCCGGCTCCTTCTGCTGGACCGAGGTCTACACCCGCCAGAAGGACCAGGTGGATGCCTTCTACGAGGAGGTCTTCGGCTTCCAGGGCACCGACCTCGCCTCGGACACCGACCTCGCCTCGGGCACCGACCTCGCCTCGGACACCGGACCCGGCGAATCCGGTGCGGCACCCGGCGAATCCGGTGCGGCCGGGCCCGCCCCCGCCTTCCGGATGTGGTCCCCGGCGGGCACCGAGCCCGGACCGGACACCGCGGTCGGCGGCCGCAGCGTCATCACCGACGCCTTCCCGGCGGAGCTGCCCAGCTACTTCCTCAGCTACTTCGCCGTGGAGGACTGCAACAGCGCGGCCGGGCACGCCGTACGCCTCGGCGGCCGGATCTCCGCGCCGCCCTTCGACATCCCGTACGGGCGGATGGCGGTCCTCCAGGACGATCAGGGCGCCGTCTTCGCCGTACTTCAGCCCCCTGTGTCCGGGATCGGGGCAGAGTGAGCTGTGACACCCCGATCCGCCCCCGGGTTCGCAACCGGGGCCTCAGCCAGGAAGAATCGGGGTGCGCACCGCCGGGTGGTGCCCAGTGGTGAGACGCCGTACAGGGCGGGTTTTCGCGGGCTTCTGTTCCTGAGGCCCGTACGGGGAGGTGGCAGGGCAAGTGGTGGAGCAGCTGACGCAGCACGACCCGAGGCGGATCGGCCCGTTCGAGGTGCTGGGACGGCTCGGGGCCGGCGGCATGGGGCTGGTCTATCTCGCCCGCTCGGCTTCGGGCCGGCGCGTGGCGATCAAGACGGTCCGTACGGAGCTCGCCGAGGACCAGCTGTTCCGGGTCCGCTTCACGCGCGAGGTGGAGGCCGCTCGCGCCGTCAGCGGCTTCTACACGGCCGCGGTGGTGGACGCCGACCCGCGCGCCGCCGTGCCGTGGCTGGCCACCGCCTATGTGCCGGCGCCCTCGCTGGAAGAGATAGTGAGTGAGTGCGGGCCCATGCCGGCCCAGGCGGTGCGCTGGCTGGCCGCCGGTATCGCGGAGGCCCTGCAGTCGATCCACGGAGCGGGGCTCGTCCACCGCGACATGAAGCCGTCGAACGTGCTCGTGGTCGAGGACGGCCCCCGGGTGATCGACTTCGGGATCGCGTCCGGCGTCTCCAACACCCGGCTGACCATGACGAACGTCGCCGTGGGCACGCCCGCCTACATGTCGCCCGAACAGGCCAGGGACTCGCGCAGCGTCACCGGGGCCAGCGACATCTTCTCGCTCGGCTCCACCCTCGTCTTCGCCGCCACCGGCCATGCTCCCTTCCACGGCGCCAACCCCGTCGAGACGGTCTTCATGCTGCTGCGCGAGGGCCCCGACCTGGAGGGCCTGCCCGGCGAACTGCGGCCGCTGATCGAGTCCTGCATGCAGATGGACGCCGGGCTGCGGCCCACCCCCGCCGACCTCCAGGCCCAGCTCGCCCCGCACCTCTTCGCCTCCGGCGGCGACGACAGCGGTACGGCCTCCGCGTGGCTGCCGACCTCCGCCACCGCGATGATCGAGCAGCGCCGCGGCGGCCGGAAGACCGCCGCGCCCGCCCCGGTGCCGCCACCGCCCCCGCAGCCGCCGGCCCCCGAGCGGGACGCCGCCTGGCGCAGCGGCGGAGACCTGCGCTCCCCGGCCGCCGGCCCGCAGCCCGGCCCGGCTTCCGCGCCCGACGCGGGCGGTCCGGTGCGGCTGCCCGGTGCGAAGGTGCCGATCGGCCCCGGCCCGCGCGCCCAGGACGTACGGGCCGCCGCCACGTCCACCGCGGACGCCGGCCCCGCGACGGGCTGGGTGCGCCCGCCCGCCGGGGTGAACGGTTTCGTCCCGGCCGCCCCCGTGCCCGGACCCGCGCAACCGTCGGAGCCCCCGCCCGGCCCGGACCGCTGGCGGCCCTGGCGGTTCCGGATGTCCAACGACGTCTGGGGCACCCCCGTCGTCGCCGGGGACCTCCTCTACGTCACGTCGTTCGAGGTGCACGCCCTGGACGTCGGCAACGGGCGCCGCCAGTTCAAGACCCGGGACGTGGCCTGGGTGATGGCCGTCGAGGGCGGCCGCATCCACGCCTCCGACGGACCGTCCCTGTACGCCCTGGACGCGGCGACCGGCGCCGAGCGGTGGCGGCTCCAGACGGATGCCTGGGTCTACTCCCTCAAGGCCGACCGCGGCACCGTCGTCACCGGCACCCGGGGCGGCGGCGTCCAGGCCTGGGAGGCCTCCACGGGCGAGAAGCTGTGGGAGAGCGGCGGTGTGCAGACGGACTTCGAGACGGCGGAGGCCGGACCCGTGGTCCACGACGGCACGGTCTACCTCTGGCAGGACGCCCGGCTGCGGGCCGTCGACGCCCGTACCGGCATCGAGCGCTGGTCGTACCCCATCGGTGACGCGGCCTCCTGCGGCGGTGTGCCGGTGCGGGTGACCGCGGCCCCGGACGGCTTCGTCTACGTCAGCGCCGGGGCCCGGGTCCTGGCCGTGGACAACATGTCCGGGCATGCGCGCTGGCACTTCGAGTCGCCCGCCGTCTTCCTCTCCCCGCCCGCGTTCGCGCCCGGCCCCGCCGTCACCGGAGGCGGTGTGTACCTCGCCGACTACCTCGGCACGGTGTACGCGATCGACGCCTCGACCGGCAAGGACCGCTGGCGCATCGCCACGGAGGCCCGCCAGTCGATCGAACCGGTCCTGGTGACGGCCGGGAACGTCCATGTCGGCAGCGGCAGCGCGCTGTACACGCTCGACGCGGTCACCGGCACCCCGAAGTGGCGGTTCGCGGCGGGCGGCGAGGTGGTGGGCGCCCCGGTGGTCGCCGACGGCCGGGTCCACTTCGGTTCCGCCGACCACGTCCTGTACACCCTGGACGCGGCGGGCGGCCAGCTCCGCTGGAAGCTGGCGACGGGCGGCGAGATCACGGGGTCGCCGGTGGCGCAGGGCGGTGTCGTGTACGCGTGCAGCAAGGACCGCTGCGTGTACGCGCTGGACGCGCTGAAGGGCACGGGTACGGGCGGCCGGGCCAGGGCGTAGACCGCGGCGGGCCGTCCGCCGCGAAGCCGGGGTGCGACGGGCCTCAGAGGCGCGGGCGCCCGTCCTCGTCCGGGCCCGCGCCGGGGCCCGGGTCCGGGCTGTTGTCCTGGCCCGAGGGGCGGTGGGCCGCCGGGTCCGGCCCCGTGTACGGCTCCGGTTCGGGCTCCGGCAGCGTGCTCGTCTGCACGGACGGCCCCGGCTCCTGCGTCGGCGGCCAGGTGTCCGGGTTCTCCGAGCCGGGCGCCGCGTACGGCTGGGTGCGCGTCCTGCGAGCGGGCCGCCGCCCGGACATCACCGCCGCACCCACCAGCAGCAGCACCCCGCCCGCCGCCGCCTCGGCCACTCCCCACCGCAGCCCGGAACCGTCGCCCGCGACGGCCAGACTGCCCAGCGCCTGCCCCTGGCGCACCATCCACAGCACGGTGAAGCCGAGCACCACCACACCCGCGGCCGCCACCAGCAGCCGCGACCGCAGCACCACACCGACCACCGTCAGCAGGGCGGCGAAGAGGAACGCGAGCAGGATCGAGCCCAGCGGACCGGGCCGGCCCGGTCCGATGCCGGTGAACAGCTCCTCGATCCGGTAATGACGCCCGAGGCGACCGTCGTACCAGTCACGGAAGGGGCTCAGCACGGCGGCCGCCGCTCCGGCGAGAGCGAGCACCGAGCCCAGGACGTTGCGGATCATCATCGGCCTCCTGCGCGTGCGCGGACCGGCGTCACAGCTCTGCACCGCTCTCGGCCTCGACGCTACGCCGGGGCCCTGGCCCTCGCCACCTTGGGCTACCGTGACGCACGGTCGTTCGACAACTGCAGAAATGGACAACAACACAAGGGGGGCTGCATCGATGATGCGGCAGCACATAAAGCTTTCCGCGGTACTGGTCGTGGTGGTACTCGCCCTCACCGGCTTCTCCACCTCCAGCCACGGCGGCCGCAGCGGCAAGAGCAAGAGCCACGGGTCGGGCAGCAGCGGCGGTGGCTGCTCCAACTCCAAGAAGAGCAACGGCAGCTACCACAGCAGCGACTACGACGACGATGACTACGACTCGTCGAGCAGCTCCTCCGGCGGTACGGACTACGCGACGGCGACCCCGAGCGCCACGGCCTCCGACGCGCCCCGGGCGTACGTCTTCCGCTGCGCCCAGCCCCGCAAGGGCAAGCGCAAGGCCGTCACCACCTCCGCCGTCAGGCTCACCGCCAACACCTCCGGCTCGCACACGTACACGGTCGAGGTGGCCTTCCTCGACGCGCGCGGCAAGACCGTCGACACGGGTTACGACACCGTGGACGCCGAGGGCGGTCAGACCGTGACCCTCTCCGTGGCGATGGACAGCCCGCGCAAGGTCTCCCAGGTGAAGAAGTGCCGGGTCGAAGCCGAAATGAGCTACTGACCCACTGACCTACTGACCTGCCGGCCCGTCGGCCGGCCCGTCGGCCGGCCCGTCGGCCGGCCCGTCGGCCGGCCCCTCGGCGGTCCGTCAGCCGTCCGTCAGCGTGTCCGGAAGTCGCCCGCGCCCCGCCCCCGGAACAGTTCGGCCTGCCGCTCCGGCGGCAGATTGCCGAGTGCGATGAGGTGCGGGGCGTGGGCCATGGCCTGCGTCCTGGCCGCCTCCCGTGCGGACCACACCGCCCGCACCGTCCCCTGCACCGCCCGAGTCGGGTACGAGGCGATCACACCCGCCGCCCGCAGCGCCGCGTCCACCGCGCCGCCGGGCGCCGTCACCTCGCTGACCAGCCCGGTCTCGTACGCACGACGGGCCGAGACCCGCTCGGCGGTCCCCATCAGCGACATCCGGGCCACCTCGCCGAACGGCATCCGCTGCGCCATGGAGATCGCCTCGTACGCGCTGACCATGCCGTACGTCGTGTGCGGGTCGAAGAACGTCGCCTCCTCGGACGCGATCACGAACTCCGCCTCGCCCAGCAGATAGAACGCCCCGCCGCAGGCCATCCCCTCCACGGCCGCGATCACCGGTTTCCACAGGTCGTTCGCCTTCGGCCCGATCGTGAGCAGCGGATCGTCGACCGTGTACGGGGACGAGGGCTGCGGCACGTCCACGTCCCGGTCGATCCCCGTGCAGAAGGCCCGGCCGCCCGCACCGGTGAGGACCACCGCCCGCACCTCGTCGTCGAAGCGGAACGCCCGCCAGACGGCCGCCAGTTCGGCGGCCGTGGCCAGGTCGATCGCGTTGAGCCTGGCGGGCCGGTCGAGGGTGACGAGCGCGACCCCGGTCTCCTTGTCCGTCTCCGTGCGCAGCGCCATCGCCCTCACCGCTCCAGCTGCCAGCGCACCAGGGTCACCCCGGGACCGGCCGGGCAGAACACCGCCCGCACCGGCGCGCCTATCCGCAGCCGCCCCGGATCGACCGAGTCCAGCGGGGCGTCCGGACCGCTCACCACATTCCCCACCAGCCGGATCCGCGGCGCGTCCGCCAGCTCGACCACGACGGCGTTGTACGGGGCCTGTGCGGCGTACGCGGGCAGCAGCGGCGGATGCGGCAGCACATAGGACCAGATGCGGCCGCGTCCGCTCATCGGCCGCCACTCGCTCTCGAAGGACTGGCAGTGCGGGCAGCACGGCCGGGGCGGGAAGCGGAGCCGTCCGCACTCCTGGGCGGCGCACGCCTGGACGCGGAGTTCGCCGCGGGCCGCGTACTCCCAGAAGGGGGCGCCGTCCTCGTCCACGACGGGCAGCAGCAGTCCATCCATGCCGGTCAACTCCTCAACTCCTCAGCAGTACGGCGGATGTGGGCACGCCCTCACCGGCGGTGACCAGGCACGTCCCGGCGTCCGGGACCTGGGCGGTGGAGACGCCGCGCAGCTGCTTGACGCCCTCGTTGATCAGGTTGAAGCCGTGCACATACGCCTCGCTGAGCCCGCCGCCCCCGGTGTTGATGGGCAGCCGCCCGCCGCTCTCCAGCGCCCCGCCCTCGGTGAACGCGGCGCCCTCGCCGCGCCCGCAGAAGCCGTAGCCCTCCAGTGAGAGCGGGATGAGCGGGGTGAACGCGTCGTAGATCTGCGCGACATCGACGTCGTCCGGGCCGAAGTCGGCCTGCTTCCACAGCTGCCGGGCGGCCGTCCAGGCGGGTCCGCCGAGCGGGTCGTCGTTCCAGTAGTTGACCATCCCGTGGTGCTGGGCGGGCAGCCCCTGGGCGACGGAGTGGATGTAGACGGGCTTCTGCCGGCAGTCCCGGGCCCGCTCGGCGGAGACGATGACGCAGGCCAGTGCCCCGTCCGTCTCCAGGCAGTTGTCGAAGAGGCAGAGCGGCTCGCTGATCCAGCGCGAGGTCATATACATGTCGCGGGTCAGCGGCCGCTCGTACATCACCGCGTCCGGGTTCTGGTTGGCGCGGTTGCGGCAGGCGAGGGCGACGTTGAAGAGATGGTCGCGGGTCGCCCCGTACTCGTGCATGTACCGCCGGGTCAGCATCCCGATCTCGTCGGCCGGCCGCAGCAGCCCGTACGGGCGGGTCCACTGGGCGGGGGTGGGCAGCTGCACCGCGGTGTTCTTCCAGGGCCGGGGCCCCGAACCCCGCTTCCGGGACCGCCAGGCGACCCCGACGCCCGCCTGCCCCGTCGCCACCGCGGCGGCGAGATGCGCGATCGTCGCGCAGGAGCCGCCGCCGCCGTATCCCACCTTGCTGAAGAAGGTGACATCGCCCGCGCCGATGGCCTTGGCGACCTCGACCTCGTCGGTCTCCTCCATCGTGTACGAGGCGAACGCGTCCACCTCCGACGCGGCGATGCCCGCGTCGTCGAGCGCCGCGACGATGGCCCGGCAGGCCAAGGTCTTCTCGGACTCGGGCAGTTGTTTCGCGAAGGCCGTCTGTCCTATGCCGGCTATCGCCGTCGCGTCCTTGAGTGCCGTCACCGCCACCTCCCAGGCCGTCATGACTGCTGACAGCGGCTGAGGCTACAGCTAATCTGACGGATAGTCAGCTACTGCGTCAGGGAGGCGAACGATGCGCGGCGACGAGGAGTGGGGCAGCATCCCGAAGCTGGTCCGGGCGGCGGCGCGGCGGTACGGGGGCCGGGAGGCGGTCGTCGAGGGCCGCACCCGGATCTCGTACGCCGAACTCGGCGAGCGCGTGGACCGGGCCGCCGCCGCGTGCATGGCCTCGGGCGTCGAGCCGGGGGACCGGGTCGCGGTCTGGGCCCCGAACACCCTGGACTGGATCGTCTCCGCGCTGGGGGCGGTGACGGCCGGAGCGGTCCTCGTCCCCCTCAACACCCGCTTCAAGGGCAGCGAGGCGGCGTACATCCTGCAACGCAGCCGGGCGAAGCTCCTCTTCGTCACCGGCACCTTCCTCGGCACCTCGTACGTGGCGTCGCTGCGCCGGGCGGAGGCCGAACTCCCATGCCTGGAGAAGGTGGTGGTGCTGGCGGACGCCGCCCCCGACGACTACGTCACCTGGAAGGACTTCCTGGCGGCGGGGGAGGGGGTGTCCGGTGCGGCGGTACGCTCCCGGGCCGACGCGATCGCCCCCGCGGCCCCCTCCGACATCATCTACACCTCGGGCACCACGGGCCGGCCCAAGGGCGCCGTCATCACCCACGCCCAGACGCTGCGCTGCTACGCGATCTGGAGCGAGCTGGCGGATCTGCGCGAGGGCGACCGCTATCTGATCGTGAACCCGTTCTTCCACACCTTCGGCTACAAGGCGGGCATCATCGCCTGCCTGATGCGGGGCGCGACGATGGTCCCGCAACCGGTCTTCAACGTGGACACGGTCCTGGCCAACATCGCCGCCGAACGCATCTCGGTGCTACCCGGCCCGCCCACCCTCCACCAGTCCCTCCTGGACCACCCGGCACGCTCCGCCCACGACCTCTCCGCCCTGCGCCTGGTGGTGACGGGCGCGGCGGTGGTCCCGCTGAAACTGGTCGAACGCCTGCGCACCGAGCTCCACATCACCACCGTCCTCACCGCGTACGGCCTCTCCGAGGCGAGCGGCATCGTCACGATGTGCCGCCGCGGCGACCCCGCCGGGACGATCGCCTCGACGTCCGGCCGGGCGATCCCGGGCACCGAGATCCGCGTCCTGGCCGACCCCGGCATGCCCGGCGAGGTGCTGGTCCGCGGCTTCCACGTGATGCAGGGGTACTTCGAGGACCCGGAGACCACGGCCGCCGCGATCACCCCCGACGGCTGGCTCCGCACCGGAGACGTGGGCGTCCTCGACGAGGCGGGCAACCTGCGGATCACCGACCGGATCAAGGACATGTTCATCGTCGGCGGCTTCAACGCGTACCCGGCCGAGATAGAACAGCTCCTCGGCCTGCACCCGGACGTCGCCGACGTCGCGGTGATCGGCGTCCCCGACCCGCGCCTGGGCGAGGTCGGCAAGGCGTACGCGGTGCGGCGGCCGGGTACGACGCTGACGGCCGACGACCTGATCGCCTGGTCCCGCCGCGAGATGGCGAACTACAAGGTCCCCAGGGCGGTGGAGTTCGTGACCGAACTCCCGCGCAACGCGAGCGGCAAGGTGGTGAAGGGGGAGCTGCGGGGGCGGGCGGGCTGACGGGGCGGGCTGCTCCGGGGCTCTCGACGGGCAGTCCCCAGCGACCGTGTGGATTCGATGAGCCGTTTGTCATATGCGGCGAAGGCGACGAGGGTCTGCCCCAACCCTTTTGCCGCGGAAGGGTCTGCCCCAACCCTTTTGCCGCGGAGAGGTGCAGCGCGTCGGGTGAGCAGAGGCGGTTGCCTGGGGACAACTGTCACCGTCTCCCCGTGTTCCAGTCGCACAAGTACGGCGGCGGCAGTCCGCGGCAGATCTCGGACGGCGATCCGGGTCGGAGAACGCGGAGAGAGGGGCCCGATTGGTGGCTCGGGCCCCTCTCTCTGCGCGCGGGTGTGGCTCAGCCGGCGTGGTTCTCGTCCTGCGGGGTGACCACGGTGGCGTGGGTGTCGCCAGTCGCATGCGTGTCGCCAGTCATGTGGCTGTCGGCCAGCGCCGGAGTGGCCGCGCCGAGGCCGAGAGCCACGGCGAACGCGGCGGCGACGAGCGTCTTCTTCGTGCGGGTCATTCCAACTCCTGGGGTGGAAACAAGCATCTGGACGTGAAGTGACGCTAGTGACAGCGGGGGTGATGGCGGTACCCCCTGGCGAAAAGTATTCGAACATTGGCGCGATTATGTTGACCGTGTCCATGCAGACATGCAGCGGCCGCGACGGCTCCCCCTCCGCGCCGCCGCGGCCGCTCCCCGTGCGGGTTAGGTCTATCGAACCGGCTTGAACGGTTCCGACGTGGCGTGCTGGTCCAGAGTGGTTACCTCTTCGCCCGTCGCGTGCTGGTCCTGCGTGGTGACCGGAGTCTCCGGCTCGCCGGTCGCGTGCTGGTCAGCCGGCTTGGTGATCGGGTCCTGCTTCTTCGCGTTGGCCATGGTGGTCAACTCTCCATCTCTGGGTGCTGTGTGCAGCGGTTGCCGAGGCCCGTCCGGCTGTTCCCCCGTGGACTGCCGGACGGGCCTCTCGGGCCGCTCACCTTAATGGCGAGGCCCCTGTCGCCCCCGTCTGCCCCCCGACGCGACGGATCGACTGGTACGAGAATGGCGGACTGCGATAAACGAACGATGAACGTGTCGTTCGTCAGGTTGCGGCCGGAGCCAGGAGCGACCGGACGTCCTGGGCCTCGGGAGAGCCGAGTTCCTCGTAGATGCCGAGAGCTTCACGCCAGCAGACTTGGGCGCGCCCGGTCTGCCCTATGCCGTCAAGCGCCCGTCCGAGGACGGTCAGTACGTTTCCACGCCGCCAGTCGCCACCGATTCCGCGGAGGACGGTGAGCGCCGACTCGGAGTACTGGGCCGCCTGGGCCGGGCGGCCGGAGGCGATCTCCACCTCGGCCAGTCGGAACAGCGTCATTCCTTCCCACAGCCGTTGCCGACTGTCGCGGAAGACCTCCAAGGCGTGGTTCAACTGGTTCGTGGCGTCCGAGAGCTTCATGCTCTGAGTGAGCGCGAGGCCCAGAGCGTACCGGCCGTTCGCGCCGCGCAGCGCGTGCCTCAGGGAGTCATAGATCTCAATGCCCGACTGGGCCAGAGTGATTGCACTCTCTGTTCGCCCTGTGGCGAGGTGTATGCGGGACAGGTTGCACAGGGCACTGGCCTCGCCCGGTCGGTTCTCATCATTCCTGAACGCTTCGATGGCCTGCGTGAGGAACGCCTCGCCGTCGGTGTGACGGTTCTGGTAGAGGGCGATGATGCCTCGGGCGTTCGAGGCCCAGCAGGCAGGCAGGAGATCCTTGACCGTGTCGGCCAGCCGCAGGGCCTCCTGGGCCTCGCGGTCGGCGTGATCGAACCGCCCCGCCAGTTGGTGCACATTGGCCAGGGACATGACGGCCCGGCCCTCTGCCCTGGCGTCGCCACAGCCCCTTGTGGCTTCTCGAACCGTGACCGCTGCTGCCTCGTACTGCTTGGAGTTCGCTCCCGACTCGCCCAGATCGAGGGCGGCGTACAGGAGGTCGACGGCGCGGCGCAGAGTGTGAGGATGCGACGACTGACACACGCAGGAAAGGAGGTTGGTCGCCTCTGCGTAGAGCCAGTCCAGAGCGGCGTGCCGGCTCTTGAACGACAGCCCCGCGCACTCCGTCGGCTCCAGATGGTCCACCAGCCGGTCCCCCGGCCGCTCCAGCGCGTACACCCCCGCCGCCGTCGCCAGGTAGAAGTCCAGCAGCCGCGACAGCGCCGCCTCCCGCTCCTCCGGGGGCTCCTCGTCCCGCTCGGCGCACGAACGCGCGTAGAGGCGCACGAGGTCGTGGTAGCGGTAGCGGCCGGGGGCGGCCGACTCCAGGAGGCTGGTGTCCACCAGGGCCTCCAGGAGGTCCTCCGCCGTGTGGGCCTCCAGGTTGAGCAGGGCCGCCGCCGCGGCGAGGGAGATGTCGGGGCCGTCGGCCAGGCCGAGGAGGCGGAAGGCGCGGGCCTGGGCGGGTTCCAGCTGGCCGTAGCCGAGTTCGAAGGTGGCCTTCACCGCGAGGTCGCCCGCCTGGAGCTCGTCCAGGCGGCGGCGTTCGTCGGCGAGCTTGGCGGCCAGGACGGAGACCGTCCAGGTGCGGCGGGCGGCCAGGCGGGAGGCGGCGATGCGGATGGCCAGGGGGAGGAAGCCGCAGGCGGCGACCACGTCCAGGGCGGCCTCGCGCTCGGAGTTGATGCGCTCCTCGCCCACGATGCGGGTGAAGAGCCGGAGCGCCTCCTCGGGGGACATCACGTCCAGGTCGACCAGATGGGAACCGGCCAGGTCGACCATCCGGACGCGGCTGGTGATCAGCGCCGCGCAGCCCGCTGTGCCGGGGAGCAGGGGGCGGACCTGCGCCGCGTCGTGGGCGTTGTCGAGGAGGACCAGGATGCGGCGGCCGTCGAGCGTGGAGCGGTACAGGGCGGCGCGTTCGTCCAGGGAGTCGGGGATCGCCGAGTCCGCGGTGCCCAGCGCGCGCAGGAACGCGCCGAGGACCGTCTCCGGCTCCGCCGCCCGCGCGCCCGCCCCCTGGAGGTCCACGTACAGCTGGCCGTCGGGGAAGTGCTGGCGTGCCCGGTGGGCGACGTGCACGGCGAGGGTGGTCTTGCCGACGCCGCCGATGCCGGCCAGCGCCGAGACGGCCATCACCGAACCCTCGGCGGTCGCCAGCCGGTCGCCCAGGTCGCGGACGAAGGAGGCGCGGCCGGTGAAGTCCGGGACGGTGGCCGGGAGCTGGGCGGGGCGTACCGGCGCGGGGGCCGGCGCCGGTTCGTCCGCGGGGCGGGCGAGTTCCTCGTCGGCCCGCAGGATGCGCTGCTGGAGCTGGGCGAGCTCGGGGCGCGGGTCGACGCCCAGTTCGTCGGCGAGCAGCCGGCGGGTGTCCGCGTAGACGGCCAGCGCCTCGGCCTGACGGCCGCTGCGGTACAGGGCGATCATCAGGAGTTCGCGCAGCCGTTCCCGCAGGGGGTGCGCGGCGGTGAGCGCGGTCAGCTCGGAGACCGCCTCCGCGTGGCAGCCGACCTCCAGGTCCAGGTCCAGGCGGGTCTCGGTGAGCTGGAGGCGCCATTCCTCCAGCCGGGTGCGCTGGTTCTCGGCGTACGGTCCGGGCACGGAGGCCAGGGCCTCGCCGTCCCACAGCCCGAGCGCCTTGTCGAGGAGGGCCCGGGCCTGGCCGCGGTCGCCGGAGGCGCGGGCCTTGTCCGCGTCGGCCGCCAGTTCCCGGGCCACCGTCACGTCGAGGGCGTCGTGGCCGGCCCGGATCGCGTACCCGCCGGCGTCGCTGACCAGCGTCTGAGGGTCGAGCACCTTGCGGAGCCGGGAGGCGTACGTGCGTATGGTGGCGAGTGCCTGCGAGGGCGGCTCGTCGCCCCAGATGGCGTCGATGAGTTCGGCGGCGGTGGCCGTGCGGCCGTCGCGCAGGAGCAGCGCAGCCAGCAGGGCCCGCTGCTGCGGGGAACCGGACGGCAGCGCCTCGCCGTCCCGCCGTGCCCGCACCGGACCGAGCACGGAAAAACGCAGATCGACGTTGCCCGCCGACCGCTGATGCGGAGCGCGCTGCTCCGGAACACGCACGTGTGGCCCGTCGTCACGGTCCATTGCCGCCTCCTGCCCTGCTCGCCCCGCCGGTGTCGCCCATCGTTCTGTCGCTGCCTGCCTGGATATGCCCGCCCATGTGCCGGTCCGGGGCGGGTGGATCCGGATTGCTCGGTACCGCTGGTATCGCGCTCAACAGTCTGCCTTGTCTTGGGCGGACACGTCAGCAGTGGGTGACTCTCTGCACAAGCCCTCGACAACGATTGAGGAACGGGGTCCGGTCGAGATTACTGACGGTTCGTCAGATCGGCGCTACCGTGGAGAACATGGAGACCTTCCCGAAGATCATCTCGGTGGACGACCACACGGTGGAGCCCGCTCATGTCTGGCGGGACCGGCTCCCGTCCAAGTACCTCGACCGCGGCCCGCGGATCGTCCGCGCACCGCTCAAGGAAATGACCTTCATGGGCGGGAAGTTCGCGCCCGTGATGGGTGCGAAGGGTGACGACGGGCCGATCGGCGACTGGTGGGTGTACGAGGATCTGCACCGCCCGCTCACCCGGCTCGACACCGCGGTCGGCTACGACCGGGACGAGATCAAGCTGGAGATCATCACGTACGAGCAGATGCGTCCGGGTTCGTTCTCGGTGCCCGAACGTCTCGCGGACATGGACGTCAACCACGTCCAGTCCGCGCTCTGCTTCCCCACCTTCCCGCGCTTCTGCGGCCAGACCTTCACCGAAGCGAAGGACCGCGAGCTGGGGCTGCTCGGGGTGCGCGCGTACAACGACTGGATGGTCGAGGAGTGGTGCGGCCCCGAGGCGCGGGGCCGGCTCATCCCGCTCACCCTGATCCCGCTCTGGGACGCGCGGCTGGCCGCGGAGGAGGTCCGGCGCAATGCGGCGCGCGGCGTGCGCGCGGTGGCGTTCTCCGAGATACCCCCGCACCTCGGACTGCCGTCGATTCACACGGACGAGTGGGATCCGTTCCTGCAGGCATGTGACGAGACGGGGACGGTGATCGCGATGCACATCGGCTCGTCCTCGCGGATGCCGTCCACCTCGGCCGACGCCCCGCCCGCCGTCGGATCCACCATCACCTTCGCCAACTGCTGCTTCTCGATGGTCGACTGGCTGATGAGCGGCAAGTTCGAGCGGTTCCCGAACCTCCGGATCATGTACGCGGAGGGCCAGATCGGGTGGATCCCGTACATCCTCGAACGCGCCGACGTGGTCTGGGAGGAGAACCGGGCCTGGGGCGGCGTCGCCGACAAGGTCCACCGCCCGCCGTCCGAGCTGTTCGCCGAGCATGTCTACGGCTGCTTCTTCGACGACGCCTTCGGGCTCAAGAACCTGGACTCGATCGGCGTCGGGAACGTCCTGTACGAGACGGACTACCCGCACTCCGACTCCACCTGGCCCGAGTCGCGCGAGGTCGGCGAGGCGCAGATGGGGCATCTGGACGCCGATGTGGTGGACCGGATCGTGCGCCGCAACGCGATCGACCTGCTCGGACTGACGGACGACGGGCTGTGGGCCGGACCCGGCGGCGGACACTAGGCGGTGGAGGAGAACGTGACACTTCAAGAGTCGGGTGTCACGTTCTCCTCCTGCCGCGGGTGTCCGGAGCGGGTCAGACCTTGATGACCGGCTCCTGGATCTCCGTCACCCACTTGTCCCGGTCCTCGGGGCACTCCAGGCTGACCTCGCGGGCGTATCCCGCGGACCGGTAGCCGTTGGCGTCGATCCAGCGGGCCAGGGCCTGGGTCGTCGGCAGCACGCCGTCCATCGAACCCCGGTGGACGATGGCCGCCGCCTCGAACGGGGGCAGTTCGACCACCGTGATCCCGGTGTCGCCCAGCGGGCCCACCGGGGCGGACACCGTGACCCCCGCGTGGACGACGACGGCGCCGCCGCCTTCCGGGGCATCCTCGTAGTACGCGATCCCCGGCCCGCTCTGGCCGACGCCCGTACCGTCCAGCAGCGGGAACAGCCGGTCGTACAGCGGGCCGATCACCGGAGTGATGTCCTCCGGTTCATAGCTCGCCGCGGTGCCGGCCAGCTCTGCGACCCGTACGGCGGCGACGTTCTTGATGACGGCATCGTCCATGGACATGCGTCCCTCGCTCTCGATCGACCGGAGCCTCGCCTCGACCTGCGCCAGCCGTGCGGCCGCCGCCCTCATGGCCTCCTCCAGCTCGGCCCGGCGCAGCCGCAGCATCCCGCGCAGCTCCTCCGGTCCCACCTGCTCGTCGAGGACGGCCCGCACCTGCTGGAGCGTGAAGCCGAGATCCTTGAGGGCGATGATGCGGTTGAGGCGGGCGAGCTGGGCGGCGCCGTAGAAGCGGTAGCCGGTGGCGGGGTCGGTGCGGTCGGGGTGCAGCAGCCCGATGGCGTCGTAGTGACGCAGCATCCGGGCCGACACCCGCCCGTACCTGGCGAAGTCTCCGATGGTGAACATGATGTCTCCCAGCGCACCCCTTCACGCGGTGTCAAGGTCAAGCGTCGCCGCCCCGCGGCCGGGAACCGGAGGAAAAGGCGGACGTCGGAAGATGAGGAGGAACGGAAAAGGCAGGAGCCCCGTTCCCCGCCGAAGCGGAGGAGCGGGGCTCCTTGGGTACTGCTAGCCGGCCGCGATCGGCCGACCCGGGCAACTAGGCCGGGGTGACGTTCTCAGCCTGCGGACCCTTGGGTCCCTGAGTGACGTCGAAGTTCACGACCTGGTTCTCCTCGAGGGAGCGGAACCCGGACGCGTTGATCGCGGAGTAGTGGACGAAGACATCCGGGCCGCCGCCGTCCTGGGCGATGAAGCCGAAGCCCTTTTCAGCGTTGAACCACTTGACGGTTCCGGTAGCCATAAGCCCTCCTTGGGCCAAAGGGTTGCCCTGCTCCAGAACCTGCAAAGAAGTCTGAAAACTACAAAAGCCTGCGGGTTACATGCTCCGCAGGCTCTGTACTGCAAGGGAAACCAAACTGCAACTTGCGTCGAGCCTAGCACGCAGCGTGTATCGAACGGTAGAGGGAAAGATCACTTCACTCGGATGTTTGATTGGTGTGCTGATGAGCTGACGAAGTGGGCGTACCGGAGGGTGTCGCGAAGGCGACTTCCAGGGGTACGGAGGGCGTCTTCGAGGCGCCCCGCAGGCGGCTCCACAGGCGGCTCCGGACGGGCTCCGGACGGGCTCCGGACGGGGCCGGGGCGGCATCCGTGTTTCCGTACGGTGGGATGCGGGCTCCCGCGGGGTGAGACCGGGCGCCCCGCGCCCCCGGTGCCGTACGGATCGCGCCACGGGTCTAGCCTCGCGATGTGGACAATTCAACCGTCTCAACCGTCGCAGGCGACGGCCGTCGCAGCCGGCCGCGCGTCGGCCACATCCAGTTCCTGAACTGCCTCCCCCTGTACTGGGGCCTGGCACGCACCGGGACCCTGCTCGACCTGGAGCTCTCGAAGGACACCCCGGAGAAGCTCAGCGAGCAGCTGATCCGGGGCGATCTGGACATCGGCCCCGTCACCCTCGTGGAGTTCCTGCGCAACGCCGACGACCTGGTCGCCTTCCCCGACATCGCGGTGGGCTGCGACGGGCCCGTCATGTCCTGCGTGATCGTGTCGCAGGTGCCGCTGGACCAGCTGGACCGGGCCCGGGTGGCGCTCGGCTCGACCTCGCGCACCTCCGTACGCCTGGCCCAGCTGCTGCTCGCCGAGCGGTACGGGGTCGACCCGGACTACTACACCTGCCCGCCGGACCTCGGCCTGATGATGCAGGAGGCGGACGCCGCCGTGCTGATCGGCGACGCCGCGCTGCGCGCCAACCTGCACGACGCGCCGCGGCTCGGCCTCCAGGTCCACGACCTGGGCCAGATGTGGAAGGAGTGGACCGGGCTGCCGTTCGTCTTCGCTGTCTGGGCGGCCCGCAAGGACTACCTGGCGGCCGAGCCCCACCACGTGAACAAGGCGCACGAGGCCTTCCTGGCCTCACGGGACCTCTCCCTGGAAGAGGTCACCAAGGTCGCGGAGCAGGCGGCGCGCTGGGAGGCCTTCGACTCGGAGGTGCTGGAGCGGTACTTCACGACCCTGGACTTCCGCTTCGGCCCGGACCAGCTGGCGGGTGTGCGGGAGTTCGCGCGCCGGGTCGGTCCGACGACCGGCTTCCCGGCGGACGTGAAGGTCGAGCTGCTCGGCGGCTGACCGTGCGGCGGGCCGGGGAGAGGGGCCGGGATATGCGGGATATAGGTGAATCCTGTACTTCTTCGGCCGGGACTTCTTTCGAGCGGGGCTTCTTCGAGCGGGGCTTCTCCGGCCCGGGCCACTTCGGGCTCTTAATCCCCGCTCGCCCTTCTCCCGGCTTCCCCGGCATCTCCCGTTCCTTCTCCTCCTTCTCCCGGTTCCGCCGATCCGGCCTCGATTCGGGTTATTACGTCTCGAATAGCCGATTCCCGGATGGTGACGGCGGCGTGCCCCGGCCGGAACCCGGAATCGCTCGGGTGAACGACGCATTCACGCCTTTTGTTGTGTCGAAAGCTGTTGTTCGTTCCCTTAGGAGCGAAATAGGCGGATGGTTTCCTCTGTGACCCGATGACCTTCGCCCCCTAGGCTTCGGTCGGAGGTCAGGCCGGTCCACAGGGGGAGTCCATATGCAGCCGCTGGAAGCCGGCGAACCGCTGAGCATCGGTGCCTACCGATTGCTCGGCAGGCTCGGTGCGGGCGGCATGGGCCGGGTCTATCTGGGGCGCAGCGCCGGCGGGCGCACCGTCGCGGTCAAGGTGGTGCACCCGCATTTCGCTCTCGACGAGCAGTTCCGTGCGCGCTTCCGCCGCGAAGTGGACGCGGCACGGCGGATCGGCGCGCAATGGACGGCCCCCGTTCTGGACGCCGACCCGGATGCGCCCATTCCCTGGGTCGCCACCGGCTACGTGGCCGGCCCGCCGCTCTCCGCCACGGTCGCCGAGCACGGACCGCTGCCCGAGAACGCGGTACGGACACTGGGCGCCGGACTCGGCGAGGCACTGGCCGCGGTGCACGGGCAGGGCGTCATCCACCGCGATGTGAAGCCGTCCAACGTACTGCTGGCCCTGGACGGCCCCCGGCTGATCGACTTCGGGATCGCGCACGCCATCGGCGCCACCGCCTCGCTCACCTCCACCGGGGTCTCGGTCGGCTCGCCCGGCTACATGGCGCCGGAACAGATCCGGGGCACCGACATCTCGGGTGCGGCCGATGTCTTCTCGCTCGGCGCGGTGCTCGCGTACGCGGCGACCGGTACCGCTCCCTTCCTCGGCGACTCCTCGGCCGTACTCCTCTACAAGGTGGTGCACGAGGAGCCCGAGCTGGGGGAGCTGGAGGGTGACCTGCGGGAGGTCATCGCCGGCTGTCTGGAGAAGGAGCCCGAGGACCGGCCCACGCCCATGGAGCTGGCCCGGCGGCTGGCGCCGGGCGGGGCCGCCGCGCTGGTGGCGGCCGGCTGGTTGCCCGGGCCGCTGGTGCGCGAGGTCAGCCAGGCGGCGGTCGCGCTGCTGGACCTGGAGCCGCAGGACGCGCCGGCGCAGTCGGGGCCGGTGCCGTTCAGCAGCGCGGCGTGGGGGGCCGGTGGCGCCACCGACATGAACGGGGTGAACGCGGCGGGGACCGCGGGCGTGGGCGGCGGGTTCGGGACGCCGGCCGAGCCCTTCCCCACGCACGACCCGACCCGGCTGTCCCACCCGGGCGTCCTGCCCTCGTGGCCGGCGACCGCGGGCGCGGCCCAGTCGGCCAGGACGGCGGGGGCGTCCGGGCCGCCGTCGCGGACCGACGCGTCCGGGCTGCCCGGACCACGCGCGTCCGACCCCCATTTCTCCGTCACCGTCAGCGCGGACTCAGGCCCGGCCCGGCCGGATGCGGACCGGGGCCGGAGGCTGAGCTGCACCGTCGCCCTCGCGGTGGCGGGTGCGCTCGCCGCAGTGACCGTGGGCGGCGCGTTCCTCTTCGACCTGATGCCGGGCGGCGGCGGCCGGAACAACGCCGATCACGGCAACGTCGGCGGCACCCCGCCCGCCGCCACCCCGTCCGGCGGGCCCTCACAGCCCGCGGACTCGGACACCGGGAGCCCGGAGCAGATCACCGAACTCCCGAAGGAGTTCATCGGCACCTGGAGGGGCCCGGTCACCGAGAAGACCACCGGGGAGCCGCACGGCACGCTCACCGCCGTCTTCACCGCGGGGAAGAAGGGCACGGACGTGGTCCGGATGAACACCGAGCTCAGCAGCCTCGGGGTCACCGTCAGCTGCAACAGCGTCGCCAGCCTCACCTCCGGCACCGCCGAGGAAGTGACCCTGCACGAGCGCGTCGACCCGGACCGGCCCAGTACCCCGGCCCTGTGCACCTCCACCACCACCGATGTCCACTTCACCCGGGCCGCCGACGGAACCCTGCGTTTCCGGTCCGAGGAGCGGGGCGCGGGCCTGCCGTACGGCACGCTGAGCCGGTCCGGCGGCTGACCCCGCAAGGGGCTGGCGTACGCTGAGCCGGTCCGTAGATCCGTTGAAAAACCGCCGAAAGGTGACAGCCCGGTGACCGAGAAGGCCGACCTTCAGCCCATCCTCGACCGAGCCGCCGAGGGCGGTCGGATCTCTCCGGAGGAGGCGCTCGACCTCTACCGCTCGGCGCCGCTGCACGCACTGGGCGCGGCCGCCGACGCCGTACGCCGCCGCCGTTACGCCGGTACGGAACACATCGCGACGTACATCATCGAGCGCAACATCAACTACACGAACGTCTGTGTCACGGCCTGCAAGTTCTGCGCCTTCTACGCCGCGCCGAAGGACACCGCCAAGGGCTGGTCCCGCGACCTCGACGACATCCTGCGCCGCTGCGCGGAGACCGTCGAGCTCGGCGGTACGCAGATCATGTTCCAGGGCGGGCACCACCCGGACTACGGCGTCGAGTACTACGAGGAGCACTTCTCCGCGATCAAGAAGGCGTTCCCGCAGCTGGTCATCCACTCGCTGGGCGCCTCCGAGGTCGAGCACATGGCCCGGATCTCCAAGGTCTCCGTCGAAGAGGCCGTCCAGCGCATCCACGCCGCCGGTCTCGACTCCTTCGCGGGAGCCGGCGCCGAGCTGCTGCCCGCCCGGCCGCGTACCGCGATCGCCCCGCTCAAGGAGTCCGGCGAGCGCTGGCTGGAGATCATGGAGATCGCCCACCGGCTCGGTGTCGAGTCCACCTCCACCATGCTGATGGGTACCGGCGAGACCAACGCCGAGCGCATCGAGCACCTGCGGATGATCCGCGACGTGCAGGACCGCACCGGCGGCTTCCGCGCCTTCATCCCGTACACCTACCAGCCGGAGAACAACAAGCTGAAGGGGCAGACGCAGGCCACGCTCTTCGAGTACCTGCGGATGATCGCCATCGCCCGGATCTTCCTCGACAACGTCGCCCACATCCAGGGCTCCTGGCTGACCACCGGCAAGGAGGTCGGCCAGCTGTCGCTGCACTACGGCGCCGACGACCTCGGCTCGATCATGCTGGAGGAGAACGTCGTCTCCTCGGCAGGTGCCAAGCACCGCTCCAACCGCCTGGAGATCATCGACCTGATCCGCAAGGCGGACCGGGTGCCGGCCCAGCGAGCCACCACGTACGAGCACCTCGTCGTGCACGACGACCCGGCGAACGACCCGGTCGACGAGCGCGTGGTCTCGCACATCTCGTCCACCGCCATCGAGGGCGGCACGGCGCACCCGGAGCTGAAGCTCCTCAACGCCAACTGAGGCCGTCTTGCTGACGGTTCATGCCGCCGACGCGGTGCACGGCGCCCCGGAAGGGGCGGACTCCGTGGCCGTGGACGGCGGCGTGGTCGTCGCCGTCGGCCCGTACGGGGAGCTGACCGCCGCCCGTCCGCGGGCCCGGATCCGGCGGTGGTCCGGGCTGATCACCCCGGGGCTGCTGAACGCGGCGGCCCCGGCGCTGCTGGAGGCCGCCTACCACCCGGACCCGCGCGAGGCGGACGAGCTCGGCACCGAACCGCTCACCGGCGGCGCGCTCACCGCACTCGGCATGGACGACGCCCGCTGGGGTGCCAGTGCCCGGCGCGGCCTGCAACGGATGCTGCGGCACGGCACGACCGCCGTGCGGGGTCCGTTCACCCGCCCCGCCGTGCGTACTGCGGTCGCTCGCTCGGGCCTGCGCGTCCTCGCCCCCGGCCCGGTGCCGGAACACGTGTCGCTCGACCCACTGGCTTCGGTGCCGGAGCCGGGCGAGGCGTTCGCGGCGGCCCTGACCGTCGGCGGGCCCGCGGATCTGGCGGTGTTCGCCGTACCGGACCTCGCGGCGCTGCGGGCCGAGGGTGCCGGGAGCTGCGTGGCTACGGTGCTCGGCGGCCGGCTGGTCTTCCGCCGCAGCTGACGCGTACGTACGGCGGGTCGGGCCGGCTCACGGTACCGCGGGGCCGCCCAGATAGCGGCCCTGCGCGTCGTACGGCCAGGCGTTGGAGACACACCCCTTCAGCCCGTAGATCTGCTGCATCATCGCGGGGGCGGGGCGGCCCTTGCCCGGGCAGGTCTCGTGGCCGTGGCCCAGCCAGTGGCCGACCTCGTGGTTGATGATCAGGGCCCGGTACTCGGCGAGCGGGCCGTGGAACTCGGGCGATCCGTGCTGCCAGCGCTTGAGGTTGACCATGACGTCGGTGCCGACCCGGCAGTTGACCTCGCCGTGGGTGTCGAGGCCGCCCTCGCCGCAGAGGGCGTCGGTGGTGGCGGGGGTGGCGATACGGATGACGAGTCCCGCCGGTCCTGCGGCGACCCGGCGGAAGGTCTGCTCGCCGTGGTGCGACCAGCCCCGCGGCGCGGCCAGGATCCGGGCGATCTCGGCGGCGGCCCGGTCCGGGTCGACGCCCGAACCGTTCTCCACCTCGACCCGGTACGCCCTGCCCCTGCCTCCGCCCTTGCCCTTGCCCTCGGCGGTGTCCTGGGCGTGGGCGACGGTGAACGCGCCGGTGCCCGGCGAACTCGCGGGTGCGGACGGCGCGGACGGCTTCTCCTCGGCGCCGGTGCTCCACCGGGGCCCCAGCACGGCCGCGGCACAGATCAGCGCCGCCGGGACCACCACGGCGGCGGACAGGCGTCTTCGGCGGCCCTCTGGCCCTGAACCTCGTGCGGACATCTGGGCTCCCCTGGATCCCGGCGGCTCGGTGCCCCCTTCTGTACTGACCGTCGGGGGAACCGATCGGTTCAGTCCACCCGGGTCACGACTTGCGACCGGCGCGGAGCGGCGCGGACCGGGCTGCTTGAATGGACGGGTGACCCGAGCCTCCCTGGAAAAGCAGCCGCACGAAGTAGCCACGATGTTCGACGACGTGGCGGCGAACTACGACCTCACCAACGACGTGCTGTCACTCGGCCAGGCCCGGCTGTGGCGCAAGGAGGTCGCGAAGGCGGTGCACGCCAGGCCCGCGGAGAAGATCCTCGACCTGGCCGCGGGCACCGCGACGTCGTCGCTGCCGTTCGCCGCGACGGGCGCGTACGTCGTGCCGTGCGACTTCTCCCTCGGCATGCTCCGGGAGGGCAAGAAGCGCCACTCCTGGCTGCCCTTCACCGCGGGCGACGCCACCAGGCTGCCGTTCCGCGACGAGACCTTCGACGCGGTGACGATCTCCTTCGGGCTGCGCAACGTCCAGGACACGGACGCGGCGCTGCGCGAGCTGCACCGGGTGACCAAGCCGGGCGGCCGGGTGGTGATCTGCGAGTTCTCGCAGCCGACCTGGGCACCGTTCCGCACCGTCTACACCGAGTACCTGATGCGGGCGCTGCCGCCGACCGCGCGCGCGGTGTCGTCCAACCCCGACGCGTACGTCTACCTCGCCGAGTCCATCCGCGCCTGGCCCGACCAGCCCGGACTCGCGGCCGCGCTCCAGCGGGCCGGCTGGTCGAAGGTCGCCTGGCGCAACCTCACCGGCGGCGTGGTGGCGCTGCACCGGGGCGTGCGCCCCTGAGGGCGACGCCCCGCGCGGTCACGGCGTCAGGGCCAGCCGGTAACAGACCGCCTCCCGGCCCGTCCCCGGCGTCGTGAAGCTCTCGGCCCGCTCCATCCCCAGCCGCCGGGCCACGGCCACCGACCGTTCGTTCCCCGCGTCGATTGCCGCCACCACCCGCTCCACCCCGGCCGCGCGCAGCCGCTCCAGCGTGAGGCGCGCGGCGGTGGTGGCGTAACCCCGACCCCAGGCGGTCCGGGCCAGCCGCCAGCCGATCTCGATCTCGCCGACCGGCCCGTACTCGGTCCGCGGCCACGGCTGGGCGCCGGTGAAGCCGGCCACCTCGCCGTCCTCGCCCAGCACCGTCCACAGGCAGTAGCCGAGTTCGGCGTCGAACCTGCGCTGCCGGGCGGTCCACTCCTCGTACAGCGAGAGCTCCTCCGGCGCACCGCCGAAGAACTCCATCACCTCGGGGTCGTCGAAGGCGCGGTGCCAGGAGAGCGCGTCCTCGTCGGTCGGGACGCGCAGCTGTACGGAGGGAGCGCCGGGAAGCACGGTCGACATCTGGGAGCCCTTCGGAAAGTTGATCAGCCAACCCCCCTAGACTGCATGGGACAGGTGCCGCGCGGCACGCGATTTCGAGTCTTCGGGAGATCCGACCGTGACCGAGCAGCCCCTCTCCGAACACAGCGCGGATGTGATCGTCGTCGGGGCAGGCCCGGCCGGCTCCACGACCGCGTACTACCTCGCCAAGGCCGGACTGGACGTTCTGCTCCTGGAGAAGACGGCCTTCCCCCGCGAGAAGGTCTGCGGCGACGGTCTCACCCCGCGCGCCACCAAGCAGCTCGTCTCCATGGGCATCGACATCTCCGAAGAGGCCGGCTGGCTGCGGAACAAGGGCCTGCGCATCATCGGCGGCGGCGTCCGCCTCCAGCTGGACTGGCCCGATCTCGCCTCGTACCCGGACTACGGACTGGTCCGCAAGCGCGACGACTTCGACGAGCAGCTGGCCCGCCAGGCGCAGAAGGCGGGCGCGCGGCTCTACGAGCGCTGCAACGTCGGTGCCCCGATCGTCGACGACCGCACCGGCCGCATCACCGGCGTCAACGCGAAGCTCGGCGAGGAGAAGACCCCGGTCACCTTCCACGCCCCGCTCGTCGTCGCCGCCGACGGCAATTCCACCCGGCTGTCCCTCGCCATGGGCCTGCACCGCCGCGAGGACCGCCCGATGGGCGTCGCCGTGCGTACGTACTTCACCTCGCCCCGCCACGACGACGACTACCTGGAGTCCTGGCTGGAGCTGTGGGACCGGCGCGGCCCCCAGGACCGGCTGCTGCCCGGCTACGGCTGGATCTTCGGCATGGGCGACGGCACGTCCAACGTCGGCCTCGGCATCCTCAACTCCTCCTCCGCGTTCAAGGAGCTGGACTGGCGCGAGGTCCTCAAGGCGTGGTGCGCATCGATGCCGGAGGACTGGGGCTACACCCCGGAGAACATGACGATGCCGATCCGCGGCGCCGCCCTCCCGATGGCCTTCAACCGCCAGCCGCACTACACCAAGGGTCTCCTGCTCGTCGGTGACGCGGGCGGCATGGTCAACCCGTTCAACGGCGAAGGCATCGCGTACGCCATGGAGTCGGGCCAGATCGCCGCGGACGTCATCGTCCAGGCCCACGCCCGCGCGACCCCGGCCCAGCGCGAACTGGCCCTGAACAACTACCCGAAGGTGCTCAAGGAGACCTACGGCGGCTACTACACGATGGGCCGCGCCTTCGTGAAGCTGATCGGCAACCCCAAGGTCATGAAGGTCGCCACCCAGCGCGGTCTGACGCACCCCTTGCTGATGAAGTTCACCCTGAAGATGCTCGCCAACCTGACCGACCCCACGGGCGGCGACGCGATGGACCGCATCATCAACGGCCTGTCCAAGGTGGCTCCGAAGGCCTGACGGGCCCGATCCTCGCAAGCAGGCCGGCTCCCGCACCGCCGGCCGTGGCACAGGTGTGCCCAGGGACTGTCCCGCGCCCGGGCGCGTCCGGGCGCGTCCGGGCGCGCCCGCCGGCACCGTCACGCAGTGCGCCGTGCCGGGGGCCGGTCGGTGGCCGGCCGGTGGCCGCCATCCGCAACTTCTGTGTCCGGGCGCTCAGTTGTGCGCCGAACCGCCCGCCCGCCCCCGTGCCGGAGGATCGTTGCCTGGCTCCTGCATCGTCCGTACCATGAATTGAACGAGGGTTCATGGCTTGATCTGGACGTGGGGGGACAGATGCAACACGGGGAACAGGTAGACATGCTCAAGCGCCTTCTCGCGCTGCGCGAGACGCGCCGCGACGAGAAGATGCTCGACGAGGTCGTCACGCTTCCGGTGACCAAGTACACGGACGAGGGGCTCCTGGAGCAGGAGATCGCCTCGGCCTTCTCCCGGTACCCGCTGATCGCGGGTCACGCGTCGGCGCTCGCCGAACCCGGGGCCTATCTGACCAGCGACTGGGACCAGTTCCCGTACTTCGTCGTGAGGGGCGAGGACGGCCGGGTCCGCGCCTTCTACAACCAGTGCCGCCATCGCGGCGCCCGGATCGCCGAGGCGCCCGCCGGCACGGTGAAGAACTTCGTCTGCCCCTTCCACGGCTGGGTCTACGGGCTCGACGGCGCCCTGAAGGGCATCACCCGGGCGCACGACTTCCCCGGCGTGAACCCGTGCGACTACGGACTGGTGGAACTGCCGGCCACGGAGGCGGGCGGCCTGATCTGGGTTGCCCGGACCCCCGGGGCCTCGCTCGACATCCCCGGCTTCCTCGGGACGTTCTACGACGACCTCGTGAACTTCGACGTGGCCTCGCTGATCCAGTACAAGAAGACGAAGGTCGTCAAGGAAGCCAACTGGAAGCTGCTGATCAAGACGTACCTGGAGGGTTACCACGTCCCCTACCTCCACCGGGAGACGCTCGCGGCCGCCTTCAAGAGGGGCGTGATCGCCCACGACAGCGACGGGCCGCACATCCGGCTGTCCGCGGCGCGCACCAACGTAGGCGAGACCACCCTCAAGCCGGAGGAGGAGTGGCGCATCCTCGACTACGCCTCGGTGTACTACACGCTCTTCCCCAACACCTTCTTCATCCTGCATCCCGACTACGTGTCCATCAACACGTTCTGGCCGCTGAGCCCCGACCGGACGATCTGGACCCACGAGATGCTCTACCGGGCCGAGGACTTCGCCGGTTCCGCCGGGCAGAGCGCCCTGGAGAAGCGGTTCCGGTTCACCAACGACACCGTGTTCGACCAGGAGGACTTCGCCATCGCCGAGGACGTGCAACGCCACCTCGTGCACGGCGGCAGCGACCACCACGTCCTGGGGCTCGCCGAGGGTCTGCTCGCGATGTTCCAGAGCAACATAGACGAGCGGCTCACCGGTCCGGGCGAGGCCGCCGATACTCCGGTCACCACCCGCGCGACGACAGGACGGCACTCATGACCACGGACATCAGCGATTTCGCGCACGGCATCTTCAAGGCACAGCCCTTCAGCATGTTCCTGGGCGCCGAACTCACCTCGGTGGGGCCCGGTTCGGCCGAGATCCGCATTTCCAACCGGCCGGAGATCCAGCAGCAGCACGGCTTCGTGCACGGAGGTGTCCTCAGCTATCTGGCGGACAACGCGCTGACCTTCGCGGGAGGACTCGCCCTCGGGGGCGATGCGCTCACCGCCGAATACAAGATCAACTACATCAAGCCGGCGGTCGGCGACGTCGTCGTCGCCCGCGCGCAGGCCACGGCCACCACCCGGCGGCAGGCCGTGTGCCAGTGCTCCATCTACGTCACGTCCTCGGAGGGGGCCGAGCGCCTGATCGCCGTGGCGCAAGGGACGATCGTGACGGCGGGCGAACGCGCGGCGCAGGAGAACTGACGGCGGGCGAGCGCGCGGCGCAGGAGGACTGACGGCGGACGGCCGCCCACCGACGCCCACGGCCGCCCACCCGTGCGGTCCTTCGGCGCTTACCGCCGTCTCTCCGGCCCCCCGGCGGGAGAGACGGCGTCTCCCCGGCCCCCGGCGAGAAGACACCCGTCCTCGCGTCAGGGGCCGCCCTGTTCACCCGTGTGGGGTGCTGCGCGGTGCGGTCAGTGCGCACTCGGTAGGGCCTGCTCGCGCAGGACGTGTTTCATCACCTTGCCGGAGGGCGTGCGGGGGAGGGACGGCAGCACCACCAGTTCCCGCGGGATCTTGTACTTGGCCAGCGTCGGGGCGAGGAACCGGCGCAACTCATCGAGGGTCACCGCCGCGTTCGCCTCGACGACGGCCACGACGGTCTCTCCCCATTCCTCGTGCGGCCGGCCGATGACGGCGCAGTCCTGGACCGCCGGATGCTGGCGCAGCGCCTCCTCCACCTCGGGGGAGAAGACGTTCTCGCCACCGGTGATGACGACATCCTTGAGCCGGTCGACGATGAACAGGTAACCGTCCTCGTCGACGCGTGCCAGATCCCCGGACTTGTACCAGTCGCCGTCGAACGCGCGCTCCGTCGCCGCCGGGTCGTCGAGGTAGCCGATCATCCGCGTGCCCGAGCGCAGCCACAGCTCCCCGGTCTCGCCGGCGCGGGCGTCGGAACCGTCGGACCCGACCACACGGATGTCCACGCCGGGCATTCCCCCCGCGCCGATCGACCCGGCCTTGGTGACCTGCTCCTCGGGGTAGAGAGCGGAACCGACGGGGCCCATTTCGGTCATCCCGTACACCTGGTAGAAGCGGTCGGATCCGTAGGCGTCCTGGAGCATCCGTACGGTCCGCGCTCCCAGCGGCGCACCGCCGTAGGCCCACAGCCGCATGCTCGACAGATCGAAGCCGGACAGGTCACGTCCCGCCGCTTCCAGTGTCTTCAGCGGGGCGAGGTAGGCGATGGGGGCGCCGAAGAAGGCCGTGGCCCGATGCTTCTGGACGGCTTCGAGGAAGGCGACGGGCTGGTACTCCTTGAGCAGGACCACGGTGCCGCCCAGGTAGATCATCGACAGGAACCAGTTGTTCAGCGGCGCCGCGTGCCAGATCGGCATCGCGATGAGGAACCGGTCGTCGCGGCGCAGACCCGTGGCCGCGGTGGTGTAGGCGGGCACGCTGGACAGACCGCGGTGCGAGTGGAGGCACCCCTTGGGCGCACTGGTCGTCCCGGAGGTGTACAGCACCTGTGCGACGGCGTCGGGCCCGACGCCCACGCCGTCCCACTCCTGCGCCTGTGCGACGCCCAGGTCGAATTCGCCACCGCCGGCATCACCCGAGGTGAGAGCGGTGACGCCGGGCGCACCTTCGTGCATGCGCGCGGCCAGCTCCTCCGCCACGACCGCCACACGCACCTTCGCGTGCCCGATGACGTACGCCACCTCGTGCGCGGTGAGCTTGTGATTGATGGGCACCAGGGCCGCACCGGCCCGCCAGATGCCGAACGCAGCCACGGCGAAGGCGGGAGTGTTGTACATCATCACGCCCACGCGGTCGCCCGGCCGCACACCGCGCTCCCGCAGTACGGCAGCCGCACGCTTCGAGGCCGAGAGCAGCTCGGCGTAGGTCATCGAGCCCAGGTCGGAGACCACGGCGGGCTTCGCGGCAGAGGCGCGAGCCGACTTCTCCAGCATCCACGTCAGGTTCACTGCAGGACTCTCCACATCCCGTCGCGGCCGTGGCGCGACGAAGCGCGGTCCTGCCGCGACTCCTGGGTGGCGCTCCAACCGGCCCAGCAAGGATTGAATCATTGTTCAATATTCTGCGGAAGCCTCAACAGCCCCTGGTACGAAGGTGAATGAGCGCGGCCCCGTCGCCCGGACGACACCCGTCAGCGGCGGCCCGCATCCGTGGCGGGTAGGTACGGATACTCAGGGTCCGCCTGAGTGACCGTACGGACGTGACACTGCGCACACGTTCTGTAACGTCTGGAGCGACAATCTCCGGCGAGCACGGCAGGCATGGCCGGAGAACTCACCCGGGCGGTGGCCCGGGTCACGGGGGAGGGCGTGTGCATGGCGTGGGACGAGTGGGAACAGGTCAAGGCGCAGGTGGCCGAGCGGCACACCGTTCAGTTACAGCTCAACGGCCTTCCGGGGGAGGGCGGCCACGCCGAACCGTCCGGTGGCGGGGGCGGTGGCGGAACGCTCAGGCACAAGGGCGGCCCGTGGACGAAGGCGGCCGGGACGGCGGACGATCTCCAGACCGGCACGATCACCGCAAAGGTGGACCTGCGCAGGGCCCACGACGGCACCGTCGGCGGTCTGACCGGGCTGTCCAGCCTCGCAGCACTCAAGTCCGTGCTCACCTCGTGGGACGAACGCCTCGGCCGTGTCCGTGAGGAGTGCGGCTCTCTGGAGCCGAAGCTGCGGCAGGTTGCTGTGGACCTCGCCGAAGTGGACGCCGAGGTGGGGGAGAGAGCGAAGGCGGTCGTGGTACCGGGCACGCGGAGGGGCGAGTAGACCATGACCACAGAACTCGGTCTGACATGGCAGCGGTTCCGCGACCTCAGGCTCTCGGAGCTGACCGATGCCGCCGACGGCTGGCGTGCGGCCTCCGCGTTCGCCGACGCTGCTCGTGAACGCGTCGACGGCGACATGAGCGGCAAGCTCGCCAAGACCCAGGACAGCGAGTCCGCCCGGTCAGCCGTGAAACGACTGAAGCGGCTGAGCGAGAACTACCACTACATCCACACCGAGACCGGTCTCGTCCGAGGCACCCTCGACGGTCTCGCCAGTGAACTCGGCCCCCCGCAGCGCCGGTTGCGCGCGGCTCTTGAGGACGCTGCCTCGCTCGGATACACCGTCCACGAGAACGGCAGCATCGACTACCCCGCCGGCGGCAGGAACGAACTGACCGGCGACGCGATCCCCGGCGGCTCCGTGGTGGGCGACAACGGCCTCATCGGTGCCGGGAACCCGGGTCTGTACCGCGATGCCGACGGCATGCTGGACCCCGCACCGGGCCCGGGTGCTCCCGAGCTGAAGAGCCCCAATCCGCACCGCGCCAAGGCCCAGGACGTCGCCGACCGCGTCGCCCACGCCATGCGGGAAGCGCACGAGATCGATGCGCGCTACAGCTCGGCACTCGGCAAGCTGAGGGCGGCCCCGGGCCTCACGGTCGACACCAAGACGTGGGCGGACGTGGGCTCGGATGTGGATGCGGTGAGCGAGGCCGCCCACAACTACCTGGAGAAGCACCTTCCGCTCGACAAGTCGCCCGCCGAACGCAAGGAGTGGTGGGACCACCTCGGTCAGGAGCAGCGCGAGGAGTACCTGTCCGCGTTTCCGGGGGTGATCGGGAACTTGGACGGGATTCCGGCACTGGTGCGCGATGAGGCGAACCGCGAGAATCTTCAGCTGCTCATCGGGCAACTCGGCGTGAAGCACGATGACGCTTCCCGGGACATGCTGGGTGGTCTGAAGGGGATCCAGGAGAAGCTGGAGAGAGGCAGCGAGCCGCCGATGTACTTGCTGGGCATCGGAGACAAGGGAAACGGTCGCGCGATCATCGCTTATGGCAACCCCGACACCGCCGACAACGTTTCGGCATATGTTCCTGGGCTCGACACCAAGCTGGATGCGAAATTCGCTGACGGAACGGTGAATCGGGCGTTGCAGACGGCCATCGGTGCGCAAGAAGCCGACTTGTCCAGCAGAACCTCTTCGATCGTATGGCTCGGATACGATGCGCCGCAGGTGACACCGAGTGACCTGGCCAGCGGTAGAAGCGTGATGTTCACGAACGATGCCGAGGCGGGAGCCCCTGACTACAACGCGTTCATGGCGGGAATCTCTGCAACGCACGAGGGCAGCGCCCCGCATGTCACCGCGATTGGACATTCCTACGGCTCCCTCACGGTCGGGCTCGCAGCTCAGGAGAAAGGTGGCATCCCCGGCGCGGACGACATCATCCTGGTCGGAAGCCCCGGCACTGGCGCGGACAACGCTCAGGACCTCAACGTGGGTAAGGGGCACGTGTTCGTGGGTGCAGCCGACAACGACATCGTCACCAAACTCCCAAACCATCAGGAAGCATCTGGCATGGCCTCCGGGGCGGTCGGCGGAGGGTCGACCGGATTTGTTTTGGGAGCCGGCATGGCCGGCCCGCCGGGAGCGGTTATCGGCGGTGGTGCCGGAGCCATCGTCGGAGGGATCGCCGGCTACAGGGCCCAGGACGCACAATCCGACCCCAATGAACGTTGGTTCGGCACCGACCCCGCAAGCGAGAATTTCGGAGCAACGCGGTTTGCGGTGAAGGATGGGGAAACCATCTTGGAAGACCACGGAAAGATGTCAGCGCATTCGAATTACTTCAATCCGAGGAAAGATCAGATCTCGGCCGACAATATTGCCAATATTGTGGTTGGTAATTCCGACAGGATCACCTTGGAGGCGCCTCGATGAGGATTTCTGGAGCTATGGCGCTGATGGCTGGAGCGCTGCTCCTGGCCGGATGTGGCACATCGGGCGAATCGGCCGGGCGGGAGGTAAAGATGAACATGCAGGAGGCGGCATTGCGAGCGGATGAAATCCTCGACGGGACATTCGCTGCCATCAAGCCGGCGGTGCACTGGACGCATGGGGAGTCGACCGAAGGTGGCTGTGATGTGCAAAGGCGGCGGGCGGTCATGACGATCATCTCGGAGGAGCGTCGAGGGAGCTTCCTGGGGGTGATCGAGCGCTACTGGGATAGTAAGGGATACGAGCAGCTTGCAGTGAATAAATCGAAGAGTCCGGCTATATACTACAGGACTCCTGATGGATTCAATGTTCGCGTTCTTGTCGGCGGTAACGGGCAAGCCTTTTTTGAAGTCGCGACGCCTTGTGTGGATGCTTCCGAGGTGTCTCCGCCGAAGGCGCAGACGGTTGGCCCGAACTATGCCGGAAAGAGGATTCCTTTTCCCGATATCAGGTCGGATTTCTGGTCTGTGAAGAGTTCTCCTTCTCACCATGCGTGACCTTTCGGGGCAGGGTGCCGACATTGTTGATGCCAGCCAACCCGACCGATCTTCACGGGGGCGACGCGGCGGATCGCGTAATCGACGGTCTCTCGAAGGGGCCCCCGAGCCCAACATCACGACGGATCGTCAGGGACGGCGGACAGGAGGCTGTGCAGGATCGGGCCTGCCGAGCCGCCGCCCGTGACGCCCTGTTCGACGACGCATGCCATAGCCACATTGCCGCGCCGGGCGACGAGCCAGCCGTTGTTGGGCTCGCTCTCGGAGACCTCCGCGGTGCCGGTCTTCGCGCCGATGGCACCGGGCAGATCGGCGAGCGCATGCGCCGTCCCGTCGGTGACGGTGGCCCGCATCATCGTGCGCAGCTGGGTCACCACGGACGACGGGAGCGGCTTCGTCGAGGTGCTGTCCTCGGCTCCGGGGAGGATGGTCGGCTGATGGAACCGGCCGGACGCCGCGGTCGCCGTGACGGATGCCATGATCAGCGGGTTCGCCTGGATCCGGCCCTGCCCGATCATCGAAGCGGCCTTCTCCGTCTCGTCCTTGGGTACCGGAACCGAGCCGTCGAACGACGGGATCCCCACGTGCCACTCCTGCCCGACTCCGAAGTACTCCCGGGCCACGTCGCCGAGTTCGGCGTCACCGAGCTTGCCCCGCAGACTGATGAAGGCCGTGTTGCAGGACTTCGTGAAGTCCTGCCGGAAGGTGGCGCCCGGGAACTCGGACGTCTCCACGTTGTGGAACTCCTTGCCGACGGTGAGGTACTTGGGGCAGTCCACGACATCGTCGGGCGCGACGGCGTTCTTGAGCAGCAGTGCGCTGCTCGTCACGATCTTCCAGGTGGAGCCGGGCGCGTACGTACCGGAGACCGCCCGGTTGAAACCGGTGGCGGGGGAGTTGGCCATCGCGAGGATCTCGCCGTTGTCGACCCTCAGGGCGACGAGCGAGGCGTTCTTGCCGTCGGACGTGCCGGCCAGGGCCTTGTCGGCCGCTGCCTGCCAGGTGGCGTCGAGCGTCGTGGTCACGGGTCCGTCGGACGGCTGCCCGTCCTTCTTCCCGAACGCGGTCTCCGTGCCCTCGACCTCGCCGGTGACCCGGTCGACGAGCCGGATCGCCCCGCGTGGCCCGGAGCCGCCCCCGGCGAACCGGCTCAGCACCGGCTGCAGGGACGGATGGGCGTCGCCCGTCAGGGACTTCCCGTTCCGGTCGGTGACCTCCGGTTCAGGAGTGTCCTCCCGCTCCAGGCGGAACTTGGCGGTGTCACTGAGATGTGGATGGACGAGCGACAGGGACCAGTCGACCTTCCAGGCCCCGTTCTTCTGTTCCCTGACGGGGAGCCGGGACCGGTAGGTCCAGGTGCCCAGCCCCTTGACGGGCATCTTCGCCGTGAAGGCGACCCGGACCGTGCCGTCGTCCTCCTTCGTGGCGCGCGCCGGGGTGAGCTCCGGCCCGCTGATGTCGAGACCCGAGGTGAAGTTGCTCAGCACCTCCTGAGCCTTCGCGGGACTCGTGGTGCGGGAACCCGCGCTGTCGAGCCGGCCGCCCGCCCAGTCCGCGAGGAACGCCCGGGCCTGAGCGGTCGCCGCGGGAGCGGGGGTGCTGTCGTGCTCGTCCCGCTCGAAGGGGCCGAGTCCGGCCGCGTACACGCCGCCCGCGGCGACGGCGATCACGACGGTCACGGCGATGCCCGCCCGGAGGCCGGGGCGACGGTTGCGGTGGCGGTGGGGGGCGGTGTGCCCGAAGTCCGCGTCGGGAGATGAGGAAGGGCGTGTCATGCCGTGAGGAGAGCAATCGGCTCAGGCATCTGTCCAAGTCCAATATCGGTGATTCATCAATCAAAATTGCATATGATTGCTGCTCGTGGACCTGATCAGGCACCTGGAGTGCTTTGTGGCTGTTGCAGAAGAGTCACACTTCGGACGTGCCGCGGCCCGCCTCGGAATGGCCCAGCCGCCCCTGTCGCAGCGCATCCAGCGGCTGGAGCGGGAGCTGGAGGTGCGGCTCTTCGACCGGTCCAGCCGCCAGGTGGCCATCACCAAGGCGGGCCTGCTGCTCCTGCCCGAGGCGCGCGAGCTGCTCGCCCGGTCCGAGTCACTGCGGGCGGCCGCGCGCCGGATCAGGGACGGGGAGAGCGGACTGCTGCGGGCCGGGCTGCCGCCCGACATCGCCGGTGACACCGTCGCCGCGCTCCTCACGGGCTTCCAGGACCGGCGCTCCGGCGTGGAACTGGAGCTGCACGAACTGTCCACCACGGACCAGCTCACTCGCTTCGCCGCACACGAACTCGACGTCGGCCTCATCCACCACCCCTGCGACGTGACCGGCCTCGAACTCGGCCCGGTGCTCCGGCGCGATCTCGGCGTGCTGCTGCCGCGCGACGCCGAGGCGGCCGCACTCGCCGAGGTGCCGCTCTCCGCGCTCGCCGGATCCGACCTGATCCTCTTTCCACGGGCCGGCGCCCCCGTGCTCTACGACGACCTGCTCACCACCTGCGCCCGCGGCGGCTACACACCGCCCGCGGTCCGGCACGGCCAGGGCGCCAGCTTTGTGCGCGGCCTCGTGCTCTCCGTCGGCGCCGTCGCCTTCGGCCCGCGCGACGCACACGCCGCCGAACCCGACGCCGACCTGGTGTGGCGCCCGCTCGCGGGCGCCCCGCTGGCCTGGCGGCACTCCGTCGCCTGGCCGCGCGGGCACGGCGACACCGCCGTACGAGCCTTCGCCGACGCGGCCACGCACGCGCTGCGCACCACCGCCGACGCCCGACCCGACACCCCCACCCGCCCGATGCATCTGCGCCCGGCAGCGGAGTACTGGCTGTGACCCGAACCGTGAACGTGCCCGACGCCCCCGACCGTATCCGTGCAGCCTTCGCCGACGCCGGAGTCACCGGGCGGCTGCACGCCCTCGACATCGATTCCGGTGCCCGGCTCGGCGTCGACGCCGACCACCTCGTCTGCACGGCGAGTGTCCACAAACTGTGCCTGCTGGTCGCACTGCACGATCTCGCCGCGGCCGGCGACCTCGACCTCACGGAGCAGGTCGAATGCCCGCCGGGCGGTCGTACCCCGGGGCCCACCGGGCTCGCCGCGATGCTGGACGCCACCAGGCTGTCGCTGCGCGATCTCGCGTACCTGATGATGGCCGTCAGCGACAATGCCGCGGCGGATCTGCTCCTGGCCCGGGTCGGTCTCGACGCGGTCAACCGCGCGACCGCTCGCCTCGGCCTCGACGCGACGCGGGCCGTGCACACCTTCGGCGCCATGCTCGCCTCGGTCAAGGAGGACGCGGGACCCGCCGGTGCCCGGGCGCTGGCCGACCCGCACGTCGTCGCGCGGCTGCGCGCCCTCGACCCGGCCCGCTCCAACCACAGCACCCCGCGCGACATGACCCGGCTGCTGCGTGCCGTCTGGCGCGACGAGGCGTGTACGCCCGAACACGGGGCAGCCATCCGGCGGGTGATGGGTCTCCAGGTGTGGCCGCACCGCCTGGCCTCCGGCTTCCCGTTCGACGACGTGCACGTCGCGGGGAAGACCGGATCGCTGCCGACGCTGCGCAACGAGGTGGGCGTCGTCGAGTACCCCGACGGCGGCCGTTACGCCGTCGCCGTCTTCACCCGCACCGCCCACACCGCGGCCACGCTCCCCGCCGCCGACGCCGTCATCGGCACGGCCGCCCGCATCGCCGTGGATGCGCTGCGCAGCCGATAGCGCGACGGGCCGGCCGCCACCTCCCGCGTGCCGCTCCGGACGACGCGCGTCAGCGGCGCCCCGCTCGTCCGTAGCACCGTGCCAGGGCGTGGAAGGCCTGCTTCGGCTCCCAGTGCCAGTCGGACTCCGGGTCCTCGAACCGGTCCTTGACCGGCTTCACCACGGCGTAGCTCGCCATGTCCAGGTCGTAGCGCGGGACGGGTGAGTGCGGGGCGTCGGCGGTGACGAACTCGAAGGCCATCGCGGCGTACAGGCCCATCTCCTCGAAGACGCCGAGGAGTTCGGTGAGATAGGCGGCCTGGGTCCGTTCACTGCGTACCAAGCCGCCTTTGATCTCCGGCGGTTGCTTGGTGTGGTCGACCGTTTCCCACCCCATGCCGCCCTGCTCGGGCGCGCCCGCGTACGTGCACGTGCCGAACTCCGTGATCGCCAGCGGCTTGCCCCAGCGCAGGTACGAGCGCAGCTCGCGCGCGTAGTCCGCGCGGTCGGGGAAGTACGAGTAGTAGTCGATCCCCACGATGTCGAAGAGGTTCCAGTCGACCTCGTCGTCCTGCGCGGCCGCGTACGAGAGCTTGCCGCCGAAGACCGACCGCCCGACCGCGGCGGCCCGCGCCGTGAACGCGGACAGGCGGCGCATCATCCGCTCCGGGTCGACGTTGCCCTCCAGCAGGTTGCGGATCCGCTCCTGCGCGTTGTCGCCGGGCACGATTCCCGGTACGAACAGCCAGAACTCGCACCCCACGCTCAGGTCGGCCCGCGCCCCCTGACGGCGCAGCCGCTCCAGGTGCCGGCCGGTCTCCGCGAGATGGCCGAGGATCTCCGAAGCGGGACGGTCGCCCAGGGTCGGCTGGAGCCAGATGTGCAGGCCGAGTTCGGCGGCCTCGGACGCGGTGGCGTCGAGACGGTCGACGCCGTCGCCCGTCACCTCGATCGACGTGGCGTGCAGGTCGTTCCTGATGGCGCGGAGATCCTTGCGCATACGGGCGGTGCTCCACGCGGTGCCGGGGGTCTCGCCCGCGCCGACGGTGTAGCAGACCCCTCGGTGTTTCAGTCCGCTGCTGCCCGGGCGGTCGGCCGTGGCGGCCGCCGAGGCCGACGGCCCGGTCAGGAGCGATCCGGCTGCCGCCGCGGCCCCGACCGCCCCGGCCCCGGCCAGGAACCCCGCCCGGCTGATGCCCCTGCTGCGCTCGTCGCGATGCACTCTGACTCCCCGATGGGTCGGCGGTTCGTGTGTTGCCGCCAGTCTGTGGAGCGGGGGCGGGGGAGGGCGTCCGCCGAAAGTCTTCGGGTGCGCGACCAAGGGATGAACCCGGCGTCCGTAACGGCTGCTTCAGTCGCCGAGGATCCGCTCCCACAGCAGCCCGTCCCGCCAGCTTCCATCGAGAAGGATCGAGGAGTGCGCGACGCCGTACGGGCTGAACCCGTTGCGGCGCAGTACCCGCTGCGACGGCAGATTCTCCAGGCTGGTGGACGCCTCGGCGCGGTGCAACCCGAGTTCCTCCGTCATCACCCGGAGCACAAGGGCGACGGCGTGGCCGGCGTGCCCCTGATTCTGGACGGCGCCGGCGATCCAGTATCCGACGGAGCCGCGGCGCAGGTGCGGCTGCGAAAGGATGCCTCCGACGGTGACCTGCCCGATCACCTGGTCGTCGGCGAGCACCACGCCCGGCCAGACCGTGCCGGCCCGGTATCCGGCCAGCAGGCTGTCGATTCGCTCCGCCTGGCCCTCCGGGGTGAAGAACGCGGCGGGCTGGGCCGGTTCCCACGGCCGGAAGGCCTCGAAGTCCCGCACCCGATGCGCGGCTATCGGGGCGGCGTCGGTGGGCTCGATCAGGCGGATCACGGTGCTGTTGCGCATGGGCTGATCCTCGTCGCGGTGCGTCGGATGAAACGGTCAGCCTATGCGGGCCGCGAGAGCCGCCACCGTGTCCGACGGCCCGGCCCGCGTGACGCCGGATACCGCAGGCGCTGCCGACGCGGCCCCGCAGCGCAATCCGCCCCGGGGCCCGGTCCTGCCCCGATCCGCCGGACAGGCCCCGGGCCGTACCCTCGGCGGCCGGAGCACCGCGCTCACCCGGACGGAACCCGGTGCTCCTCCTCGGCTCCGGCGCGCATCCCGCCGGAGGCGACCACGCGGCCCCTGGACCGGCGCCGCAACAGCCGTCGGGTGAGGCCGGACGCGTAACGGGGCTGGAGCAGCAGGAACAGGCCCACCGCGCAGACGGACGCGACCCCGAAGAGCATCCAGGACTTGGCGCCCCGCGCCGAGTAGGCCACGATCCCGAACGAGAACAGCGCCGACCAGAAGTACATGAGCAGCACGGCCCGGCGGTGCGAGTGGCCGAGCTGGAGCAGACGGTGGTGGAGGTGGCCCTTGTCTGCGGCGAAGGGGGACATCCCGTTCCAGGTACGCCTGATGACGGCGAGCACCAGGTCCGCGACGGGCAGCGCGATGACGGACAGCGGCAGCATCAGCGGAATGTAGACGGGCACCATCGCGGCCGACCCGGACGTGCCGTCCACCGACTGCTTGAGGAGGCTCGGGTCGACCTCACCCGTCACCGAGACCGCGCATCCGGCGATGAGCAGGCCGAGCAGCATCGAGCCCGAGTCGCCCATGAAGATCCGTGCCGGGTGGGAGTTGTGGACCAGGAAGCCCAGGCACATGCCCGCCAGGATCGCGGAGATCAGCGTGGTGGACGCGGCGGCCTCGATGCCGTAGCCGTACCAGAGCCGGTACGCGTACAGGAAGAACGCCGACGCCGCGATGCCCACCGTGCCCGCCGCCAGGCCGTCGAGCCCGTCGACGAAGTTGACCGCGTTGATGGACACGACGATCAGTCCCACGGTCAGCAGGGTGCCCTGCCAGTCGGAGAGGTAGATCCCGTCGGTGCCCGGCACCGGGAGCCAGAGAATCGTCAGTCCCTGGAAGACCATCACTCCGGCGGCCAGCACCTGGCCGCCGAGCTTGACCAGCGCGTCCACGCCCCATTTGTCGTCGAGTACGCCGAGCAGACAGATCAGTGCCGCGCCGGACAGCAGCGCCCGTGGCGTCGAGCTCTGGGTGAAGATGTCTTCCAGGTGCGGCAGGTGGGAGGCGACCAGCAGCCCGGCCAGCAGCCCACCGAACATGGCCATGCCGCCCAGACGTGGAGTGGGCTCGCGGTGCACGTCGCGTGCCCGGACCTCGGGGACCACCCCGATGGAGATCGCGAACTTCCTTACGGGGCCGGTCAGGAGGTGGGTCACGGCCGCCGTGATGAACAGCATGAGCAAGTAGTCCCGCACGGGCGGCCTCACATTCCGGCCCAGCGGGCCGATACCTGAGCCCGATCGATGCCCTCGCTGCGCCCCGGCGAGCCTAACTCATACGTAGTTCTGTGCGATGGGGAGCGGGGTGGGACGGTGCCGGGTGAGGGCGTCGAGCGATACGTACGTCAGTGGGCGGACGTGCCATTCGATGTGCCGGCCGCCGCGCAGCATGAGCGTGAACCCGCAGGGTTCGCCGCGACGGAGCGCCCCCAGGGCCTGCACCCGGCCGCCCTGGTCCGCCCGGTGGTGGGCGCGGATCAGTTCGCGCGGCGTGAGACCGAGGAGATGGTTCGCCCGGAGCCGGACGCGGATGGCACGGACGGCCTCCTGCGGTGTGGCGAGGATGCGGAGGTCGATCGGCTCGGGGACGAAGCCGGTGGCGGGGCCGTGGCGGAGGGCTTCGAACCGGTAGCCGTGCTCGACGACCGGCCGTAAGGCGGCGAGGGGGGTGCGCAGCGGTGTGACGTCCCTGTGTTGCGCCTGGTGTGCAAAACGCCCCCCGGTGTTCGAACCGGAGGGCGCTTGCGGGCGGTGCTCACATCAGGTGGTCGAACTCCCCGGCTTTCACGCCGAGCACGAACGCGCGCAGCTTGGCGACGCTCGTGGTGACGACGATGTCGGGGTCATCGCTCTCGCGCATCTTGATCGAGCCGTCGACGGGTGCCAGCTCGATGCAGCTCTGATTGTCGCCTGCCCCGGAGAAGGAAGACTTCTGCCAGTTGATTGCGTCGGTCATGCGGGTGGACTCACATTTCCTGTGCGATGCGTTGAATGAATTGTGCGGACTCCTCCGTGTCGAGAGAGACGGACTCGATGGAGTCGAGGAGGGCTCGGTATCGCGCCAACTGGGCCTCGGCGTCCAGGAAGCCTGCGTCGAAGGCGCTGTCCAGCTGGACGGTGTCCAGTGCCGGGATGCTGGCACCGGCGTACAGCGTCGAGTCTACTGAACCGGTGATCTGCCTGGCGAACGGGATGATGCGGATCGTCACGGACGGCCAGGTGGAAACCTCGTGCAGGAAGGCGAGTTGCGCCCGCATGGTCTCTGGGTCGCAGTACCGCATGCGCAATGCGGCCTCGTGGATGAACGCCTCGAACGGGGTTGGCCTGGGGCGGTCGAAGATGTCGCGCCGTCTGGTGCGGTGTTCGACGCGGGCGCTCAGCTCATCAGCGGGAAGGTCGGTGATTCCGCTCCGGATGATGGCTCGTGCATACGACTCCGTCTGAAACACGCCAGGGATGTTGAGCGTCTGGATGGCGCGAATGTAGGACGCCTTGTGCTCAAGCTCCGCCAGGTCCAGGAATCCGGGCGAGAGTATTCCGCGGTAGTCGTCCCACCATCCCTTGGTGCGTTCCTCGGCCATCTCGGCCAGGGCGTCGACCAGGTGCTTGTCGGTGGCTGAGTAGTGAGCTGCGAGCCGGCGTACCCGTTCGCTGCTCACTCCGTACCGGCCGGACTCGATGTGGCTGATCTGGGCCCGCTCGCCGCCCAGGTATGCGGCCGCTTCACTCCCGGACATCCCCGCACGCTCGCGCAGCTTGCGAAGTTCCGCACCCAGCCGCCTCTGTCTGGCGGTCGGATAGCTCCTCGGTGGCATGGGCCCTCCCCTTCGTGCGGGTACGAGTGTGCCGCCCAACCGTGCTGCTGGTCCACTCGTATGGGTGCTACGGCCGTCCCATTGTTGCGCCGTCCCATTGTTGTGCCCTAACGTCCGGTTGTGTCGAGCCCAGGGCTGATCAGGCCCGAAGTGCAGCCGACCGTAAGCGAGTTGAGCGCTTATGGAGCTCGGTCAATGCCACGGACCACGCCCACCGCACGACGCCCCGGAGACCGCCGCACGCAGGGAGACCGCGCCATGCCGCCCGTAACCGCTCCTCCAGCACCCGTCCCCTACCTCCCCCAGCGCGGCGAGCGATACCGGCTTGTCGCGCCAAACGCACCCACCGCCCCCAGGATCGTGCGCGACTTCGTGGCGACGGTGCTGTGGGCCTCCGGGCACCCGGGCCTCGTCGACGACGCCCGGCTCTGCGTGAGCGAGGTCGTCTCCAACGCGTACTGCCACACCGCCTCGCCACAGGTGCGGGTGGAGGTCACCGTCAACCACCGACAGGTGACGGTGTACGTGACGGACGACGAACCCGGCCGCCTCCCCGTACCGCAGCCCGCGCGCACTCCCTCGCCGGAGGACGGCGCGGACGAGAACGGCCGGGGGCTTCTGCTCGTGGACGCTCTCGCCGCCCGGTGGGGGACCACCGCGTACGGGGACCGCTCGCCGCACTCGAAGACCGTGTGGTTCACCCTCGCCGCAGCCGGACGCTGAGGCGCCCGGCGTACGTACCGGAGCAGCGGGACCCGTGAGCGGCGCTCACCTCTCCATTTGATTTGGACGACCGTCCAGGTCTATCGTCCAAACAGAAGGCCGATTGCTGCACAACACGTATCGGAGAGCGTGATGAACCAATCCTTGTTGGGGACCGTGATCGCGGCACTCCTGGTCTGGGAGGCGCTTCTGCTGATTCCCATGGTCCCGGGGAAGCTGATCGACACGAGGGACTTCTCCCCGCTTCCCCGGTGGCAGTTCAACAGCTTCAACGTCTATCTGACCTCTCTCGGGCTCGCCGGCTTCGTGGTGGCCGGGTTCGCCATGGCCGGGGAACACTGGGCCTTCGTGGCGGCGCTGGTGCTGAGCATCGGCTACATCGCGGTGTTCGCGGCCGACCTCGGTGCGGTCTTCCCGGTCGTGCCCGACCCCCTGCCGGTGCAGTTGCTCGTCCTCGAAGCGATCGCACTGGCCTCGGCCGGCGTGATCGCCGTGGTCGCGATCCAGGGAGTACGGCTGTGAGCAACGGGTCCACGAATCCCTCGCGCGGGACGGACACGCGCGAGAAGATCATCGAAGCCGCCGCCTCCCTCATCCCCGAGCTCGGCTGGGGCGGTGTGAGCAGCCGGCGGGTGGCGGAGCGCGCGGGCGTGAACACCGGGGTGATCCACTACCACGTGGGGAGCATCGGCGAACTCCGGCGCATCGCCGCCGTGCGGAAGATCCGGACGTTCTTCCTCGACCGGATCGACGATGCCCTCTCGCAGGCGGATCCGGCCGTGGCCGTGGAAACCATGCTCCGCGCGCTGTCCGCCAACGACCCGCGTGACCCGGAACTGCTGCTGTTGTACGAGTCCCTCGTCGCCGCGAGCCGGGACGACGAGCTGCGCGCCGAAATCGCCGCCCTGCTGGCCGAGCTGCGGCAGCGGCTGTGCGACTGGTTCGGGGCCCGAGGGGTCGCGCGTCCGCTCACCGTCGCGGTGACCCTGACGGCGGCGATCGACGGCTACCTGCTCCAGCGGTCGCTCGACCCGTCCGTCGAGCCAGGTCCCCTCATCGACGGCCTGGTCGGCCTGGTCCGGCTGCAGCTCGCAGTCGACGGGGCATGAGGTGCAGAAATGCGGGGACCGCGCGGTGGGCCCCCCACCGCGCGGTCCCCGCTCCGGGAGCGGCGCTCATCCGCTGCCCTGCCCGGCGAGGACCCGGGCACCCTCTTGGCGGCCGGCCGACTGAACGGGCACAGTGCGAGCGCCTTGCGCGACAGCGGTCCTCGGGGCGTTCCTCTCCCGTACGACGAGCAGTCCCGCCAGCACCAGCGTTACCCAGAGCACTGGACCGATCGGATTTCCGGGGGAAATGAATCCCTGCGCGGCAAGTCCGAGGAGGCCACCGGCGGAAAGAACCGCCGCGAGAACGACCTTGCCGAGGCCCATTTCCGATGCCGCGGAACGGCGACGGAATTCGAACCGGCCGAACATCCTGGTGAAGCACACCAGGAACAGCCCCGAAACGCCGACCCACAGCGGTGCCACCGCGAACCACATCGGGCTGCCGGGCGTCGGTGTCGAAAAGCCGAGTCCGACAATTGCGATTCCCGCCGTCATCACGAGCGCGGGCATGTGCCAGAGATACAGCGTCATGAAGCGGGTTCCGCACCACTGAAGTACGGCGGTGGCCATGGGGCGTTCGGCGAATCGCGTTATCACCGGCCTGAGCGTCAGCCAGAGTCCGAGCTGGCCGATGGTCAGCGACAGCATCAGCGCGGTCGGAGGGCTCATGTTGGAGACCGGGGCCCCGGGCATTCCGATCATGGACGCCGGATAGGGCCCGAAGAACACAGCGGCCGCGGTGAGTCCGAAGCCGACCGCGGACAGCCCCGCCGATGCCCATCCGCTCCGCATGCGCAGGCCGCCGTCGGCGTAGTGGAAGCCGAGCTGGTGGGCCGCCAGCCAGACGAACAGGGCGTTCACGAAACCGATCGCGGAGCCGACCTCGAAGCGCAGCACATCGACGACCAGGGCGCAGACGGCGAGCACACCGATCACACGCCAGCCGTACCGGCGGTACAACGTGAACATCACCGGCGTGAGCGCGACCACGAGCACATAGACGGCGAGGAACCAGAGCAGCTGCCCGGCTATTTTGCCCGCCATCAGCACCGGCTGCTCAGGCACCCCCGCACCGATCAACGCGTGGGGCAGCAGCAGCCATACGGCTGCCAGGGGTATGACCGGCACCAGGAGACGCGCAATTCTGCTCCGGAGCCAGGTGTTCACCGATTTCACCGACCGGAACGAGAAGAAATTGGCGGCGCCACCGGCGAAGAACACCATGGGCATGACCTGCGTCAGCCAGGTGACAATCCACCAGCCGGGACTCGCGAGCGCATTGCCGGTGCTCAAATGCCCATTCTCATAGGCCAGTACGGGCATGAGCCAGTGCTGGGAAATAACGGCCAGCACGCATAGCGCTCTGATGACGTCTATGAATGGATCGCGACCGCGACCGGGCGAATGAGCCTGCGTCTGCTGCATGTAATCATCGTGCAGTCAGCAGACGATTCGGGCAGTAAAGCGGTCCCCCGAATTCATTGGGGTGCCAGCACCGCGCGCCATGGTGGGGCTCTCCCCACCATGGCCGCGATCGTGCTCGGTCCGCAGTGCGCGGAGGGCGCTTGTGGGGCGGACTCGGATCAGGTGGCCGAACTCCCGGCTTTCAGGTGCGCTGCCCCCGGACGCATCGGGGCCCCGGGCCCGTCCCCGTCACCACGACCACCGCGAGAGCAGCGACCGCGCCGCCGAGCAGCATGACCGCGGACACGGACACATGGTCGAGTACGGCTCCGCCCGCCAGGGCGCCGAGGGCGAAGGTCGCCTGGAAGGACGCGGTGAACAGGACGGACGCCGCTTCGGGCGCTTCGGGCGCGGCCCTGGCGAACCAGGTCTGCGAGCAGACCGGCACCGCACCGTACGCGACTCCCCACACAGCCAGCAGCGCGACGGCTCCGGCGTCCCACCTGCCCAGGACCGGGAGCAGCGCGGTCGCGGCGGCGATCAGGCCCGCGGCGAGGCAGACCGCGGCGCGCGGGCGGCGCGTCACGAGTGCGCCGCCGGCGAAGTTGCCGACGATCCCGGCGGCGCCGTAGACCAGCAGGAACACCGTGATCAGCGCCGGACCGGCGTGCGTGACCCGTTCCAGGAAGGGGGTGACGTAGGTGTACGTCGCGAAATGGGACAGAACTATGAGGAAGGTGAGAACCAGGGCGAACCGGGTGCCGGGTCGGTCGAGCACGGTGCGCAGCAGGCTCGCGCGGGTGACCCGGGCCGGCGGCAGGGGTGGAACCACCAGCAGCATCAGGGCCAGTACGCCCACGCTCAGCACCCCCATGACCACGAACGCCGTCCGCCAGCCGGCCAGGCCGCCGATGAACGTACCGGTGGGGACACCGAGTACGGAGCCCAGCGGGACGGCCGAGAAGATCACCGCTGTCGCCCGGCCGGCCGACGCCGGTCGGACCAGCCGGCCGGCCAGTCCTGCCCCGATGGACCAGAAGCCGCCGATCGTTATGCCGACCATCACCCGGGCGACCAGGACGAGGCGGTAGTCGGTCGCGGCGGCGGTGAGGAAGTCGGCCAGGGTCAGCAGGAGCATGAACGCGCAGAGCATCACGCGCCGGTCGACACGCGCCGTCGCCACGGTGACCAAGGGGGCGGAGACCGCCGCGAGGAGTCCGGGCATGGTCATCATCAGCCCCGCCGTGCCGTCCGAGACGGCGAAGTCGGAACCGATCGATGTGAGCAGGCCGATGGGCAGGATCTCGGCGGTGACGATCGAGAAGATCCCCAGCATCACGGAGACGACGGCGAGCCGGCCGCGCAAGGGGGTGCAGGGAGGGAGGGCGATGCGTTCGGAGGGGGTGGTGGCCGCGCTGGTGGTCATGGCGGGAGCCGTCCTGTGCTCGGTGACGCGAGGGCTGTTCGCCCCAGTTCACAAGCGACGGTGGACGGTGTCCGGCAGGTTCGCGACGTCAACGCTGCCGGCCGGGGGTGGTGTCGCTTTTCCGCCGCGGGGCCGGAGATTTCTCGCCAGGACCGGAAACGGCGAAGGGCCGTCGCTCCCGAGCGGGGAGAGCGACGGCCCTTCATCGCGCGCCGCGACGGCGCTTGTGAATCAGAGAACGCGGACCGCGCCCGACGGCGGGTCGTAGGACAGCGGGCGCTGCACCACACCGGTGCTGGAGTTCTGCGCACCGACGAACTGGCCGTTGCCCACGTAGATCCCGACGTGGTACGCGCTGCCCGCACCGCCCCAGTACAGGATGTCGCCCGGCTGGAGGTTGCTCAGGGAGACCTGGGTGCCGGCGGTGGACTGGGCCTGGGAGACGCGCGGCAGGTCGACGTTGACCGAACGGAACGCGGCCTGGACGAGGCCGGAGCAGTCCCACGAGTTGGGGCCGGTGCCGCCGGAGACGTACGCGTCGCCGACCTGGGCCTGCGCGAAGGCGATGACGGCCGCTGCGGAGCCGGTGGCGCTCGACGAGGAGGACGAGGCGGACACGGCCGTGCCGGCGGTGGAGCCGGAGGTCGCGCTGAGCGTCGTACGGGCGGTGGAGCGGGAGGCGCGCTCGGCGGCCTCCGCCTTGGCCTTGGCTGCGGCCTCCGCCTTCTTCTTGGCCTCTGCCTTGCGGACCGCCTCGGCCTTGGCCTTCTTGGCGGTCTTGGCCGCGGTGGCGGCTGCGGCGTCCTCCTGGGCCTGCGTCTGCAGGTCCTCGGCGACCTGCTGCGTGGCCTGGGCGGACGCGGCGACGGCGGTGGAGAGCCCGGAGGTGATGGTGGGCATCTCGATGGTCTGGGTCACCGGCTCGGCCTGGGCCGGACCGGCGGCGCCTGCGACCGCGATGGTGCTGAGGACGCCACCGGCAACTCCGGCCCGCAGCGCCGTCTTCGAGGCGTTTCGGCGGGGCTTCCGGTGGCTGGGTATGTGAGCGGTGTGGGACATGAGTACTAGCGCTATCAGGGCCCCGGGGCTCCCATCAAGAAACGTGTGTTGCGACACAGTTACGTACGGAACCTGTGAATCCGCTTTCTGTCGGCCCTTATTGACGCCGTAACGCGCAAAACGGGCATGCCCGATCACCGCTGTGATCACGGTCTTTCGGCAATACGTCCGAATTGCCCGCCACTTACCATCCGTTCACACCGATGGCCAAGCCCGCTTTTGTTGAAGCCTTGATGGAGTGACGCAGGTCACAGCGCGATCATCGCGCGGGGGTCGGGAATGCGCCATGCGCCCAAGGCGGTGCCGGGTGGGGGGAGATGTCCCGTTCAGTCGGTTGATCGCAAATGTTCGCGTGTGTCCACTTCGCTCCCCGCAGCCCCTCTCCCGGGTGAGGTTCGAGTGGCCCCGGGTGGGGGTGGGGTGAGCGGTGGGCAGTCGATCGGGGTCGAAAGCGGAAGATCCTTTATCACCCCGGGATGTCCATCGCCAATTTGCTTGGTATGGCCATCTCTTGATAGGGCAACAGCCGTTTGACCAGCGGTAACGGCATCAGATGTCACGTCTCGTGATCACTCGGCCGCTTCGCGTGTGAAGATCACCGCTCATCCGACTTCATGATCCTTCGTCAGGTGGTGGAGATCACAAAGGCGTTGTCGTACCCCGTGTCGCAGATCACAGGACGGCGGGCATAGGATGCGGGGCAGTCGGGCTTGTGAACTGCCTCACATGTGCACGATCTTGGTGGGGTGGTGAGCCGGTCGCCCGATGCGGTCCAACGGTCAAGGACGACTGGAAGGAGCGAGGAGCGTGAATGCCTACGCGCCCATCCTCGTGCTCGGCGCCCTCGGGGCAGGGTTTGCGATCTTCTCCGTGGTCATGGCCACGCTTATCGGCCCCAAGCGGTACAACCGGGCAAAGCTCGAAGCGTACGAGTGCGGTATCGAACCCACACCCACTCCGGCCGGAGGCGGCCGCTTTCCCATCAAGTACTACCTGACGGCGATGCTCTTCATCGTCTTCGACATCGAGATCGTCTTCCTCTATCCCTGGGCGGTCACCTTCGACGCCCTGGGGATCTTCGGGCTCGTGGAGATGCTGCTCTTCGTGCTCACCGTCTTCGTCGCCTACGCCTATGTGTGGCGTCGCGGCGGCCTGGAATGGGACTGAGGGGCTGAGGGGCACACCATGGGACTCGAAGAGAAGCTGCCCAGCGGCTTCGTGCTGACCACTGTCGAGCAGGCCGCCGGCTGGGTACGGAAGTCCTCCGTCTTCCCGGCCACCTTCGGCCTCGCCTGTTGCGCCATCGAGATGATGACGACCGGGGCCGGGCGTTACGACCTGGCCCGTTTCGGGATGGAGGTCTTCCGCGGATCGCCGCGGCAGGCGGATCTGATGATCGTGGCAGGACGGGTCAGCCAGAAGATGGCTCCCGTCCTGCGGCAGGTCTACGACCAGATGCCCAACCCCAAGTGGGTCATCTCCATGGGAGTTTGCGCATCATCGGGCGGAATGTTCAACAATTACGCCATTGTTCAAGGTGTTGATCATATTGTTCCCGTTGACATCTATTTGCCCGGCTGTCCGCCGCGGCCCGAGATGCTGATGGACGCGATCCTCAAGCTCCACCAGAAGATCCAGGGCTCCAAGCTCGGGGTCAACGCGGAGGAGGCCGCCCGCGAGGCGGAGGACGCGGCGCTCAAGGCACTGCCCCTGATCGAGATGAAGGGGCTGCTGCGATGAGCGGGAACGACAACCACGACGAACAGGGCAACAACAACGGGGTGCCCGCCCCGCGCGCGGACACCGGCGAGGTCATCGGCGTACGCAAGGGAATGTTCGGCGCCGACAACGGCGGTGACACCTCCGGCTACGGCGGCCTCGTCCGCACCGTGACCCTGCCGGGCGCCACGTCCCGTCCGTACGGCGGCTGGTTCGACGAGGTCGCCGACGAGCTCGAAGGGGCTCTGGAGGAGCAGGACCTGCTTCCCGGGAACGCCATCGAGAAGACCGTCGTCGACCGCGGCGAGCTCACCTTCCACATCGCCCGCGAGCACCTCGTCCGGGTCGCACGGACCCTGCGCGACGACCCGGCGCTGCGCTTCGAGCTCTGCACGGGGGTGAGCGGCGTCCACTTCCTCGGCGACAAGGGCCGCGAGCTGCACGCCGTCTACCACCTGCGCTCGCTCACGCACGGACGGCTGATCCGCCTGGAGGTGTCGGTCCCGGACAGCGATCCGCACATCCCGTCCCTCGTCGAGGTCTACCCGACCAACGACTGGCACGAGCGCGAGGCCTACGACTTCTTCGGGCTCGTCTTCGACGGGCACCCCGCCCTCACCCGGATCATGATGCCGGACGACTGGCAGGGCTTCCCGCAGCGCAAGGACTACCCGCTCGGCGGCATCGCCGTCGAGTACAAGGGCGCCCAGATCCCGGCTCCGGACCAGCGGAGGTCGTACTCCTGATGTCTACTCCCCACGCAACGCCCCGGGCGACCACCGAGGGGACTGTATATACAGTCACCGGCGGTGACTGGGACGAGGTCGTCGAGTCCGCGGTCAAGTCCGACGACGAGCGCATCATTGTCAACATGGGCCCCCAGCACCCGTCCACGCACGGTGTTCTGCGGCTGATCCTGGAGATCGACGGCGAGACCGTCACCGAGGCCCGCTGCGGCATCGGCTACCTCCACACCGGCATCGAGAAGAACCTCGAATTCCGGAACTGGACGCAGGGCACCACCTTCGTCACGCGCATGGACTACCTGACGCCCTTCTTCAACGAGGCGGCGTACTGCCTCGGCGTCGAGAAGCTCCTCGGCATCGAGGACCAGATCCCCGACCGGGCCACCATCCTGCGCGTGCTCCTGATGGAGCTCAACCGGATCTCCTCGCACCTGGTGTGCATCGCCACCGGCGGCATGGAGCTCGGCGCCACCACGATCATGATCTACGGCTTCCGTGATCGTGAACTCGTTCTCGACCTCTTCGAGCTGATCACCGGCCTGCGCATGAACCACGCGTTCATCCGACCCGGCGGACTCGCCCAGGACCTGCCGCCCGGCGCGATCGACCAGCTGCGCGAGTTCGTGAAGACCATGAAGAAGAACCTGCCGGAGTACGACAAGCTCGCCACCGGCAACCCCATCTTCAAGGCCCGCATGCAGGACGTCGGCTATCTCGACCTGACCGGCTGCATGGCCCTCGGCGCCACCGGCCCGATCCTGCGCTCCGCCGGACTCCCGCACGACCTGCGCAAGACCGACCCGTACTGCGGGTACGAGAACTACGAGTTCGACGTCCCCACCGCCGACAGCTGCGACGCCTACGGCCGCTTCCTCGTCCGCCTGGAGGAGATGCGCCAGTCGCTGCGGATCGTCGAGCAGTGCATCGACCGGCTCGCGCCCGGCCCGGTGATGGTCGCCGACAAGAAGATCGCCTGGCCCGCCCAGCTCGCGCTCGGCCCCGACGGCCTCGGCAACTCGCTCGACCACATCAAGAAGATCATGGGCACCTCCATGGAGGCCCTGATCCACCACTTCAAGCTGGTGACCGAGGGCTTCCGGGTCCCGGCCGGACAGGTGTACACCGCGGTCGAGTCGCCCAAGGGCGAACTCGGCGTGCATGTCGTCTCGGACGGCGGCACCCGCCCCTACCGGGTCCACTTCCGCGACCCGTCCTTCACCAACCTTCAGGCCATGGCGGCGATGTGCGAGGGCGGCCAGGTCGCCGACGTCATCGTCGCCGTCGCGTCCATCGACCCCGTGATGGGAGGCGTCGACCGGTGACCGAAGCACGTCAGGAAGTCAGTCTGGGGATGCCGCAGCTCCCCGCCCCCGCCTACCCGGCCGAGGTGCGCGCCAGGCTCGAAGCGGACGCGAAGGAGGTGATCGCCCGCTACCCCGACAGCCGCTCCGCCCTGCTGCCGCTGCTGCACCTGGTGCAGTCCGAGGAGGGCTACGTCTCCCGTACGGGCATGGCGTTCTGCGCCGAGCTCCTCGGCCTCACCACCGCCGAGGTCACCGCGGTCGCCACCTTCTACACGATGTACCGGCGCAGGGCCGGCGGCGACTACCAGGTCGGTGTCTGCACCAACACGCTGTGCGCGGTGATGGGCGGCGACGCCATCTTCGACCGGCTCAAGGAGCACCTCGGCGTCGGCAACGACGAGACCACCGAGGACGGGAAGATCACCCTCGAACACATCGAGTGCAACGCGGCCTGCGACTTCGCCCCCGTGGTGATGGTCAACTGGGAGTTCTTCGACAACCAGACGCCCGAGAGCGCGACCCGCATGGTCGACGACCTGATCGCCGGGCGCACCGTCGAACCCACCCGCGGCGCCCCGCTCTGCTCGTACAAGGAGACCGCCCGGATCCTGGCCGGCTTCCCCGACGAGCGCCCCGGCGCCGTCGAGGCCTCCGGCGGCGCGGGCCCCGCCTCGCTGATCGGCCTCCGCCTCGCCAAGGGCGAGGAGACGCACCCGCGCGTCGTCGCCCCGCGCGGCGAACGCCCGCATGCCGAGGAGGGGGAGTGATGACGTTGACGACCGAGATCAACGACAACGGAGGCGGCAACGGGGACAGCCCCGAGAAACTGCTCGCCCCCGTCCTCTCCGCCTTCTGGGACCAGCCGGAGTCCTGGACCCTGGAGACCTACCGGCGCCACGAGGGATACGAGGGACTGCGCAAGGCCCTCGCCATGGCGCCGGACGACCTCATCGCGTACGTCAAGGACTCCGGTCTGCGCGGCCGCGGCGGCGCCGGCTTCCCCACCGGGATGAAGTGGCAGTTCATCCCCCAGGGAGACGGCAAACCGCACTATCTGGTTGTCAACGCCGACGAATCGGAACCGGGCACCTGCAAGGACATCCCGCTCCTGTTCGCCAATCCGCACAGCCTCATCGAGGGCATCGTGATCGCCTGTTACGCGATCCGTTCGTCGCACGCGTTCATCTACTTGCGCGGTGAGGTCGTCCCCGTGCTGCGACGTCTGCACGAGGCCGTACGAGAGGCGTACGAGGCGGGTTATCTGGGGACGGACATCCTGGGCTCAGGGCTCGATCTGGAACTCACGGTGCACGCCGGTGCCGGCGCGTACATCTGTGGTGAGGAAACCGCGCTGCTCGACTCTCTCGAAGGACGGCGTGGCCAGCCCCGGCTGCGACCCCCCTTCCCCGCGGTCGCCGGTCTGTACGCCTGCCCCACTGTGGTGAACAACGTCGAGTCCATCGCCTCGGTTCCCGCGATCCTGAACCGGGGCAAGGACTGGTTCAAGTCGATGGGCAGCGAGAAGTCCCCCGGCTTCACGCTGTACTCGCTCAGCGGGCACGTCGCGGGCCCCGGCCAGTACGAGGCGCCGCTCGGCATCACGCTGCGCCAACTGCTCGACATGAGCGGCGGCATGCGCCCCGGCCACCGGCTGAAGTTCTGGACCCCGGGCGGCTCGTCGACCCCGATGTTCACCGACGAGCACCTCGACGTACCGCTCGACTACGAGGGCGTCGGCGCCGCCGGATCCATGCTCGGCACCAAGGCGCTCCAGTGCTTCGACGAGACGACCTGCGTCGTGCGGGCCGTCACCCGCTGGACCGAGTTCTACGCCCACGAGTCCTGCGGCAAGTGCACGCCCTGCCGCGAAGGCACCTACTGGCTGGTCCAGTTGCTCCGCGACATCGAGGCCGGCAAGGGACAGATGTCCGACCTCGACAAGCTGAACGACATCGCCGACAACATCAACGGCAAGTCCTTCTGCGCCCTCGGCGACGGCGCCGCCTCGCCGATCTTCTCCTCGCTGAAGTACTTCCGCGAGGAGTACGAGCAGCACATCACGGGCAAGGGCTGCCCCTTCGATCCCGCCAGGTCGACCGTCTGGGCCGACGACAAGAACGCTCACCAGGGGGTGAACGCATGACAGTCACCACGAGTGCGCCCTCCGGGGGCGGCGAGGCGGCCATCCCGCCCGAGGACCTGGTCACGCTGACCATCGACGGCATCGAGATCAGCGTGCCCAAGGGCACCCTGGTCATCCGGGCCGCCGAACTCCTCGGCATCGAGATCCCGCGCTTCTGCGACCACCCGCTCCTCGACCCGGCCGGCGCCTGCCGCCAGTGCATCGTCGAGGTCGAGGGCCAGCGCAAGCCGATGGCGTCCTGCACCATCACCTGCACCGACGGCATGGTGGTGAAGTCGCAGCTCACCTCGCCGGTCGCCGAGAAGGCCCAGAAGGGTGTGATGGAGCTGCTGCTCATCAACCACCCGCTGGACTGCCCGGTCTGCGACAAGGGCGGCGAGTGCCCGCTGCAGAACCAGGCGATGTCGCACGGCGACGCGGACTCCCGCTTCGACGGCAAGAAGCGCACGTACGAGAAGCCCGTCCCGATCTCCACCCAGGTGCTGCTGGACCGTGAGCGGTGCGTGCTCTGCGCGCGCTGCACCCGGTTCTCCAACCAGGTGGCGGGCGACCCGATGATCGAGCTGATCGAGCGCGGCGCGCTCCAACAGGTCGGTACGGGAGAGGGCGACCCGTTCGAGTCGTACTTCTCCGGGAACACCATCCAGATCTGCCCGGTCGGGGCGCTGACCTCGGCGGCGTACCGATTCCGCTCCCGCCCCTTCGACCTGGTGTCCTCGCCGTCGGTCTGCGAGCACTGCGCGGGCGGCTGCGCGACCCGCACCGACCACCGGCGCGGCAAGGTCATGCGGCGGCTCGCCGCCAACGACCCCGAGGTCAACGAGGAGTGGGTCTGCGACAAGGGCCGCTTCGGCTTCCGCTACGCGCAGCAGAGGGACCGGCTCACCACCCCGCTGGTGCGCAACGCGGACGGCGTCCTGGAACCGGCGAGCTGGCCCGAGGCGCTGGCCGCCGCGGCCGCAGGCCTCTCCGCCGCGCGCGGCCGGACCGGCGTGCTCACCGGCGGCCGGCTGACCGTCGAGGACGCCTACGCGTACAGCAAGTTCGCCCGGGTCGCGCTGGACACCAACGACATCGACTTCCGGGCCCGGGCCCACAGCGGCGAGGAGGCCGACTTCCTGGCCGCCCGCGTCGCCGGGCGCGGCCGGGACCTGGACGGCGCGGGGGTCACGTACACCTCGCTGGAGAAGGCCCCGACGGTGCTGCTCGTCGGGTTCGAGTCGGAGGAGGAGGCACCCGGCGTCTTCCTGCGGCTGCGCAAGGCCAACCGCAAGCACGGACAGCGCACCTTCGCCGTCGCCTCGCACGCCACCCGCGGCCTGGAGAAGGCGGGCGGCACGCTGCTTCCCGCCGCCCCCGGCACCGAGACCGAGTGGCTGGACGCGATCGCGGGCGGTGTCGGGCTCGACGGCGACGGAGCCACGGCGGCCGAGGCGCTGCGGAGCGAGGGCGCCGTCATCGTGGTCGGCGAGCGGCTGGCCGCGGTGCCGGGCGGGCTCACCGCCGCGGTACGCACGGCGACCGCGACCGGGGCCGCGCTGGTGTGGATCCCGCGCCGGGCCGGCGAGCGCGGCGCGGTGGAGGCGGGCGCGATCCCGTCACTGCTGCCCGGCGGCCGCCCGGCGACCGACCCGCGGGCCAGGGACGAGGTGGCGGCCGTCTGGGGCGTCGCCGAACTCCCCTCCCGCTTCGGCCGCGACACCGGCCAGATCGTCGAGGCCGCGGCCACCGGCGAGCTGGGCGCGCTGGTCGTCGCCGGGGTCGAGGCCGTGGACCTGCCGGACCCGGCGCGAGCCCTGGAGGCCCTGGACCAGGTCGGCTTCCTGGTCTCGCTGGAGCTGCGGCCGAGCGAGGTCACCGAGCGCGCCGACGTGGTCTTCCCGGTCGCCGCGGTGGCCGAGAAGTCCGGCACCTTCCTCAACTGGGAGGGCAGGGCGCGGATGTTCGAGGCGGCGCTGAAGCCCGAGCAGATGACGCGCACGCTCGCGCCGGGCGATGCCCGGGTGCTGCACATGCTGGCCGACGCGATGGCCCGCACCGCCGGCGCCGGGGACCCCGGTCGCTTCGCGCTGCCGGACCTGAAGTCCGTACGCCGTGAGCTGGACCGGCTCGGCGGCTGGAGCGGGGCGCGCGCCACCGAACCGAACGAGCCGGCGCAGCCGCTGCCCAGGCCCGGCGACGGCGAGGCCATCCTCGCGGGCCACCGGATGCTGCTCGACCTGGGCCGGCTCCAGGAGGGCGACGAGGCGCTGGCCGGCACCCGGCACGCGGCGGTCGCCCGGCTGTCCGCGGCCACCGCGGCCGAGACGGGCGTGAAGGACGGCGATCTGCTCGCCGTCACCGGCCCGGCGGGCAGCGTCGCATTCCCGTTGAAGGTCACCGACATGCCGGACCGGGTGGTCTGGGTGCCGCTGAACTCCGTCGGGCGGGGCGTCCCGGCCGACACCGGCGCCCGGCCCGGCGGTCCGGTCCGGATCGGCCCCGCCGCACCGGGTACTTCCGACGTCACACCGGAGGTGGGGGCGTGAGTGCCTTCGCTCAACTGGCCGCGGCACCGCACAGCGCCGTGCTCGCCGCCGAGGACCTGTCGATGTTCGGCACCGACCCGTGGTGGCTCGTCGTCATCAAGGCGGTGTTCTGCTTCGCGTTCCTGATGGTGACCGTGCTCTTCTCCATCGTGTGGGAGCGCAAGGTCGTCGCCTGGATGCAGCTGCGCATCGGCCCCAACCGGCACGGCCCCTGGGGCATGCTCCAGTCCCTCGCCGACGGCATCAAGCTGATGCTGAAGGAAGACGTCATCGTCAGGCGGGCCGACAAGGTCGTCTACGTGCTCGCCCCGATCGTCGCCGCCATCCCGGCGTTCATGGCGATCGCGGTGATCCCGTTCGGCCCGTCCGGCAACGAGGTCTCGATCTTCGGGCACCGCACCTCGATGCAGCTCACCGACCTGCCGATCGCGATGCTGTACATCCTCGCGGTGGCCTCGGTCGGGATCTACGGCATCGTGCTGGCCGGCTGGTCGTCCGGATCGACGTACCCGCTCCTCGGCGGTCTGCGCTCCTGCGCGCAGATGATCAGCTACGAGATCGCGATGGGCGCCGCGTTCGCCTCGGTCTTCCTCTACTCCGGGTCGATGTCGACCTCGAAGATCGTGGAGGCGCAGCAGGACCGCTGGTTCATCATCCTGCTGCCGGTCTCCTTCATCATCTACATCGTCACGATGGTCGGCGAGACCAACCGCGCACCGTTCGACATGCCGGAGTCCGAGGGCGACCTGGTCGGCGGCTTCAACACCGAGTACTCGTCGATCAAGTTCGCGATGTTCATGCTGGCCGAGTACGTCAACATGGTCACCGTCTCCGCGGTCTCCACGACCCTGTTCCTGGGCGGCTGGCGGGCCCCGTGGCCGATCAGCACCTTCTGGGAGGGCGCGAACCACGGCTGGTGGCCGATGCTCTGGTTCGTCATCAAGGTCCAGCTGCTGCTGTTCTTCTTCATCTGGCTGCGCGGCACGCTGCCCCGGGTCCGCTACGACCAGCTGATGAAGCTCGGCTGGAAGGTACTGATCCCGGTCTCCGTGGTCTGGCTGATGCTGGTCGCGACGGTGCGGGCGCTGCGCAACGAGGGCTACGACTTCACGAAGATCGTGCTGTACGTGGCCGGGGCCGTGATCGCGATCCTGCTGATCTCCTTCGTCGCCGACATCTTCCGCGACAAGAAGGGCCGGGCCGCCGAGGCGGAGGCCGGACCGGAGCCGGAGTTCGACCCGATGGCGGGAGGGTTCCCGGTGCCGCCGCTGCCCGGACAGACCCTCCCGCCGGTGCCGCGCCGCAGGCCGCGGGGCGAGCGGGAGCTCGTTGTCAGTGGCGGGTCGGATACTCAGAGTGACGAGCACGCGAGTGACGGAAAGGAGGCCGACGGTGTCTGAGTCATCGGAGTCCTCGGGGTCCCCGGGATCCTCGGAGGAGAAGTTCCAGAACCCCGTCGCCGGCTTCGGCGTGACCTTCAAGGCCATGTTCAAGAAGCGGCTGACCGAGCAGTATCCGGAGACGCCGAAGGTGACGGCGCCGCGCTTCCACGGCCGGCACCAGCTCAACCGTCATCCGGACGGGCTGGAGAAGTGCGTCGGCTGCGAGCTGTGCGCCTGGGCCTGCCCGGCGGACGCGATCTACGTCGAGGGCGCGGACAACACCGACGAGGAGCGCTACTCCCCGGGTGAGCGCTACGGCCGCGTCTACCAGATCAACTACGCGCGCTGCATTCTCTGCGGACTGTGCATCGAGGCCTGCCCGACCCGGGCGCTGACGATGACCAATGAGTTCGAGCTCGCCAACACCACCCGCGAGAGCCTCATCTACACCAAGGACGAGCTGCTCGCGGGCCTGGAGGAGGGCATGGTCGACACCCCGCACGCGATCTTCCCGGGGATGGACGAACAGGACTACTACCGGGGTCTGGTCACCGAGGCCGCACCCGGTACGGAGCGTCAGACCGCCGTCTCCAAGGGCGAGAAGCCGGACGACGCGCACCGCGGGAACAACGGCTCGGCGCAGGAGGTGGGCGCATGACCGCCCTGGCCGCCGCGGCCTCCCAGACCTCGACCGGTGAGGCCGTCCAGTTCTGGGTGCTCGGGATCGTCGCCGTCATCGGCGCACTGTCCACCGTACTGATGAAGAAGGCCGTGCACAGTGCGCTGAGCCTCGCCGGGACCATGATCGTCCTCGCGGTGTTCTACCTCGCCAACGGGGCCTACTTCCTCGGCATCGTCCAGATCGTCGTCTACACCGGCGCGATCATGATGTTGTTCCTCTTCGTGGTCATGCTCGTCGGTGTCACCGCGGCCGACTCGCTGAAGGAGACCCTGAAGGGGCAGCGCTGGCTGGCCGCCGGCTGCGGGCTCGGCTTCGGCGTCCTGCTCATCGCCGGCATCGGCAACGCCTCGCTGAACAGCTTCAACGGACTCGGCACCGCCAACACCGAGCACGGCGGGAACGTCGAGGGGCTGGCCAGCCTCATCTTCACCAAGTACGTCTTCGCCTTCGAGATCACCGGCGCCCTGCTGATCACGGCGACGGTCGGTGCGATGGTGCTCACCCACCGGGAGCGCACCGAACGGGCCAGGACCCAGCGGGAGATGTCCGAGGAGCGCGTACGCGGGAAGCAGCTGCCGCCGCTGCCCGCCCCCGGTGTATACGCCCGGCACAACGCCGTGGACATCCCGGGCCTGCTCCCGGACGGTACGCCCTCCGAGCTCACCGTCATGCAGACGCTGCGCAAGCGCGGCCAGATCCGCGATGTGTCGGACGAGTCCCTGGAACAGCTCAGGGCGCTGGAGCAGCGCTCCGAGGAGCGGCTAGGCCGTGACAACGAAGAAGAGGAGGTCGCCAAGTGAACCCGGTCTACTACCTCTATCTCGCAGCCCTGTTGTTCACCATCGGCGCGGCCGGGGTGCTGATCCGGCGGAACGCGATCGTGGTGTTCATGTGCGTGGAGCTGATGCTCAACGCCTGCAACCTCGCGTTCGTGACCTTCTCCCGGATGCACGGCAATCTCGACGGCCAGATCATCGCCTTCTTCACGATGGTCGTCGCCGCCGCCGAGGTCGTGGTCGGGCTCGCGATCATCGTGTCGGTGTTCCGTTCCCGCCACTCGGCCTCGGTCGACGACGCCAGCCTGATGAAGCTGTAAGGGGACGTTGAATCGTGGAGAACCTGATCGCGCTGCTCGTCGCGGCGCCTCTGCTCGGAGCGGCGGTCCTGCTCTGCGGCGGCCGGCGGCTGGACCGGGCCGGGCACTGGCTCGGCACCCTGCTCGCCGCCGCGTCGTTCGTCATCGGTGTGGTGCTCTTCCTCGACATGCTGGGGAAGGGCGCGGAGGACCGGGCACTGCACCAGAAGCTGTTCAGCTGGATCCCGGTCGAGGGCTTCCAGGCCGATGTGGCCTTCCAGCTCGACCAGTTGTCGATGACGTTCGTGCTGCTGATCACCGGTGTGGGCACCCTGATCCACATCTACTCGATCGGCTACATGGAGCACGACGAGCGCCGGCGCCGCTTCTTCGGCTATCTGAACCTGTTCCTCGCGGCGATGCTGATCCTGGTCATCGCCGACAACTACCTGCTGCTGTACGTCGGGTGGGAGGGCGTCGGTCTGGCGTCGTACCTGCTCATCGGTTTCTGGCAGCACAAGCCCAGCGCGGCCACGGCCGCCAAGAAGGCGTTCCTGGTCAACCGGGTCGGCGACATGGGCCTGTCGATCGCGATCATGCTGATGTTCACCACCTTCGGCACCTTCGCCTTCGGCCCGGTCCTCGGAGCCACGGGGGAGACGAGCGAGGGCAAGCTGACGGCGATCGGCCTGATGCTGCTGCTCGCGGCCTGCGGCAAGTCGGCCCAGGTGCCGCTGCAGTCCTGGCTCGGTGACGCGATGGAGGGCCCGACCCCGGTCTCGGCCCTCATCCACGCCGCGACCATGGTGACCGCGGGTGTGTACCTCATCGTCAGGTCCGGCGCGATCTTCAACGCCGCGCCGGACGCGCAGCTGGTCGTCGTGGTGGTCGGAGCGGTCACCCTGCTCTTCGGTGCGATCGTCGGTTGCGCGAAGGACGACATCAAGAAGGCCCTCGCCGGGTCGACGATGTCGCAGATCGGCTACATGATCCTGGCCGCCGGGCTCGGCCCGATCGGCTATGTCTTCGCGATCATGCACCTGGTGACGCACGGCTTCTTCAAGGCCGGGCTCTTCCTCGGCGCCGGTTCGGTCATGCACGGCATGAACGACGAGGTCGACATGCGGAAGTTCGGAGGCCTGCGGAAGTACATGCCGGTCACCTTCATCACCTTCGGCCTCGGCTATCTGGCGATCATCGGCTTCCCCGGTCTGTCCGGCTTCTTCTCCAAGGACAAGATCATCGAGGCGGCCTTCGCCAAGGGCGGCACCGAGGGCTGGATCCTCGGCTCGGTGGCCCTGCTGGGCGCCGCGATCACCGCCTTCTACATGACGCGCGTGATGCTGCTGACGTTCTTCGGCGAGAAGCGCTGGCAGCCCGACGCGGAGGGCCATGAGCCGCATCCGCACGAGTCGCCGAAGTCGATGACCATCCCCATGATCGTCCTCGCGTTCGGTTCGGTCTTCGCCGGAGGCTTCTTCTCCATCGGTGACCGCTTCCTGAACTGGCTGGAGCCGGTCACCGGCCACAGCCACGGACACGCGCCGGTCAGCGCCACGACGGTCACCGCCGCCACCATGGTGGTGCTCGTCATCGGCGTCGCCATCGCCTGGGCGATGTACGGACGCAAGCCCGTACCGGTCGTCGCCCCGCGCGGCTCGCTGCTCACCCGGGCCGCCCGCCGCGACCTCCTCCAGGACGACTTCAACCATGTGGTCCTGGTCCGAGGCGGCGAGCACCTCACCCGCTCCCTGGTGTACGTCGACCACACCCTGGTCGACGGAGTCGTCAACGGCACGGCGGCCACGATGGGCGGGCTCTCCGGCCGGCTGCGCAAGCTGCAGAACGGCTACGCCCGCACCTACGCGGTCTCGATGTTCGGCGGTACGGCGGTTCTCATCGCCGCGACCCTGCTGATGAGGGCGGTCTGATCACGATGTCCTTTCCCCTCCTGACAGCGACGGCGGCGCTCCCGGCGATCGGCGCGGTCGCCACCGCCGCCGTCCCGGCCGCCCGGCGCACCACAGCCAAATGGCTGGCGCTGGTCTTCTCGCTGGCCACACTCGTACTGGCGGGCATCGCGCTCGCCCGCTTCGAGCCCGGCGGCGACCGCTACCAGCTCACCGAATCGCACGCCTGGATCAAGGACTTCGGCGTCCGGTACGAACTGGGCGTGGACGGCATCGGGGTGGCGCTCATGGCGCTCACCGCCCTGCTGATCCCCTTCGTCATCCTGGCCGGCTGGCACGACGCCGACCCCCTGGAGACGAAGTCCTCCCGCTGGCGCCCGACCCAGGGCTTCTTCGCCCTGATCCTGATGGTCGAAGCGATGGTGATCCTCTCCTTCGAGGCCACCGACGTCTTCCTCTTCTACATCCTCTTCGAAGCCATGCTCATCCCGATGTACTTCCTCATCGGCGGCTTCGGGGACCGGGCCCACACCGGCAGCGACGAGAACGCGGCGGCGCAACGCTCTTACGCCGCGGTCAAGTTCCTGCTCTACAACCTGGTCGGCGGGCTCATCATGCTGGCTGCCGTGATCGGGCTCTACGTCGTCGCGGGGACGTTCTCGCTCTCCGAGATCGCCGAGGCCCGCGCGAACGGCTCGCTGTCCATGGCGACCAGCACCGAGCGCTGGCTCTTCCTCGGGTTCTTCTTCGCCTTCGCGGTGAAGGCCCCGCTGTGGCCGCTGCACACCTGGCTGCCCAACGCGATGGGCGAGGCGACCTCCCCGGTCGCCGTCCTGATCACCGCGGTCGTCGACAAGGTCGGCACCTTCGCGATGCTCCGCTTCTGCCTCCAGCTCTTCCCGGAGGCCAGCAAGTGGGCGACGCCGGTGATCGTCGTCCTGGCGCTGATCAGCATCGTGTACGGGGCGCTGCTCGCCGTCGGCCAGCGCGACATCAAGCGTCTGATCGCCTACGCGTCGATCTCGCACTTCGGCTTCATCATCCTGGGCATCTTCGCGATGACCAGCCAGGGCCAGTCCGGTGCCACGCTCTACATGGTCAACCACGGCATCTCGACCGCCGCGCTGATGCTGGTGGCGGGCTTCCTGATCACTCGGCGCGGTTCACGGCTCATCGCCGACTACGGCGGGGTGCAGAAGGTGGCGCCCGTCCTGGCCGGCACCTTCCTGATCGGTGGCCTGGCCACCCTGTCGCTGCCGGGACTCGCCCCGTTCGTCAGTGAGTTCCTGGTCCTGGTCGGCACGTTCAGCGCCTACCCGGCGGCGGGCATCATCGCCACGACCGGCATCGTGCTCGCCGCGCTCTACGTCCTCGTCCTCTACCAGCGGACGATGACGGGCCCGGTGAAGGCCGAGGTCCAGGGCATGGCGGACCTCAAGGTCCGGGAGCTGGTGGTGGTCCTCCCGCTGATCGCGCTGCTGCTCTTCCTGGGGGTCTATCCGAAGCCGCTGACGGAGATCGTCAACCCGGCGGTGCAGCACACCATGTCGGACGTCCAGAAGAAGGACCCCCAGCCTGAGGTGGAGGCCGCCAAGTGAGCGCAACAGCTGTCCACAGCTTGTGGACAACGGCGGGCGGGGTGACATCGGCCGCCCCGGTCGAGAAGTTCAAGGCGCCGGTCATCGAGTACACCCAGCTGGCCCCGGTCCTCATTGTGATCGGTGTCGCCGTCGTGGGCGTACTCGTCGAGGCCTTCGTGCCGCGCCGGGCCCGTTATTACACGCAGGTCTTCCTCACGGTCGTCGCCCTCGCCGCCGCGTTCGCCGCGGTCGTCGGACTGGCGGCCGGCGGATACGGCACGACGAAGGCGCACATCGCCGCGATGGGCGCCATCGCGATCGACGGGCCGACGCTGTTCCTGCAGGGCACCATCCTGCTGACCTCGCTGGTCGCCGTCTTCACCTTCGCCGAGCGGCGGCTCGACCCCGCCGCGCACGGCAACCACGTGGACTCCTTCGCCGCCCAGGCCGCCTCGGTCCCCGGCAGCGAGAGCGAGAAGGAGGCGGTCAAGGCCGGATTCACCACCACCGAGGTCTTCCCGCTGGTCCTCTTCTCGGTGGCCGGCATGCTCGTCTTCCCCGCGGCCAACGATCTGCTGACGCTCTTCGTGGCCCTGGAGGTCTTCTCCCTCCCGCTCTACCTCCTGTGCGCCGTCGCCCGCCGCAAGCGGCTGATGTCGCAGGAGGCCGCGGTGAAGTACTTCCTGCTCGGCGCCTTCTCCTCGGCGTTCCTCCTCTTCGGGATCGCCCTGCTCTACGGGTACGCCGGCTCCGTCTCGTACGCGGCGATCGCGAACGTGGTCGACGGCTCCGTCACCCAGATCGACCCGGCACTCGCCGACACCATGGGCAACGACGCGCTGCTGCTGATCGGCGGCGCGATGATCCTGACCGGCCTGCTCTTCAAGGTCGGCGCCGTCCCGTTCCACATGTGGACGCCGGACGTCTACCAGGGCGCCCCGACCCCGGTCACCGGCTTCATGGCCGCGGCCACCAAGGTCGCCGCGTTCGGCGCGCTGCTGCGCCTGCTGTACGTGGTGCTGCCGGGCCTCGCCTGGGACTGGCGCCCGGTCATGTGGGCCGTCGCGATCATCACGATGCTGGGCGGTGCGATCGTCGCCATCACCCAGACCGACATCAAGCGGCTGCTGGCCTACTCCTCGATCGCCCATGCCGGATTCATCCTCGCCGGTGTGATCGCGACGACCCCGGACGGCATCTCGTCGGTCCTCTTCTACCTGGGCGCGTACTCCTTCGTGACGGTCGGCGCGTTCGCCGTCGTCACCCTGGTGCGCGACGCGGGCGGCGAGGCCACGCACCTGTCGAAGTGGGCCGGGCTCGGCCGGCGCTCGCCACTGGTCGCCGCGGTCTTCGCGGTGTTCCTGCTGGCCTTCGCCGGTATCCCGCTCACCTCCGGCTTCTCCGGGAAGTTCGCGGTCTTCAAGGCCGCGGCGGACGGCGGCGCGGGCGGACTGGTCGTGGTCGGTGTGATCTCCTCGGCGATCGCCGCGTTCTTCTACATCAGGGTCATCGTGCTGATGTTCTTCAGCGAGCCGAAGGCGGACGGCCCCACGGTCGCCGTCCCGTCCCCGCTGACGATGACGACGATCGCGGTCGGTGTCGCGGTCACGCTGGTGCTGGGCCTGGCCCCGCAGTACTTCCTGGACCTGGCGAGCCAGGCCGGAGTGTTCGTGAGGTAGCGCACACGCCGCACAGCTGGGACCCCGCCGGACGGGCTTGAGAAGTCAAGCCCGTCCGGCGTTGTCGTACGCGGCGCCTATCGTGGCAGGGGACGGCGGCAGCACGGACGGAAAAAGCGGGACGGACCCGGGGGAAAGAGCGATGGGCACGACGGGCGGGACCATGGATGTGACCGAGAGCGACGCACGGCGGACGCTGCACAAGGTGTTCGGGTACGAGGCCTTCCGCGGCGAGCAGGAAGCGATCGTCGACCATGTGGTGGCCGGCGGCGACGCCGTCGTGCTCATGCCGACCGGTGGCGGCAAGTCCCTCTGCTACCAGATCCCGGCCCTCGTCAGAGCGGGTACGGGCATCGTCATCTCCCCCTTGATCGCCCTCATGCAGGACCAGGTGGACGCGCTGCGGGCGCTCGGGGTCCGGGCCGGCTTCGTCAACTCCACACAGGACTTCGACGAGCGCCGCTCGATGGAGGCCCAGTTCCTCGCCGGTGAGCTCGACCTGCTCTACCTGGCCCCGGAGCGGCTCCGGCTGGACTCCACGCTCTCGCTGCTCTCGCGCGGGGAGATCTCCGTCTTCGCGATCGACGAGGCGCACTGCGTGGCCCAGTGGGGTCACGACTTCCGCCCGGACTATCTGGCCCTCTCCGTCCTCGGCGAGCGCTGGCCCGACGTACCGCGCATCGCCCTGACGGCGACCGCGACGGACGCCACGCACCAGGAGATCACCCAGCGTCTGGGCATGCCCGACGCCAAGCACTTCGTCGCCAGCTTCGACCGGCCCAACATCCAGTACCGGATCGTGCCGAAGGCCGACCCGAAGAAGCAGCTGCTCTCCTTCCTCAAGGACGAGCACGCCGGGGACGCAGGCATCGTCTACTGCCTCTCGCGCAACTCGACGGAGAAGACCGCCGAGTACCTCTGCCGCAACGGCATCGAGGCCGTCCCGTACCACGCGGGGCTCGACGCGGGCACGCGTGCCGTCCACCAGTCCCGGTTCCTGCGCGAGGAGGGGCTGGTCGTCGTCGCGACCATCGCCTTCGGCATGGGCATCGACAAGCCCGACGTCCGCTTCGTCGCCCACCTCGACCTGCCGAAATCCGTCGAGGGCTACTACCAGGAGACCGGCCGCGCCGGCCGTGACGGACAGCCGTCCACGGCCTGGATGGCGTACGGCCTCCAGGACGTCGTCCAGCAGCGCAAGCTCATCCAGGGCGGCGAGGGCGACGAGGCCTTCCGTCGCCGGGCGGCCTCCCACCTGGACTCGATGCTGGCCCTGTGCGAGACGGTCCGCTGCCGCCGCGCCCAGCTGCTGACGTACTTCGGCCAGGAGCCCACCACCGCGGACTGCGGCAACTGCGACACCTGCCTCACCCCGCCCGAGAGCTGGGACGGCACGGTGGCCGCGCAGAAGCTGCTGTCGACCGTGGTGCGGCTCAAGCGGGAGCGCGGGCAGAAGTTCGGCGCGGGCCAGATCATCGACATCCTGCTCGGCCGCAGGACCGCGAAGGTCATCCAGTTCGACCACGACCAGCTCTCGGTCTTCGGTATCGGCGAGGAGCTGTCCGAGGCCGAATGGCGCGGCGTCGTACGGCAGTTGCTCGCCCAGGGGCTGCTCGCCGTCGAGGGTGAGTACGGCACGCTGGTGCTCACGGAGGAGAGCGGCTCGGTGCTCGGACGGCAGCGCGAGGTGCTGCTGCGCAAGGAGGCGCCGAAGCCCGCGTCGCGCTCCGCGAAGGCCGAACGCAAGCCGAAGTCGCAGGCGGCCGCCGCCGAGCTGGCCCCCGAGGCCGTCCCGGTCTTCGAGGCGCTGCGGGCCTGGCGGGGTGCCCAGGCGAAGGAGCAGGGCGTCCCGGCGTACGTCATCTTCCACGACGCGACTCTGCGCGAGATCGCCGCGGTGCGACCGGACTCGGTGTCCGCGCTGAGCGGGATCAGCGGCCTGGGCGAGAAGAAGCTGGCGACGTACGGGGAAGGGGTGCTGGAGGTGGTCGCGACGTTCGGGGACGCCTCTGCGGAGCCCGTCCCGGCAGGCGAAGCCGCACCGGCCCCGGCTCGCGAAGCCGCCCCCGCACCGGCCCCGGCGACTCCAGCGGCCCCCGAGGCCGACCCCGAGTTCGGCTGGGACGAGGAGCCGCCCGAGTACGAGTGAGGAGCACCGACCGGGCGGCGGGCGGACCTACTGGGAGTCCGCTGCCCGGCGGCGCGCGGTGATCGCGGTGAGGTCGAGATCGACGGGGAAGGGGACGGAGACCTTCATCCGGTCGTGGAAGATCCCGGTGGAGGTGTAGGCCCCGGTCGACGGCTCCAGCTCGAAGACGTACACCACCACCCTGTCGTCGTGGTTCTCCACCCGCCAGTAGTGCGGGATCTTCGCCCGCGCGTACTTCACGGGCTTGGTCTCCCGGTCCCGGGTCAGGGACTCGTCGGAGACGACCTCGATGGCCAGCTGTACGGACTCGGCGGGGAAGCGGGTCTGCCGAAGACCTTCGACCACGTCCGCCCGCACAACGACCACATCGGGTTCGGGCCGGTTCTGCAAGTCGACATCGATGGTGAATTCGCGAAACACTTCCAAGTCGCTTGGCGCGAGCGATTGCAACTGCCACTTGAGATAGTCGATTGCGCGCTCGTGGAATACCGTCTGCGGACTCACGAAAACAAGACTCCCGTCGATCAGCTCCGTGTGCGGAGGCAGATTCGGGAGTGTGTCCAGGTCATCGGCGGTCCAGCCGCCCACGGGCGGAACCGCCCACCGCGGCTCGGGGGCCTCGGGTTCGACGCTCATCAGTGCTCCCATGACGCAGAGTCTCGTGGGACTTTCCAGCGTATCCGCCAGGAACGGGACACGGCTCCCCCGAACGTGTGAACGCCCCGAGCACCGCTGACCAGCGGTCCCGGGGTGCCCCGGGACCGTCCGCCCCGTCAGTCGCCGCCGGAGCTGCTGCTGCCGCCGCCGAAGCTCCTCCCGCTGTTCCGCTTCGCCCGGTCCTGGCGGACGTTCCGGTACACCGCGTGTGCGGTCCACTCCTCGTCGACCAGGCCGTGCATCGCCCAACGGTCCCGCAGGCCGCCCCGGGCCACCGCGCCCGACAGGCCGACCGCCGAGACCAGGGCGGCCAGGGTCCGGCCGCGCGGATCCGGGAAGCCGGCGGCCTCGGCGGCCGCGAAGCGGTCGCGGACGGCGAGCGAGAGGCCCGGGTCCACCGGCGGGTGCCGGTGGTACGGCAGCAGACCGAGGAAGCGGTGGGTCTCCCTGCGCAGGACGGAGCGGCGCACCAGGTGTTCCAGGCAGAGTTCCTGGACGTGCCGGCCGGTCTGCCGGATCCACCGCCGGGTGTCGACGCCTCCCGCGAGCCCGCCCGTGCCCGGGTCCGACAGGCTTCCCAGGACCTGGGCGAGCAGCGGGTCCGGGGGAGCGAGCGGGCTCACCACTCGTATCCTGCCGCGCTGTCCGGTGACCCGGCCCTGGAGCTCCAGTTCCCTCAGGACCGCGCCCGCCGTCCCGTACTCCAGGGATCGGCCGGAGCAGTACGGGCTGCCGCGCCGCGGGTCCAGCGCGAGCAGCAGCAGTTCCTCGGGGAGCGTGAGCTCCGGGGCGGGCGGGATCATGAAGCGGGCACGATCCGTCCGGTGACCTCGCCGAGGCCGACCCGGGTGCCGTCCGGGCCCGGGGCCCAGGCGGTCATCGTCACCGTGTCGCCGTCCTCCAGGAAGGCGCGCTTGCCGTCCGGGAGGTCCAGCGGGTCGCGACCGTTCCAGGTCAGCTCCAGGAGGGAGCCGCGCTGGCCGGGTTCGGCGCCGCTGACCGTGCCGGAGCCGTACAGATCGCCGGTGCGCAGCGACGCGCCGTTCACCGTCATCTGGGCCAGCATCTGGGCCGCCGTCCAGTACATCGTGGCGAACGGCGGCTCGGCGACCACCTGGCCGTTGATCGCGACGGAGATCCGCAGGTCGAGGCCGCCGGCCTCCTCCTCGCCGGCGTCCTCCAGATAGGGGAGGAGCGGGAAGTCGCGGGCCGGGGGAGCGATGCGGGCCGACTCCAGGGCCTCCAGCGGGGTCACCCAGGCCGATACGGAGGTGGCGAAGGACTTGCCGAGGAACGGGCCGAGCGGGACGTACTCCCAGGCCTGGATGTCCCGCGCCGACCAGTCGTTGAGCAGGCAGAGCCCGAAGACGTGGTCGCGGAAGCCGCCGAGCGGGACCGGGCGGCCCTGCTCGGAGCCCACGCCGACGACGAAGCCGACCTCGGCCTCGATGTCCAGCTTGACGGAGGGGCCGAAGACCGGGGCCGCGTCGGTGGGCGCCTTGCGCTGGCCGGACGGGCGCACCACGTCCGTGCCCGAGACGACGACGGTGCCGGACCGGCCGTGGTAACCGATCGGGAGGTGCTTCCAGTTGGGCGTCAGCGCCTCGGCGTTCGGCCGGAAGATCTGTCCGACGTTGGTGGCGTGGTTCTCGCTCGCGTAGAAGTCGACGTAGTCCGCGACCGCGTACGGCAGATGGAGCGTCACGGAGCCGACCGGGTGCAGCAGCGGTTCGATGTCGGCCCGGTGCGCCGGGACCGTCACCCATGCGGTCAGCGCGCGCCGGACGTCGCGCCACGCGGTGCGGCCCGCCGAGAGCAGCGCGGTCAGGTCCGGCTGCGCGAGGAGCTGCGCGTAGGGGGAGCCGAGGGCGTGCGCCGCGGCTCCGGCGTCCAGTACGTGGTTGCCGATGCGGACGCCGACCCGGCGGTCCTCGGGGTGGTCGGGGGTGGAGAACACTCCGTAGGGAAGGTTGTGCGGACCGAAGGGGTCGCCCTCGGCCAGATCGAGCGGGCTGCTCTGCTCGGGCATGTGTTGCTGCCTCGCTTTCCAGGTCGCTTGGGGGACACGTTACGTCGATGCCACCCGCTCGCGGGAGTGCCCCAACCGCCCCTGATGCCCGGAAAGTTCCGCCGTGCCCCGGGTGTGCGGGGCACGGCGGTGGGTTCCGTTCAGCCCGCCGTGCGCGGGATCCGCTTCTCCCAGGTGCGGTGGAAGACGACCTCGCCGCCCTCCTTGCAGACCACCTCGTTGGAGGTGATGAAGTCGCTGTCGTCCGCACCGATCTCGGAGCGCGTCTCGATCCGTACGTCCCACGCGAGCTCGGGGCGGTGCAGCCGGATCGCCCAGTCGGAGCGGGTACGCGCGGAGAGCGGGTCGTTCTCCTGGATCGTGTACGTCTCCAGGGCGTCCTCGGTGAACTCCAGGCCGTCCGGGTAGACCCGGGTGCCGCCGTAGCGCGGGTCGACCTCCAGCCGCCATTCGCCCTTGGCGACATCGCGGACCACCAGCCGCTCCGGGCGTTGTTCGTCGAGGGTCACCGGGTACACGACGCCGAGCGGCTCCGACTGCTCCGGCTCCTCGAAGCGGATCGCGGGCTCCTCGACGGGCCGGCGCACCGGCAGTTCGACGAGGCTGCCGTCGGCGTCCAGGACGAAGCCCACCGACCCGGCCTGCGGCCAGATCCACGGCCAGTACGAGGAGGAGACCGCGAGCCTGATCCGGTGGCCGGGCGGGAAGGTGTGCCCGATGCCGTTCAGCTCGAAGGTCACGTCCTCGGTGCTGCCCACCGGCCAGTCGTCCGCGCGGTCGCGGCCGCCCCGGGCGGAGAGGTTGAGCGCGCCCCGGGTGACCAGCGTCGAGGAGCCGTCCGGCGCGACGTCGCAGAGCCGGGCGATCGCCTGGCCGCGCGGCACGTCCATCCGGATCCGCAGTTTCACCCGGGGGCGGCCGAGGATCTCGATCGGGGCGTCCTCGACCGGGAATTCGAAGCAGACCGACTTGGCGTCCTCGTCGCGCTGGTCGGGCGGCAGGTCGGCGTCGTTGCCGAACGGGAAGAACCGCCCGGCGTCCAGCCCCGTCTGCTGCGGCGAGTCGACGATCTGCGGGCCGCCCCCGAGGGCGTACGCGACCGGCTCGATGTTCGGGGACGGCCAGCTGTGCTCGCCGGCCCAGCGGCCGGGCAGCGTCTCGTACACCGTGGCGGGGCGGTGCGACTCGCTGATCCAGGACCGCAGCAGCGGCTCGGACATGGCGCCGGTGTCCTTGTCCTTCAGGTGCTGGTCCCACCAGCGCAGCGTCTCCTGGAGGAAGCCGATCGACGGCCCCGGCGGCAGCCCGCGGTCCGGGTACTGGTGCGACCACGGCCCGATCAGCCCGCGGACCCGGTCCGCCGGCAGGTGCTCGACGAGCCGCAGGACGGTGTCGCGGTACGGGTCGTGCCAGCCGCCCACCGCGAGGACCTTCGCCCGGATCGCGGAGTAGTCCTCGCAGACGCTGCCGTGCTTCCAGTAGTCGTCGCGGGTCTGGTGCGCCAGCCAGGTGTGGATGAAGGGGTCGACGGCCTCCAGCCGCTTCAGCCACATGTCCTTCCAGCCGTCGCCGACCTGCGCCGGGTCCGGCGGCCGGGAGACGAAGGCCAGCATGGTCGCCGCCCAGGCATGCATGTCGACGGCGAGGACCGAGCCGCCCATGTAGTGGACGTCGTTGTCGTAGCGGTCGTCGGTCGAGCAGACGGTGACGATCGCCTTCAGCGGCTCGGGGGCCAGCGCGGCGATCTGGAGCGAGTTGAAGCCGCCCCAGGAGATGCCGAACATGCCGACCCGGCCGGAGCACCACGGCTGCTCGGCCAGCCAGTGGATGACGGCGACGCCGTCGGCCAGCTCCGTCGCGTCGTACTCGTCGCCCGGCAGCCCCTCGCTGTTGCCGTGTCCGCGTACGTCGACCCGGACGGAGGCGTAGCCGTGGCCCGCGTACCAGGGGTGGCGCTGCCAGTCCCGCGGCGCCGTCCAGTCGCTCAGCCGGTAGGGCAGGTATTCGAGCAGCGCGGGCACCGGTTCGTCGGTGACGGGCCGCCAGATCCGGGCGTAGAGCCGGGTGCCGTCCGGCAGCGGGATGCGGACGTCCTCATGGGTGGTCTCGTACGGGAATGTGGTGCGGATGTGCATGGTGGTACCTCAGTGGACGGGGTGCATGGTGCGCTTGAGCCAGGGTGCGGCGGCGATCACGGCCACACCGGCCACCACCGCGATCGCGCCATTGACACCGAAGTAGGCGGGGTTGGAGACCTCGCCGTACAGCTTCACGACCTGTGCCTGGATGCCGTTGGCGAGGGCCAGCGAGAGGAACCAGAGCGCCATCGTCTGGCTGGCGAACGCCTTGGGGGCGAGCTTGGTGGTCGCGGACATGCCGGAGGTCTCCAGCAGGATGTCGCCGAGGCCGAGCAGCAGGTACGAGCCGACGATCCACCAGGCGGCCATCTTGTAGGTGTCGCCGGAGTGCCCGGAGGTCGGCAGCACCATCAGCAGGAAGGACAGCCCGCCGAGGATCACCCCGATCGCGATCTTGTTGGAGGCGTGCGGCTGACGCGGCCCCATCCGGGCCCAGACGGCGGCGACCACCGGGGCGAGCGCGACCTCGAAGGCACCCAGCGCGGAGGCGTACCAGCTCGCCGGGAAGTGGAAGCCGAAGATCTCGGTGCGGGCGTTGGTCGACGCGAGCAGCATCATCGTCGAGTACGCCTGGAACAGGATGAAGTTGAAGACCACGGAGGCCAGGAACAGCACCACGTACGGGCGCAGCCTGCCGCGTTCCTCCGGGGTGACCCGGGGGCTGCGGAACATCACCACGAAGTAGACGACCGGGGCGATCACCGAGATCAGGGTGAGCAGGTCGACGAAGCGGTTCATGGTCAGCCAGCCGGCCAGGGCGAGCGCGGTGGCGACCGCGGCGACCACGACGGCACCGGCCACGATCAGCCGAACGGCGCGGCGCATGGGTGCCGGTGCCAGCGCGAATTCGGCGCTGTGCTTTCGCCCGGCCAGGTGACGCCGGCCGAGCACGTACTGGATCAGACCGAGGGTCATGCCGAAGGCAGCGGCCGAGAAACCCCAGTGCCAGCTCGCGTGGTCCCCGAGCCAGCCGGTGACCAGCGGGCCGAGGAACGCCCCGATGTTGATGCCCATGTAGTAGAGCGCGAAGCCGGCGTCGCGGCGTTCGTCGGTGGTGCGGTAGAGCTTGCCGACCATGGTCGCCACATTGGGCTTGAGCAGGCCGGTCCCGGCGCTGATCAGACCGAGGCCGACCCAGGTCATGGTGTCGGTGGGCACCGCCATGGCGTAATGCCCGCAGGCGATGAGGATTCCGCCGTACAGGACGGCGCGGTACGAGCCGAGGATCCGGTCGGCGAGCCAGCCGCCGGCGACGGAGACAAGATAGACGAGGGTGCCGTAAGCGGCCGAGACCGATGCCGCGGTACCCGCTTCCATGCCCATGCCGCCGCGGGCGACCGTGTCCGCGAAGTAGAGGACCAGGATCGCCTGCATGCCCAGGAACGAGAAGCGTTCCCAGACCTCCAGGCCGGACAGGGTCATCAGCCCTCGTGGCTGGCCGAAAAAAGCATGGTCGTCTTCGGGCGGCGGCTGACTCGGTTCGGTGTCGGTGGCCGTGTGGGACAAAGGGAGAACTCCTGATCGTATGAGCTGATCCCGAACATACCGGCGGTGGCGGGAAGGCGCCCACGTTGATCCAAAGGGGACCGGATACGCTGACTTGAGTGATGACAGCGACACATCGACATTCCGTGTGATCGTCAGCAGACAGGAGATCCCCTCGTGACCGTCGTCGGGCCGTTCGGGCTGAGCGTGCGGGACCAGGCACTTGAGGCCGATGTCCAGGCCGGGTTGGCTGCTGTCGAGTCCGGGCTGCTCGATGCCACCAAGAGCGGCGTGCCCTTCATCACGGAGGCCGCGCAGCATCTCGTGCGCGCCGGGGGCAAGCGTTTCCGGCCGCTGCTGGCGATGCTGGCCGCCCGGTTCGGCGACCCGGACGCGCCGGGCGTGGTGCCCGCGGCCGTCGTCGTCGAACTGACGCACCTCGCGACGCTCTACCACGACGACGTGATGGACGAGGCGGACGTGCGCCGCGGCGTGGACAGCGCCAACAGCCGCTGGGGCAACTCGGTGGCCGTGCTGACCGGCGACTTCCTCTTCGCCCGCGCCTCGCACATACTGGCCGACCTCGGTCCGGAGGCCGTTCGCATCCAGGCGGAGGCGTTCGAGCGGCTGGTGACCGGCCAGATCCTGGAGACCGCGGGGCCGGGCGACGGCCGCGACCCGGTCGAGCACTACCTCGAAGTGATGCGCGGCAAGACCGGCTCGCTGATCGCGGTGGCCTGCCGGTTCGGCGCGATGATGGCCGGCGCGGACGAGTCGGCGGTGGACATCCTCACCCAGTACGGGGAACGGCTCGGCGTCGCCTTCCAGCTCGCCGACGACGTGCTCGACATCGCGTCCGACTCCCACGAGTCCGGCAAGACCCCGGGCACCGATCTGCGCGAGGGCATCCCCACGCTCCCCGTGCTCCACCTGCGGGCGCAGGCGGAGGCCGAAGGGAAGCCGGACGACCTGGAGCTCGTCGAGCTGCTCGACGGCGACCTCAGCGACGACGCCCGGCACGCCGAGGCGCTGCGCAGGCTGCGCGCCCACCCGGCGCTGGAGCAGGCCAGGCGGGACACCGTGCGGTACGCGGAGGAGGCGCGCGCCACGCTGACGCCGCTGCCCGAGGGCTACGCGAAGGCCGCGCTGCGGGAGTTGTGCGACGCGGTGGTGCACCGCGCGGGCTGAGCCTTCCCCGTGGCATCCCCTACTGGACGGGGGCGCGAACGCCGTGCGATGTCATACCGAAGAGGTACGCGGAGTTGATCCCGGGGGCTGACGCCTCCGTGCCCCCGGTTTGGTCAGATGGAGAACAACCACTCCTGACCGAACCGGGTGAGAATGGCGGCACGGAGTGGACGAGTGCAACCGGACGGAAGCCGCCGACCACGGAGGTAGGGCACACATGGCACCGAACGACAGCGCAGGGACCGACGGCGGGACCAGGGGCACCGCCGCGGGCCGCCGCAAGGCGGCGCGCTACATCGTCCCGGTCGCGGTTGCGGGAGTCGCGGCCGCGACGATCGGGCTCGTCCCGGCGCTCGCGAGCTCCGGCGACCCCGATCTGCCGAAGATCAGCGCACAGCAGCTCATAGAGAAGATCGCCGCCTCGGACACCGAGCAGCTCTCCGGCACGGTGAAGATCAGCACGGACTTCGGCCTCCCGTCGCTCGGCGGTCTGGCCGAGTCCTTCGCCCAGGGCGGCGCGGGCGGCAAGGGCGGTTCGAGCGCCGACCCGCAGGAACGGATGACGGAGCTGGCCTCCGGCACGCACACCCTCCGGGTGGCGGCCGACGGCCCCGACAAGCAGCGGCTGTCGATCCTGGACAACGCGTCCGAGTACAGCCTGATCCGCAACGGCGATCAGGTCTGGGCGTACGACAGCAAGTCCGACCAGGCCTACCACGCCACCGAGGACCGGGCCGGCAAGGACGCCGGGAAGAAGTCCGGGCACACCGTTCCCGAGGGCGTGCCCACCACCCCGAAGGCCCTTGCCGAGCAGGTGCTGAAGGCCGCCGGTCCCACCACGTCGGTGACGGTCGAAGGCACCGCGCAGGTCGCCGGACGCGACGCGTACAAGCTGGTCGTCAAGCCGAAGCAGAGCGGCTCCACGATCGGTTCGGTCACGGTCGCGGTCGACGCGGAGAACGGCGTGCCGCTGAAGTTCACGCTGCTCGCGAGCAGCGGCGGCAAGGCCGTCGTCGACGCCGGCTTCACCAAGGTCGACTTCTCGAAGCCGGACGCCTCCTCGTTCACGTTCACCCCGCCCAAGGGCACCGAGGTGACCGAGGCCGACGACGCGAAGGCGCAGCACAAGAACGACAAGGGCCTCGACGGCCTGATCCCGGGCGCCGGGGAGCTGGGCGCCGGGGGCCGGGACGGCAAGGACACCAAGGTCATCGGCGAGGGCTGGAACGCCATCGCCGAGATCACGACCCCGGGCGGCACCGGCCTCCCCTCGAAGGGATCGGGCGACGTCCCGGCCGAGGCCCAGCAGTTCCTGGACGCGCTGGGCGACAAGGTCACCGGCACGTTCGGCTCGGGCACGGTCTTCAAGACCCGCTTGGTCAACGCCCTGATGACGGACGACGGCAAGGTGTACGTCGGCGCGGTCACCAAGGACGCGCTGGTCCGGGCGGCGAACAACGCCTCCTGAGCCGGGGCGCGCCGCGCTTCCCGCACCGCTCACCCGCCCCGCCGTACGCTCCGTACGGCGGGGCGGTCCGCCCTGGGGCCGGTCCGGCGGACAGGCCCTGGCCGACCCATGGGGAGTACGCATGACAGAGTCCGGGACCGTCGTCGAACCGGCGCCGGTCACCGAGCCGGGAGCCGTGATCGAGACCCGGGGCCTCACCAAGCGCTACCGCGGCGGCCAGCTCGCCGTCGACGGCCTCGACCTCAGTGTCCCCGCCGGCAGCGTCTTCGGCTTCCTCGGCCCCAACGGCTCGGGCAAGACCACCACCATCCGCATGCTGATGGGCCTGATCGAGGCGACCTCCGGCACCGCGCGGCTGCTGGGTCACACCATGCCGGGCTCCGCCCGCACCGTGCTCCCGCAGGTCGGCGCGCTGATCGAGGGGCCCGCGCTGTACGGCTTCCTGAGCGGCCGGGACAATCTGGTGCGGTACGACTCCGCCGACCCCACCGCCGATCCGCGCACCCGCCGGGCCCGGGTGGGGCAGGCCCTGGACCGGGTCGGGCTGGCCGCGGCGGCCGGGAAGAAGGCCAGGGCGTACTCGCTCGGCATGAAGCAGCGTCTGGGCCTCGCCGCCGCCCTGCTCCAGCCGCGCCGCCTGCTCGTCCTCGACGAGCCGACCAACGGCCTGGACCCGCAGGGCATGCGGGAGATCCGCACCCTGGTCAGGGAACTGGCGGCGGACGGCACCACCGTCTTCCTCTCCTCGCACCTCCTCGACGAGATCGAGCAGGTCTGCACGCACGCCGCGGTGATGGCCAGGGGCCGGCTGATGACCCAGGGCCCGGTCGCGGAACTGGCCGCGGGCGCCCGCGGACGGCTGGCGGTCACCACCCCCGACCCGGGAGAGGCCGCCCGGGTCCTCAAGGAGCTCGGCGTCACCGGGATCGCGGTCGACGGCGACCGGGTGAGCGCCGAGGCCCCGCCGGGCGACGTGGAGCTCGCCGACCTCAGCGCCGCGCTGGTGCACGCCGGCGTACGACTGAGGTCCTTCGGCGTCCAGCGGGCCTCGCTGGAGGACGCCTTCGTCGCACTCACCGGGGAGGGTTTCGATGTCGCAGGCTGAAACCGCGGTCACCGGGGCGGGCCGGGCGCCGAGCCCGCTGTGGACCTTCGGGATCCTCCGCTCCGAACTGACCACCACACTGCGCCGCTGGCGCACCCTCGCGCTGCTCGGGGTGCTGGCCGCCGTGCCCGTGCTGATCGGCATCGCGGTGCGGATCGAGACGGGCGACGGCTCCTCGCCCGGACCGGGCGGCGGGGGAGGCCCGGCGTTCCTCTCCCAGGTCACCAACAACGGCCTCTTCCTGGTCTTCGCCGCCCTCGCCGTGACGCTCCCGGTCTTCCTGCCGATGGCCGTCGGTGTCGTCGCGGGCGACTCGGTCGCGGGCGAGGCCGGCGCGGGAACGCTGCGCTACCTGCTGGTCGCCCCGGCCGGCCGCACCAGGCTGCTGCTGACGAAGTACGCCTCGGTGCTGGTGTTCTGCCTGGTCGCGACCCTGGTCGTGGCGCTCTCCGCGCTCGCCGTGGGCGCCCTGCTCTTCCCCGTCGGCGAGGTCACCACCATCTCGGGGACGCGGATCGGCTTCGGCGAGGGGCTGCTGCGGGCCGGGCTGATCGCGGTGGTGGTCGCGGCATCGCTGATCGGGTTCGCGGCGGTCGGCCTGTTCGTCTCGACCCTCACCAGCAGCGGCATCGCGGCCATGGCCACCACCGTCGGACTGCTGATCACCGTGCAGATCGTCGATGGCATCCCGCAGTTGAGCGCGGTGCACCCGTATCTCTTCCCGCATTACTGGATGTCGTACGCGGATCTGCTGCGCGACCCCGTCTACTGGGACGAAGTGGTCAAGAACCTGGGGCTTCAGGGCTTGTACGCGGTGGTGTTCGGCTCGGCGGCCTGGGCCCGGTTCACGGCGAAGGACATCACCGCCTGACGCACGGGACTCGCCGACGCACGGGGCGCAATGCCCCACTCGCGCCGTCGGCCGGGCGAGCCGTCCCCCGATCGGCTCGTCGCGGCACGAACGGCACGAACGGTGCGAATTGCAGGAACGACACGACACGGCACGTTCCGTTTCCGCCTGCGTATTGTTCGACCTCTGGCGACAGGCTGTCAATAACGCCCGGTTCGAACACGCCTATGCTCACCGAATGATCACATCGCAGAGTTCGCAGCGCCGCAGCGAGAGATCACGGAGAGCGACCCTGGAGGCCGCTCTCGAACTGTGCACGGAGAAGGGGTACGGCCGCGTCACGGTCGAGGCCATCGCGGCCAGAGCGGGCGTCAGCAAGAAGACGATCTACCGCTGGTGGCCGTCGAAGAGTGCGGTGATCCTGGAGGCCTTCACCGACGCGCTGGTCGGCACGACACCGTTCGCCGACACCGGCGACATCGCCGCCGATCTGCGGGCCAATCTCGCGGGCGCGGTGAAGCTTCTCAGCACACCGCCCTTCGGCCCCGCGTACGCCGGGATCCTCTCCGAGATGCACCACGACGACGAACTCGCGCGGACCGTCCGGGCGAAGCTGGTCGACCCCCGCTTCGACGAGGCGGTCACCCGTCTGAGCCGGGCCCAGGAGCAGGGGCAGGTCCCGCCGGACGCCGATCTCCCGCTGGCCGTGGAGATGCTGTACAGCCCCGTCTACTACCGCCATGTCCTGCGCAAGCCGATCCAGGACGAGGAGGAGATCGCGTCACTGGTCGCGCATGTGCTGCGGGCGATCGGTGTGCCGCCGGAGCCGTGAGACCGGGGCGACTGTCAGAGGGGCGTGCGAGCATGCGACGCATGGGAAACCTGTACGACTACTTCGGCGCACCGGACGACGCCACGGCGCTGGCGGCCTTCGGTCAGGGGATCGAGGAGGCCGGCCTCCCGCTGCTCCCGGTCAAGGGGATCGACCCGTACGTGCAGTTGGGCCAGGCCGAGAGCATGCTCACCGGCACGCCGTACGAGGACGTCACCTCGCTCCCGCGCTTCAACCGGCTGCTCAGCTCCCCCGAGGACGAATCCCGCTGGCTGGTCACGCTCACCGACGAGCTGCGGGACGCGCTCGCGGCCGCGAGACCCGGTGGGTTCGCCGCGGTGGCCGCGACCTGGTCGCACATCGAGGAGTTCGGAGGCGATGTCCCACCCGACGAGCTGGCCGACTTCCTGAGCAGGCTGGCGGACCTGGCCGAGCAGGCGCGGGCCCGCCCCGAGCCGCACCGGTTGTACTGCCTGATGTCACTCTGACACTCCGTCGGCTGACACGGACGACCTGGCAGGCATGGACGACCCGGGCGGCACGGACGACCCGGGCGGCACGGACGACCCGGGCGGCACGGACGACCCGGGCGGCACGGACGACCCGGGCGGCACGGACGACCCGGGCGGAACGGGTGACCCGGGCGGCACGGGCCGTTCAGCGGATGCGGGTGTTCAGCCGCTGCGGGTGGCTCGGCCGAACACCCGCTCAAGCACCTCCGCGACCCCGTCGCCCTCGTTCGACGACGTCACCTCGTCCGCCGCGGCCCGCAGCTCGGGATGGGCGTTGGCCATGGCCACGCCGTACCCGGCCGCCCGGAACATCGGCAGGTCGTTGGGCATGTCCCCGAAGGCGATCGCGGAGTCCGCGGCCACGCCGAGGTACTCGGCGGCCAGCGCGAGCCCGGTCCCCTTGTCGACGCCGTACGGCTGGAGTTCGACCGTGCCGGGGCCGGAGTGCGTGACGGTGGCGAGATCGCCGACGGCACCGCGGGCCGCCTCGGCCAGTGCGCCGTCGGTGAGCTCCGGGTGCCGGATGAGCACCTTCACCACGGGCGCGGACCACAACTCGTGCCGGTGCCGGGTCCGTTGGGCGGGCAGCGTGGGATGGGGCATCGCATACCCCGGCTCGATCAGGGTCCGCCCGTCCGCCCCGTCCTGGTCGACGGCTGCGAAGACCGGCCCCACCTGGGCCTCGATCTTGCCGAGCGCGGCGTCGGCGGCCTCCCGGTCCAGGGTGAACGCGTGCACCAGCCGCCCGGACCCGGCGTCGTACAGCTGGGTTCCCTGCCCGCACACCGCCGGCCCCCGGTAGCCCAGCCCGTCGAGCAGCCCGCGTATCCCGGGCACGGGGCGCCCCGTGACGACGAGATGCCGGGCCCCGGCGCGGGCGGCCAGGGCGAGCGCGGCGCGGGTGCGGGGGCTCACGGTGTCGTCGCGGCGCAGCAGGGTGCCGTCCAGGTCGGTGGCGACGAGGGCATATGCGGGTGGGGTGGGCATGGTGCAAGCCTAGGAGTGCCCGGCGTGCGGACGGGCGCGCGTTGACAGGTCCCCGCTGGGATGCGTGTAATGAACCCGGTGTCGCGTGACGCCGGCCAAAGAGCAGTGGGCCGGCCGGTGCTCGGGCGAACACCCTTCACCGAGGGGCCCGTCATGAGTTCATACTCCGCGCCCTGTATCTGACGCACATATCCGACGCAGCGGTGACCGCTGGTCGCACTCTTCCTCTTCCGCATGCCCCGGCACCGTGCACCGTCATGGGCCGTGTGGCGCGCTCGCTCGTTCTCATGGAGACACAGAACGCATGCCCACACCTTTCAACCAGTCCGTCATCGAGGAGTTCCGCGCCCATGGCGGGAAGGTCGGTGGTCCCTTCGAAGGCAGGGACCTGCTCCTGCTGACCACCACCGGCGCGAGGTCGGGGAAGGAGACCACCACACCCCTCGGCTACGTCCGCCACGGCGACGCGCTGCTGGTCGTCGGCTCCAACCTCGGTGCCCCGCACCACCCCGACTGGTACCACAACCTGCTCGCCCGTCCCGTGGTCCACGTGGAGCTCGGCACCCGTACCTTCCAGGCCCTCGCGGTCCCCGCGGAGGGGGCGCGGCGCGAGGAGCTGTTCGCGTACGCCGTCCAGGCGGCGCCCGGTTACGCCGACTACCAGGCACGCACGACCCGGCTCCTCCCGGTCGTGGTGCTGGAGCGTGCCGAGCCCGACGGTTGGGAGCCGGCCCGCGAGATCACCACCCTCGCGGGGAAGGTCATGGAGGTCCACACCTGGCTGCGGGGCCAGTTGCGCCAGGTGAAGGCGGAGGCGGACGCCCACTTCGCCGCACGGGCCGCCCACCGGGGCCCCGGCGCGCCACCCGTTCCGGGCCTCGGGCTCCAGATCAGGCAGCGCTGCCTGGCGTTCTGCCAGTCGCTGGAGTTCCACCACACCAGCGAGGACGAGCACCTGTTCCCCGGCATCGCCCGCTACCACCCGCACCTGACGGACACCTTCGCCCGGCTCGCCGACGAACACCGCGCGGTCGCCCGCATCCAGGGCGAGCTGGTGGCCCTGCTGGCGGACATGGGCAAGGCCGAACCCGAGCGTTTCCGCGCCGAGCTGGACAGGATGTCCACGGAGCTGAACGCCCATCTCGACTACGAGGAGGAGCAGATCCTGCCCCTGCTGGCCGGTGTCCCGTGGCCTCCCGCCCCTGCCAAGTGAGTCACTCTACGCAGCCGTTGACTACACATGGTAGTCATGGCTGTGAGGGTGCATCGGGCGCCCTCGTGACAGCCAGGAGAACCCTCATGCGCCGCGTCCTCACCGCGTTCGGCACCCTCGCCGCCGTGGCAATGCTCTCCGTATCGGTCACCCAGTCGGCCGCCGCCGCCACTGGAGACCTGGTCATCAACGGGAAGGTGCATGTCAACCCCTCCGGATGCTTCGACTCCGACCGCTGGCCGCTCTCCGTCCAGAACAGGACTAATGAAATGGTGCTGATCTTTGATTCGCCGAACTGCTCCGGCCGGGTCATCGCGGTCGTCCCGCCGGGGTCCTCGCAGGTGTCGGAGTTCGGCGCGAGCGTCTTCGTCCGCTGACCTTGCGGATGTTCTTCCTCTCCTGAGCCCCGGCGGTCCTCGTGACCGCCGGGGCTCGGACCATGGGCTCGGACCCGTGCCGGGGTCCTGGCCGGCACGATCTACGCTGATCTGCGGATCCGGCACGGGAGCGAGCAGACATGAGCGACGACGCGCGGCGGCTGGCCGAGGCACAGCGCCGGCACTGGCAGAGCACGTACACCGCCCACCCCGGCATGTACGGCGAGGACCCCTCCGCCCCTGCCGCCCACGCCGCCCGGGTCTTCCGCACGGCCGGGGCGGTCGACGTGCTGGAGATGGGGGCCGGTCACGGCAGGGACGCCCTGTACTTCGCCCGCGAGGGCTTCAACGTCCGGGCGGCCGACTTCAGCCCCGTGGGCCTGGACCAGCTCCGGCGCGCGGCGCGGGCCCAGGGCCTCGACGGGCGGGTGACCACCACGGTCCATGACGTACGCGAGCCGCTGCCGCTGCCGGACGCCTCCGTCGAAGCGGTCTTCGCGCACATGCTGTTGTGCATGGCCCTCTCGACCGAGGAGATCCACGCCCTGGTCGGCGAAGTCGGCCGCGTCCTGAAGCCGGGCGGGACCTTCGTGTACACGGTTCGCCACACCGGCGACGCCCACTACGGCTCCGGCACCGCCCATGGTGACGACATCTACGAACACGGCGGTTTCGCCGTGCACTTCTTCCCCCGCCACCTGGTCGACTCCCTCGCCGACGGCTGGACCCTGGACGAGGTCCACGCGTTCGAGGAGGGCGACCTGCCCCGCCGCCTGTGGCGCATCACCCAGAGCCTCCCGCGGTGAACGCCCACCCGATACCGGCCGCCGGCATCACCGTCGACGGCACCGGACTGCTGTGCGTCACACTCCTGCTGCGCCTGCGCAAGCAGATCGACGCCGCACCGCCCGGAACCCTGGTGCACGTCGTCGCGACCGACCCGGCCGCACCCCTCGACCTGCCGGCCTGGTGCCACATGACCGGTCACGACTACCTCGGACCGGTGCCCGGAGAGCGCCCGGTGTACGCGATCCGGCTGACCGCCGACGCGCACCCCACCCTCCCCGACGCCCCCTGGCGCATCGGACGGACGGACTGACGCAACGCCCCCGGGGCGGCGCGGCATTCGCGGCTCAGCGATAGCTTGGGCGACCCCGTGAACCGAACCCGACCGAACCCGACCGAACGAACCGAAGCGAACCGACCGACCGAACCGCTTCCGAGCGGTTGAAAGGCTGTGCCGTGCGAGTGAGAGTCAAGGACTTCGACCACCTGGTGCTCAACGTGCAGGACGTGGAACGGTCCCTGGAGTTCTACTGCGGACCCCTCGGACTGGAGCCGATCAAGGTCGACGAGTGGCGGGCGGGGACGTTCCCGTTCCCGTCGGTGCGGGTCAGCCAGACGACGATCATCGACCTGCTGGGCCGGCCGCGTCATGAGTCGAACGTCGACCACATCTGCCTGGTCGTCGAGCCGCTGGACTGGCAGGAGGTCATCGACTCCGGCACCTTCACCGTGCTGGAGGGCCCGGTCTCCCGCTCCGGGGCCCGGGGCGAGGCGCAGTCGGTGTACGTCCGGGACCCGGACGGCAACACCGTCGAACTGCGCTGGTATCCGCAGGACGTGGTGGGGGACTGACCGGCCGGCGGGACCACTCGTACCGCCCACCCGGGTGAGCGGTACGGCCGCCCGGATGGAAGCGTCCCGCGCATCTCGTTCCGGTCGTGACCCGCACCCGTGGTGCTCGTTCCCAGGCCATGAAAAAGATCTTGGCAGCCGCTGTGCTCGCCGCCGTGAGCCTCACCGTCGCCGCCCCCACCCACGCCGCCACACCCTCGGCGGCGAAGTCCCAGCACGCGAACTCCGCCCTCGCTCCGGCCACGGGGACGGAGATCCCCGAGGCGAACAGGTACGTGATCCACAACGTGGGTGCCGCCCCGGGGACTGCTCTGGGGATCGGCCCCGTCCCGCTGATCTACCCGCCGATCGACGTCCCCGTGCGGAACCTCTCCGGCGGCTTCGTCGAGCGGTGGGTGGTGACGCCGGTCGGGAACGGCCTGTACACGATCATCGCCGGACAGGGCCGGCCCGCCGAGGAGGGGCGGCCCGGTGACTACGCCCTCGTCGAGCGCGGCGACGCGGTCTTCGTCTCGGCCACGAAGCAGCCCGGCCAGTGGACGATCGAGCCGGCCGGTGGGGGCAGGTGGACCATCGGAGTCCCCAACAGCGACAAGGTCATCACCCTGAACCGGGACGACGAGTTCCCGCCGGTCGTCCTGGCCCCGAGGAACGGCTCGGACGCCCAGCTGTGGGACTCGGCCCTCCTCGACTAGGGGGCTCTCCCGCCCGTGGCACCAGAACGTCGCGGTGAAGCGTGACCGAAGAAGCCCCGCCGTGCTCCTGATCCGGGAGCGTGGCGGGGCTTCTTCATGCCGGGCGAACGGTCTTCCGTGGGGGCGCATACGAGCCGAACGCCTTCCCGCGAGACACCGCCTTGTCCATGGCGACTTCGGCCTCCTGCGAGTAGGCGAGCACGGAGCGCCGGTCACCCTCGTGCTGCGGTGGCTCGGCGGCCAGGCGCTGTGGATCGCGGACCGGCTCGACCCCGATCCGCAACGGTCCTCCTGGGTACGGCCGTTCATGCTGCTGCCGGCCGTCTCCCCGACTGTCGACCGCCCTGCGGAACTCCGTGCCTGGTACGAGGACCGCGAGAGCCAACGCGCCGCCCACGCGCACATCAAGAGTGGCGCCCCGCTCCTCGTCGTCGTCCCGGACCTGGACTGCACGTACACGCTGTCGGTGCGGTCCGTGTTGAGCGAGACGCCGGGCGTACCGCTCAACACACCTCATCCAGAGACCTGTTGACTCACTGCACGCAGAACTCGTTGCCCTCGGGGTCCGTGAGCACCGTCCAGGAGCCGCCCTGTTCCGCCACCTCGCGGAGCACCGTCGCGCCCAGCCCCACCAGCCGCTGCACCTCGGCCTCGCGGCGCTCCGGGCCCGCGTGCACGTCCAGGTGGAGGCGGTTCTTCACCGTCTTGGTCTCCGGGACGCGCTGGAACAGGAGGCGCCGCCCGAGGCCCGCCCCGCTGTCCTTGTCGTACGGGTCGTCGGGGTGCCGGGCCCCCGCGAGGTCGCGCCAGGCGCGGCGGTCGTGTGCGACGAGGGTGATGTCCTCGGATACCGCGCCGAAGCCCAGCAGTCGCTCGATCAGGACGCTGTGGTCCTCGACGAGGTAGCCGAGGGCCTCGCCCCAGAAGGTGGCCTGGGCGTGCGGGTCGGTCGAGTCGATGACGACTTTCCATTCCAGAGTCATGGTAACCGTTTTTAGTGGTTACTTGATCGGTTCGTCAATGGACACGCTGACGGCGAAAGCCGCTCCGTGCCTTCCGAGTTGGGGTCGTGCGGCCGGGTCGGCGGCGGCCGTGACGCAGTTGCCGCCGTTGTTGCGGTACGAGGACTTGAGGCCGTCGCTCTGCCGGAACGCGGCCCGCTCGACCAGGAGCGGCGCCCCGCTGCTCGTGACGGTTCCCGGCACGCACTGTGCGTACCTGGTCTCCGTGCGGCGCGCACGCGGGTAGCGGGACGAAAACAGGCCGACTTCGCATGCCGGGCACGTTAAACAATTCCCGCGCCTGCTCCATCAGATGGGGTGAACCCCGCGGCATGGAGGAGTGACACGCCCGGATCGGCGCCCAGGATGACGTCGTCCCGCCCACCCCTCCCACAAGGAGTACGACCATGTCCGCGACGACCGAACCCAACGTAGGTTCGTTCACCCTCGGCGGTCCGCTGACCGCCGGACCCGCCAGGGCCGTCGAGGTGCCGGAGCACGAGGAGTGGCCCCTGCCGAACGGCTTCGCCTGGGTGTTCCCCGGTGAGGGCAACCGCGGCAATCTCGTCCGGCCCGTGATCATGGCCGACGGTTTCAACCTCGGCCGGAGCAAGCTCGACGAGCTCTACCAAGGGCTGGAGGGCGGCGACTTCCCGTTCATCAGTGAGCTGCGCCGGCGCGGCAGGGACGTGATCCTCCTCGGCTTCGAGGAGCGCAGCGCGTCGATTCTGGAGAACGCGGAGGCGGTCGTGGCCGCTATCATGCGGGCCTCCGCCGAGCAGGTGGGCGACGCCCGTCTGGTCGTCGGCGGGTTCAGCATGGGCGGCATCGTCACCCGCTACGCGCTTGCCAAGCTGGAGACGCAGCGGATGGACCACCGGACCGCGCTGTACTTCTCCTACGACAGCCCGCACCGCGGCGCTTCCGTCCCGGTGGGCGTGCAGGCGTTCTCCCACTTCATCCCCTTCCCGAACAACTTCGCGAAGCAGATGGACAGCCCGGCCGCGCGCCAGATGCTGTGGCGGCACTACGACAAGGACACCGGCAAGATCGGCGTCGCCCCGGAGCGCACGGAGTTCCTGGCCGCTCTGGACCGGGTCGGCGGCTGGCCGCAGCGGCCGATGAAGATCGCCGTGGCCAACGGCCGCGCCGACGGGGTCGGCCTGCCCGACGTGAAGCCCGGCGATGTCGCGCTGCGGATCGACCGGATCTACCCCGGCACCACCTTCTACACCCAGGCCCAGGGCGACGACGTGACGGTCGCCTACCTGAACCGGCGGTTCCCCAAGGCCGAGAAGACCATCACGACCGACGGGTTCCCGGAACTGGACGGCGCGCCGGGCGGAACCCTGCACACGTACAAGATCCTCTCCGACACCTTGGAGAAGCTCGGCGGCAAGGTGGAACTGCGGCACGAGGACGTGTGCTTCGTCCCCTCGGTCAGCGCGGTCGCGGTCCGTGACGTCGAGAAGCAGGACGACCTGTACGTGAACATCGACGGACTGCCGCCGCAGGAGAGCGAACTGGACGACTTCCTCTGTTCGTCCACGACCACCGCGCACACGGCCATCACCGAAGAGCTGTGCACCTGGCTCATGGACCGGCTCCCCGACTGATCCTCGCCACGTGCACGACTGGGGGCTGCCGTCCGCCGACATGAGGTGGACGGCGGCCCCTTCGTCGATCCGCACTCCGGCCGGCCTCCGGCGAGAACACCCGGCTCCTGCTGCCGGCAGTCGCGGAAACCTTTTATGGTGGATGCGTGATCGAGCCCTCGACGGACGTGCCCGGGCTGACCCTTCATGCGCCGGGGGGCCGCTCCTACCGCTTCGATCCCGGGGCCCTGTGCCTGGAGCTGCTGCCCACCGGCGGGTACGCGCGGTACGCGGCGTACGAAGTGCTGCACACCCCCGAGGACCTGGTGCGCTGGGCGGGGGAGAGCCGGCTGCCGGGCGGTCTGTCGCTGTCGGTGAGTGCGGAAGAGCTGGTGCGGGCGCACGAGTTGCGCGGAGCGCTGTGGAATCTGACCGCCGACCGGGCGCACGGCCGCGCCCTCGACCGGTCCGATCTCGCCGTGGTGAACGCGGTGGCGGCCGAGCCGCCGCTCATTCCCCGTATCGACCCCGGAAGCGGGTCTCTCGCCGTCGTCCCGGACGCCACCGGCGCTGCCCTGCTCTCGACGGTCGCCCGGGACGCGGTGGAGCTCTTCACCGGTCCGTACGCAGGCCGCATCCGTGAATGCGGCTCCGACAGCTGCAAGCTGCTCTTCGTCGATACCTCGCGGCCGGGCCGGCGGCGCTGGTGCGCGATGGAGCGCTGCGGAAACCTCCACAAGGTACGGGCGCACCGTGCCCGGCACTCCCCGAAGGGGACATGATGCCCACAGGGCTGACGAAGGACGCGGGCCGGGAGACCGGCGTCCCGTGCACTGGCAGCGCGTGATGGACGAGGTCGCGGCGGCGCTCGTCCGAGGCCGGCTGGAAGACTCGTGGCGTGACGGATCGGATCGAGACCCCCTCGGGGCTGCTGCTGCGGCCTTGGTGTGCCCATGACGTGACGGCGGTGCTCGACGCGTTCGCGGAACCTGCGATGCGGCGCCAGGCGGCCCGACCCGTCGGATCGGTGGCCGAGGCGGAGCGCTGGCCGGCGGACCGGGAGGAGAGCCGCGCGGTGGGCTCGGCCTTCGCGTTCGCCGTGGTCGGGACCGATGGCACGGTGCTGGGCAACGTCCAGGTGGGGGCGCTCGACCGTACGCACGGCACGGGCTGGGTCTCGTACTGGACGACGGCTCCGGCCCGGGGCCGGGGAGCGGCGACGGGCGGATGCCGGGCCCTGGCCTCCTGGGCCTTCCGGGAACTGGGTCTGTTCCGGCTGGAGTCGGGCCACCGTACGAACAACCCGGCATCGTGCGCGGTCGCCCGCGCGGCAGGGTTCGTGGTGGAGGGGATCCAGCGGCAGAAGCTCGCGTACGACGGTGTCCGGTACGACGTCGAGCTCCACGCCCGGCTGGCCACCGACCCGGAGCCCGCGCCGCACCCGCCCTCGTAAGGAATCCCCGTCAGGCCCTGCCGCCCAGCCGGTCGAGGTAGGCGCCGATCGTCCCGCTCTTGGTGGCCGGGGTGATCAGGGCCACGTGGTTGTCGGGGCGGACCAGGACGAGGAGGGCGGTGGCCGGGGCGACGCCGTACGCCGTGCGGGCGTGGCCCGCGTCGTCGGTCAGGTCGCGGGGGGTTCCGGCGTCCACCCCGTACGCCCGCACCGTGTCACCGTACGCGGACTCCGTCGCCCGCAGCGTCTCGGACGTGTCCGGGCCGAAGCCCAGCAGGGTGAAGTGCGGGCCCGCGAACGCCTCGAACAGGCGGGTCGGCGCGCCCGTCGTGGTGTCGCGGCAGGGGGCGTCCGGGGCGCGGTCGCCCGCCCGCAGCCGGGGGGTGGAGCCGGGGGCGGAGAGGGAGCTCCAGGGGTAGCCGAGGCCCAGGCCCGCGGTGTCCCGGGAGAGCGCCGAGTCCAGGCCGCCGCCCGGCTGCCGGATCGCTTCGAGGGTCGTCCGCAGCCGCTCGGCGGTGATGTCCAGAGTCCAGGAGGCGACGGGAAGCCGCTCCTCCTCGTAGGTGTCCAGCAGGCGGGCGTCCGACCGGCCCTCGACGACCCGGGCGAGCTTCCAGCCCAGGTTGTACGCGTCCTGGATCCCGGTGTTCATGCCCAGCCCGCCGGCGACGGAGTGCACATGCGCGGCGTCCCCGGCCAGCAGCACCCGGCCCACCCGGTAGCGGTCGGCCATGCGCTCGTTGACCCGGTACGTCGACAGCAGGGTGGCCTGCGAGAGACGGGCCTCCGGGAGCCGGGTGTGCTTGGCGAACAGGCGCCGGAAGCTCTCCAGCGAGGGCGGTACGAGGGCTCCCGCCGCGTCGCGCTCCGGCCCGGCCTGGAACCACCAGCCCGTGCGCGTACCCGGGATCGGGCACAGCATCACGGCGCCGTCCTCGTCGAACCACTGGTGCCAGATGCCGCGGTCGAGGCCGTCCACCTCCACGTCCCCGCAGACCATCGCCTGCTCCTCGGTCGTCCTCCCCTCGAACGGGACGCCGAGCATCTTGCGCACCGGGCTGTGGCCGCCGTCGCAGCCCACCACGTACCGCGCCCGCACGCTCCGGCCGTCGGCGAGCGCCACGGTCACCGACTCGGGTCCCTGCGACAGACCGACCGCCTCGGAACCGAGCTCCACGTGCACGCCGTACTCCGCCAGGCGGTCCCGCAGGATCTCCTCCAGCTGCCACTGGGCGATCAGCCGGCCCTGGGCGTACGGGGTGTCCGGCGTGGGGTGCGAGGACGCGGACGGATCGGCGTCGGCGACCGGCAGCCCGTCGCGGTACTTGCGCATCGGCAGCGGTCCCGAACCCGCGGCCAGCACCCGGTCGGCGACGCCCAGGTCCTCCAGCACCTCCAGGGAGCGGGGGTTGGGGCCCTTGGCCCGTGAGCTGCGCGGGAATCCGGGGGACCTCTCGATGATCCGTACACCGACCGAGCGCCGGGCCAGGTCGCAGGCGAGGGTCAGGCCGGTCGGACCCGAGCCGACGATCAGTACGGGGGCGGGGACGGTCGTGGTGGCAGGCGCGGTTGCGGACATGCGGGCTCCTCGGTCGCGGTTCCGTGGACACCCAGGGAAACGTAACCGAGTTAAAAAAGCAACCAGGTAACTAAATCTGTACCTGCGGGGCGGGCTCGTCGGCCGGCGGATTCGGGCGCGGTGCCTGCTGCCGCGCCGCCTGCCGGGCCTCGCGCACCTGGATCCTCGTCCGCCGCGCCGTCCGGAACGCGTCCCAGGTCAGCAGGATGAGCGCCAGCCACACCAGGGCGAACCCGGCCCACCGCTCCGGCGGCATCGCCTCGTGGAAGTAGAGGATGCCGAGCACGAACTGGAAGACCGGCGCCAGGTACTGCAGCAGGCCCAGCGTGGAGAGCGGCACCCGGATCGCCGCCGCGCCGAACAGTACGAGCGGGACGGCCGTGACGAGACCGGCCGAGGCCAGCAGGGCCGCGTGGCCGGCGCCGTCGGAGGCGAACGTCGACTCGCCCCGGGCGCCCAGCCACAGCAGATAGCCGAGCGCGGGCACGAACATCACGGCGGTCTCGGCGGTGAGCGACTCCAGGCCGCCCATGTCGACCTTCTTCTTCATCAGTCCATAGGTCGCGAAGGAGAACGCCAGGACCAGCGAGATCCACGGCGGCCGCCCGTAGCCGATCGCCAGCACGAGCACCGCCGCGAAGCCGGTGCCGACCGCCACCCACTGCACGGGGCGCAGCCGTTCGCCCAGGAGCAGGACGCCCATGGCTATGGTGACCAGCGGGTTGATGAAGTAGCCGAGCGAGGCCTCGACGACATGACCGTTGTTCACGGACCAGATGTACAGGCCCCAGTTGACCGTGATCGTGGCCGCGGCCACCGAGATCAGACCGAGCTTCCTCGGCTGCCGGACCAGCTCGCCGATCCAGGACCAGCGGCGCAGCACCAGCAGGGCGACGGCGACGAAGCCCAGGGACCAGACCATGCGGTGGGCGAGGATCTCGATCGCGCCGGCGGGCTTCAGCAGCGGCCAGAAGAGCGGGACGAGCCCCCACAGACCGTAGGCGCCGATGCCGGACAGGAGTCCCGCCCGCTGTTCGTTGATCCCCTTCACGGGCCCTCCAGGCGTGTCTGCGTCAACTGCACGAAGGTAGCGCCGGGGAGGGCCCCATGTCATACCCGTATCGGGATACGGTCATGACATGGGGCCCCTGAGGTGCGGGTGAACGGGTGTGACGCAGCCGCCTTCCGCAGGTGTTACGCGGCCGCCACCGCGGCCGCCACCGTCTCGGCGAGCGGCGTCGTCGGACGGCCGGTCAGCCGGGCCAGGTCGCCGCTCGTGGTGGCGAGCAGGCCGCGTCCGATCGCCTCGTCGACGTCGACGAGGATCTCCGCGAAGAACTCGGGCACGCCGGCGCCGACCAGGATCTCCTGGTGCACGGAGGCCGGGACGTTCTTGTACGCGATCTCCTTGTCGGTGGCTTTCGAGATCTCCGCCGCGTACTCCGCCAACGACCAGGCGACGTCGCCGCTCAGCTCGTAGACCGCGCCGATGTGGCCCTCGCCGGTCAGCACGGCGGCGGCCGCGGCGGCGTAGTCGGCGCGGGTGGCGGAGGCGACCCGCCCGTCGCCCGCGTTGGCGACGACGGCGCCGTGCTCCAGGACCGGGGCGAGGTTCGCCGTGTAGTTCTCGGTGTACCAGCCGTTGCGCAGGAAGGTGTGGGGCAGTCCGGAGTCGAGGATCAGCTGCTCGGTGGCCTTGTGCTCGTCGGCCAGCCGGAAGTCGGCGTCGGGGCCGCCGAGGACGCCGGTGTACGCGAGCTGGGCGACGCCCGCCGCCTTCGCCGCGTCGATGACCGCGGTGTGCTGGGGCACGCGCCTGCCGACCTCGCTGCCGGAGATGAGCAGGACCCGGTCGCCCGCCCGGAAGACGTCCTTGAGGGACTCCGGCCGGTCGTAGTCCGCGATGCGGAGCTCGATGCCGCGGGCGGCGAGCGCGGCGGCCTTCTCCTCGTCGCGCACGACGGCGACGACCTCGCTCGCGGGCACGGTGGCCAGCAGCTGCTCGACGACGAGGCGGCCGAGCGCTCCGGTGGCTCCGGTGACGACGATGCTCATGGGGGGTTTCTCCTCTTCGGTGGCGCTTGTCCTTGTTCGGGCTCGCACGACTCACCGTAAGGGGTGCACTTACCAATCGAAAGTACCCACTTTGAAGTAAGGTACTGGTGTGAAGGTGAGCGACCTGGGGCCTCGGGCCGATACGAACGGGCAGATGTGCCCCTCCCGGCTGGTGCTCGAACATGTCACCAGCCGCTGGGGGGTCCTGATCCTGATCGCACTGCTGGAGCGCCCGTACCGCTTCAGCGAACTGCGCCGCGAGGTGGGCGGCGTCAGCGAGAAGATGCTGGCCCAGACCCTCCAGACGCTGGAGCGCGACGGCATCGTGCACCGGGACGCGAAGCCCGTGATCCCGCCGCGGGTCGACTACTCGCTCACCGACCTGGGCCGGGAGGCCGCCGAGCAGGTGCGGGCACTGGGCCGCTGGACCGAACACCGTCTGAGCGCGGTGCAGGCGGCGCGCGAGACCTACGACGCGCGCAAGGCGCACGCCCGGTAGCGCCCGCGCGGTCACTCCGGCTGCGGCGCGCGTCCCTCCTCCAGCTCGCGCAGCGCACGCGACACGTCGAACGGCAGGATCGTCACCGCCACGTGCGGCAGCTGGCCCAGCGTCTTGGCCATCTGCTCGCCCGTGCCCCGGTGCAGCAGCTTCCCGAGCCAGTTGGTGTACATCCGCCGCGGCACCAGCACCGTCAGCGAGGTCCGGCCGTCCTGTGTGGTGCGGGTGGCGAGCTCCTTCATCGCGTGGCGCAGCCGCCGGTCCGGGCACGCGACCAGCTCCAGGGAGACGGACGTGGCCGCTGTCGCCTCCCACCGGGCGGCCAGCCTCCTGCCGTGCGCCTCGTCGATCGCGAAGTGCACCGCCCGGATCTCGTCAGGGCGCAGCTCGTGCGCGTACCGCAGCGCCTTGATCGTCGCCAGGTCCAGCGTCTCGACGAGGACGAAGACCAGATGGCGCAGATCCCGGGGCCGGTCGGCGCCCGGTGACTGGAGGCTCTGGAGCGCCGCGGCCTCGCGCCGGTACTCGCGGTTGATCCGCATCAGCGCCCACACACCGAGCGGGAAGATCACCACGACCAGCCAGGCGCCCTCGGTGAACTTGGTGACCGCGAAGATCAGCACGACGGCGGCCGAGATGACCGCGGCGAGCGCGTTGACCGCGATCTTGGTCCGGCGGTACCGCTCCCGGCGCCGCAGGTGGTACGCGGTGAGACCGGCCCCGGCCATGGTGAAGGCGGTGAACACGCCGATCGCGTACAGCGCCACCAGCCTGTCCACGCTGGCCCCGGTGACCAGCAGCAGCGCCAGCGAGACGACGGTCAGCGCGATGATGCCGTTGGAGAACGCCAGCCGGTGCCCGCGCCGGGTCAGCTGCCGGGGCAGGAACCGGTCCTCGGCGACGAAGCTGGCGAGGAACGGGAAGCCGGTGAACGGTGTGTTGGCGCCGGTGTAGAGGACCAGCGCGGTCGCCAGCTGCACGAAGACCAGCCCGACCGTCCCCAGCGGCCCGCCGCCGAAGGCGAGATGGGCCTCCTGCGCGATGACCGTCGGGGTGCCGTCGGTGTACGGGACGGCATGGGTGAAGTGCGCCAGCGTGGAGACGCCGAGGACCAGGACGCCGAGCACACAGCTCATCGCGATCAGCGTGCGGCGGGCGTTGCGGCCCTGCGGTTCGCGGAACGCGGAGATGCCGTTGGAGATCGCTTCGAGCCCGGTGAGGGACGAGCCGCCGTTGGCGAACGAGCGCAGCACGATGAAGAGCGAGGCGCCGTAGAGCCAGCCCTCTCCCTCGGTGCCGAGCGGTACGACCCCGGCGGCGTGCAGATCGGCTTGCGGCAGCTCACCCGTGAGCCCGCGCACCGCGGCGACGACGAGGACGAGCCCGACGGCGGCCATGAAGAGATAGGCGGGCAGCGCGAAGGCCCGGCCCGCCTCGCGGATCCCGCGCAGATTCCCGTACGCGAGCAGCGCGATGACACCGACGGAGACCGGGAGCTGCAGGTGGTCGAGGCCGGTGAAATCGTTGCCGACCAGATGGGCGAGCGAGATCAGGGCGTTGGTGCCCGCCGAGACCTGGACGGCGACGGTGACGATGTAGTCGACGAGCAGGGCCACGGCGGCGATCTGCGCGATGTTCGGCCCGAAGTTCTCCCGCGCGACGACATAGGACCCGCCCGCCCGGGTGTAGATCATGACGACATCGCTGTAACAGAGCGTCAGAAGCAGCAGCACCAGCAGGATCGCGCCGGTCACCGGCATCAGAAGCGTGAAGGCGGCGGCCCCGACGACGGGCACGAGGACCCGGAGCATCTCCTCGGAGCCGTACGCGGACGAACTGATGCAGTCGGAGGCGAGCACCCCGAGCGCCGTCCGGTTGTTCAGCTTCTCCTCGCTGATGCGCTCGGTGGTGAGCGGTTTGCCGAGCAGACGCCGCTTGATGCGGTACACGGGACGGTCCAGGGTCATGGCCACATCGTGCGCGGTGACCGGCCGCACCCCTGGGACGCCGTCGCCGGACGGGCCGAAATTCAGCCCGTCCGGCGACGGCGCGATCCGGACGCCTGGCTCAGCCGACGACCGTCCAGTTGTCGTTGCCGGCGAGGAGCGCGGCGAGATCGCCCTTGCCCTTCTCGTCGACGGCGGTGTCGAGCTGCTCCGCCATGAGGGTGTCGTAGACCGGGCGGTCGACGTCGCGCAGGACGCCGATGGGGGTCTGGTGGAGGGTGTCGGGGTCGGCGAGGCGGGAGAGGGCGAAGGCGGTGGTCGGGGAGGCGCTGTGGGCGTCGTGGACGAGGATCCGGGACTCGTTCTCCTCGGTGACCGTCACGACCTTCAGGTCCCCGGTGGCCGGGTCGCGGACGACGCCCTTGCCGTTGTCCGCGCCGAAGCGGATGGGCTGTCCGTGCTCCAGGCGGATGACCGCGTCCTGCGCCCGGTCCTTGTCCTTCAGGGCCTCGAACGCGCCGTCGTTGAAGATGTTGCAGTTCTGGTAGATCTCCACCAGCGCCGTGCCCGGGTGGTCGGCCGCCGCGCGCAGCACGCTCGTGAGGTGCTTGCGGTCGGAGTCGATGGTGCGGGCCACGAAGGAGGCTTCCGCGCCGATGGCCAGGGAGACCGGGTTGAAGGGCGCGTCCAGCGAGCCCATCGGCGTCGACTTGGTGATCTTGCCGATCTCGGAGGTGGGGGAGTACTGGCCCTTGGTGAGGCCGTAGATCCGGTTGTTGAAGAGCAGGATCTTCAGGTTCACATTGCGGCGCAGGGCGTGGATGAGGTGGTTGCCGCCGATGGACAGGGCGTCGCCGTCACCGGTGACGACCCAGACGGACAGGTCGCGGCGGGAGGAGGCGAGCCCGGTGGCGATGGCCGGGGCGCGGCCGTGGATGGAGTGCATCCCGTAGGTGTTCATGTAGTACGGGAAGCGGGAGGAGCAGCCGATGCCGGAGACGAAGACGATGTTCTCCTTGGCGAGGCCGAGTTCGGGCATGAAGCCCTGGACGGCCGCGAGAACGGCGTAGTCGCCGCAGCCGGGGCACCAGCGGACCTCCTGGTCGGACTTGAAGTCCTTCATGGACTGCTTGGCCTCGGCCTTGGGCACCAGGTGCAGGAGTTCATTGGTGTCAGGCATCGATGGCCTCCTTGAGTGCCGTCGCGAGCTGTTCGGCCTTGAACGGCATGCCGTTGACCTGGTTGTAGCTGTGGGCGTCGACGAGGTACCTGGCCCGGACGAGGGTGGCGAGCTGGCCGAGGTTCATCTCGGGGACGATGACCTTGTCGTAACGTCCCAGGACGTCGCCGAGGTTCTTCGGGAAGGGGTTCAGGTTGCGCAGATGCGCCTGCGCGATGGGCTGTCCGGCGGCGCGGAGCCGGCGGACGGCGGCGGTGATGGGGCCGTAGGTGGAGCCCCAGCCCAGCACCAGGGTCCTGGCCCCGGAGGGGTCGTCGACCTGGAGGTCGGGGACCTCGATGCCGTCGATCTTGGCCTGGCGGGTGCGGACCATGAGGTCGTGGTTGGCCGGGTCGTAGGAGATGTTGCCGCTGCCGTCCTGCTTCTCGATGCCGCCGATGCGGTGTTCGAGACCGGGGGTGCCGGGCACCGCCCACGGCCGGGCCAGGGTGTGCGGGTCGCGCTTGTAGGGCCAGAACACCTCGGTGCCGTCGGCCAGTTCGTGGTTGGGGCCGGTGGCGAACCGGACGCGCAGATCGGGCAGCTCGTCGATCTCGGGGATCTTCCACGGCTCGGAGCCGTTGGCGAGATAGCCGTCCGAGAGCAGGAACACCGGAGTGCGGTACGTCAGCGCGATCCGGGCGGCGTCGAGCGCGGCGTCGAAGCAGTCCGCCGGGGTCCTGGGGGCCACGACCGGGACCGGGGCCTCGCCGTTGCGCCCGTACATCGCCTGGAGCAGATCGGCCTGCTCGGTCTTGGTCGGCAGACCGGTGGAGGGGCCGCCGCGCTGGATGTCGACCACGATCAGCGGCAGCTCCAGGGAGACGGCGAGCCCGATCGTCTCCGACTTCAGCGCCACCCCGGGCCCCGACGTCGTCGTCACCGCGAGGGAACCCCCGAAGGCCGCGCCCAGCGCCGCCCCGATCCCCGCGATCTCGTCCTCGGCCTGGAAGGTCCGCACACCGAAGTTCTTGTGCTTGCTCAGCTCGTGCAGGATGTCGGAGGCCGGGGTGATGGGGTACGAGCCCAGGTACAGCGGCAGGTCCGCCTGGCGGGACGCGGCGATCAGCCCGTAGGACAGCGCCAGGTTCCCGGAGATGTTGCGGTACGTACCCGTCGGGAAGGCCTGCGCGGCGGGTGCCACCTCGTAGGAGACGGCGAAGTCCTCCGTCGTCTCCCCGAAGTTCCACCCGGCGCGGAACGCGGTCACGTTCGCCTCGGCGATCTGCGGCTTCTTCGCGAACTTGGCGCGCAGGAACGCCTCGGTCCCGTCGGTCGGGCGGTGGTACATCCAGGAGAGCAGCCCGAGCGCGAACATGTTCTTCGAGCGCTCGGCCTCCTTGCGGGAGAGCCCGAACTCCTTGAGCGCCTCGATCGTGAGGGTGGTCAGCGGCACCGGGTGGACGCTGTACGCCTCCAGCGAGCCGTCCTCCAGCGGACTGGTCTCGTAACCGACCTTCGCCATCGGCCGCTTGGTGAACTCATCGGTGTTCACGATGATTTCCGCACCGCGCGGCACATCGCCGATGTTCGCCTTCAGCGCGGCCGGGTTCATCGCGACCAGCACGTTCGGCGCGTCACCGGGCGTGAGGATGTCGTGGTCCGCGAAATGCAGCTGGAACGAAGAAACCCCCGGCAGGGTCCCTGCGGGGGCGCGGATCTCGGCGGGAAAGTTCGGCAGCGTCGACAGATCGTTCCCGAACGACGCGGTCTCCGAAGTGAAGCGGTCACCGGTGAGCTGCATACCGTCTCCGGAGTCACCCGCGAAGCGGATGATCACCCTGTCGAGGCGGCGGATCTCCTTCTCGCCGGCGCCCGCATGATCGGAGCGTGGGGCCCGCTGGCCCCCGACGAGCGCCTCGCCGGCCTCATCGGCCTGTCCGGCTGGGCTACTGACCTGGCTGGTCACTGAACTGGACCTCCCTCTGGGCGGCTGCTCGGGACCCTCCGGCCCGCCGGTGGTCCCCATGCCCACCCTACTTCTGTAAGGGTCGCCTTCCCTGGATCGGTCACATGGTGGACGCCATTTTGGGACGCGATTCGATACCGGTTTGTCACGTTTTGCAAGCCCCCCAGCCGTTCGGTGAAGACGCCGTGCACTCATTCTTTGGTGCTAGGACCCCGGGTGACGGTTTCCGGGCGCAGGCACCCCGCTCCGGTCGCCGCGACGGCCGTGACCAGCCGCTCGCGGTGACCGTCGGCAGTTATCTGACAGAGTGTCAGGTCCTCAGGAGTTCAGGTAGGTCAGCACGGCCAGCACCCGGCGGTGATCCCCGTCACTGGGGGACAGGCCCAGCTTCAGGAAGATGTTGCTGACGTGCTTCTCCACGGCGCCGTCGCTCACCACGAGCTGCCTGGCCACCGCGGAGTTCGTCCGCCCCTCGGCCATCAGACCGAGTACCTCGCGCTCGCGCGGCGTCAGCCCGGCCAGAACGTCCTGTTTACGACTCCGGCCCAGCAACTGCGCCACCACTTCCGGGTCCAGCGCCGTCCCGCCCTGCGCCACCCGGACCACCGCGTCCACGAACTCCCTGACCTCGGCGACCCGGTCCTTCAGCAGGTAACCCACACCCCGGCTGGACCCGGCCAGCAACTCGGTCGCGTACTGCTCCTCGACGTACTGCGAAAGGACCAGCACCCCGATCCCCGGATAGTCCTTCCGCAGCCGCACCGCGGCCCGCACGCCCTCGTCGGTGTGGGTCGGGGGCATCCGCACATCGGCGACCACCACATCGGGCAGCGCGTCCTGCCCCGCCAGATCGCCCACCGTCTTGATCAGCGCCTCGGCGTCCCCGACTCCGGCGACGACGTCATGTCCCAGATCGGTCAGCAGCCGGGTGAGCCCTTCCCGGAGCAGCACCGAATCCTCGGCGATGACTACTCGCACCCTGTCCTCCACCATGAAGCCGTATCCCCCACTGTTCGCCGGTCCCGTGTGTACGGTCTCCAGCATCCCAGCATCGGCGGGGTGGTGCCTCGGCCGCCGGGTGGAGTTCTTCCGCCCCGGGGTGGAGGCCGTCCGGGCTCAGCCGCGCCACGGCAGCTCGGCGGTGATCCGGGTCGGGCCGCCCTGCGGGGAGTCCACGACCAGGACGCCGTCCACCGCGCCCAGCCGCTCGGTCAGCCCGGCGAGCCCGCTGCCCGAGGACGCGTCGGCGCCGCCGCGTCCGTCGTCGGTGACCTGGAGCATCAGCCGGTCCGCCGCCCGCCACACGTCGACCGAGGCGCGCGTCGCCCGTGCGTGCTTGCTCACGTTCTGCAGCAGCTCGGAGACGGTGAAGTACGCGATGCCCTCGATCGCCTGGGCCGGCCGGGAGGCCAGATCCACCTCGACCGTGACGGGGACGGTGCAGCGGGAGGCGATGGCGGAGAGTGCGGCGTCGAGTCCGCGGTCGGTGAGGACGGCGGGGTGGATGCCGCGGGCGAGGTCGCGGAGTTCCTGGAGGGCGACCTTGACCTCGCCGTGGGCCTCGTCGACCATGCGGGCGGCGGCCTCGGGGTCGTCGGTCAGTTTCTCCTTCGCCAGACCCAGATCCATGGCGAGGGCGACGAGGCGGGCCTGGGCGCCGTCGTGCAGATCGCGTTCGATGCGGCGCAGGTCGGCGGCGGCCGTGTCGACGACCACCCCCCGGTCCGACTCCAGCTCCGAGACGCGGGTCGCCAGCCGGGACGGGCCGAGCAGCCCGGCGACCATGACCCGGTCCACGCTCACCAGACCACGGATGATCCACGGCGTGACAAGGACGAACGCCAGGCCGATCGCGCTGGTCAGGGCCAGTTCGACGGAGGAGTCGAGGCGGACCTCGTGGGCCCGGTCGCTGTAGAGCTGAATGCCGCCCCGACCGGCGTACGCCGGGAAGATCCAGCGCCACAGCGGGTACGTGAAAGCGGTCCACCCGGTCGACCAGAACGTCACCGAGACGCAGAAGGCGAAGATCGCCCACGGCATGTGCAGCAGGGCGTAGAGCAGATGCCGCCAGGACGCCCCGCTCTTGAGGACCGCCCCCACCCAGGACATCATTCCGCCGGTCCGGCCGCGGGCCGGCTCCGGGGCCGCCACGTCCATCCCCAGCAGTCCGCGCGCCCGTGCCCGTTCCATCGCGCCGAAGCCGCGGCACATGGCCAGCGCACCGGCCAGGACCGGCACCCCGAGGAAGGTGATCAGCAGACCGACGCCCAGCGTCGTCATGGTGATCGAGAGGCTGAACAGGACGATGCCGATCGGCAGGCTCAGCAGCAGATATGTGAACTCGCGCCAGGTCCTGCCCTCGACGGGCGCGCGCAGAGCGGCGGGAAAGAAGTGCTTCACCGGGGGTTGGTCCCCGAAGCCGGCCCCGGACCGCTGGTGGTCCCGAGTGTCCGGTCCGTATGCCGTGGCCATGGGTGCTGTCCGTTTCTTCTCATCCGCATCGGCTGTTGCCATCATGACAAGGGTGCTGTTTCGCGGGGCGGCCCACCATGAGGGGGCCATCCCTCTTCGACCGGGGGTTTTCCCCACCGTGGAGGCGCGCCGCACGGCCCTGCGCGGCCCTGTACGGCCTTGTACGGGCCCCGGCCTCCGCGGCGCGAGCCCGGGAAGCCGGCGGTGCTCGGCCGGGGAGGCCGGCACGATCCGGACGAGGTGCCCTGGCGGCGCACGATCTCCCCGGTGTGGCAGTGGCGGCGCAGGGCCGCGTCCCCGTGCGGCCCTGGCGGCGCACGGCCGCCCCGGCCGCGGCCCTAGCGGCGCACGGCCGCCCCCGTGCCCTTCGGTTTCTTGTCCGTCCGCTGGTCACGGTCCCGCCAGGGCAGTTCCGCGGTGACGGTCGTGGGTCCGCCGACCGGTGAGTCGAGGACGAAGAGCCCGTCGACGGCGCCCAGCCGCTCGGCCAGCCCCGCCATTCCCGTACCGCCGTCCATCCGGGCCCCGCCGTGTCCGTCGTCGGTGACCTGGAGCATCAGCCGGTCCCCGGTGCGCCACACCTCGACCGAGGCCGAACGCGCCGCGCTGTGTTTGCTCACGTTCTGGAGCAGCTCGGAGACGGTGAAGTACGCGATGCCCTCGATCGCCTCCGCCGGGCGCCCCGGCAGGTCCACGCCGACCGTGACGGGGACGGTGCAGCGGGAGGCGATGGCGGAGAGTGCGGCGTCGAGTCCGCGGTCGGTGAGGACGGCGGGGTGGATGCCGCGGGCGAGGTCGCGGAGTTCCTGGAGGGCGACCTTGATCTCGCCGTGGGCCTCGTCGACCATGCGGGCGGCGGCCTCGGGGTCGTCGGTCAGCTTCTCCTTCGCCAGGCCCAGGCCCATGGCGAGGGCGACGAGGCGGGCTTGTGCGCCGTCGTGCAGATCGCGTTCGATGCGGCGCAGGTCGGCGGCGGCCGTGTCGACGACCACCCCCCGGTCCGCCTCCAGTTCGGCGATCCGGCGCTCCAGTTCGTCGGAGGGCGAGAGCAGCCCGCGCACCATCGACCGGTCCACATTGCTGAGGAGGCGTGCGATGTGCGGAAGCACCGGCCACAGGACGATGAGGCTCACGAGCGTCACCGCGAAGGTGAGCACGCCCCAGGGCAGCCGGATGAAGGAGTACAGCACGGACCGCCAGCCCACCGGGTCCTTGAGGCTCGACCACAGCCAGGGGAAGAACCCCGTGTCCCGGCGGGCCAGATCCATCGGGCTCGGCTCCTCGACGCGCACCCCGAGCATCGCCCGCGCCCGTCCCCGCTCGGCCTTGCCGATCAGCCGCGCCCCGTGCAGCCCGAGGGCGAGCAGGGGCAGACCGATCACCGTGACCGCGAGCCCCACGCCTACGGCGACCATGAACACCGTGTAAACAAACCCGACGATGGCCACGGGGAGATTGACCAGGAGGTGGCCGATCTCCTTCCAGGTCCATCGATCGAGAGCGAGGCGGGCGGGCGGCGGCCGGTCGTTGTCGGGCACCTGGGGGCTCATGGTCATGGCCCCAGCCTGCCGGGCCGGACCGGCGCACGCCATGGGGCTCATGGGTGAGGTGGAGTAGGGATAACCCCACCCCATGTCCGATGCGGCTGCTTACCGTCTCTTTAACAGGGCCTAGACTCCCGTGCGTACGGATCACCGGACGGATTCCAGGGAGCGAGGGGCGGACGTGGCGGACCTGCCGGAATCGACCGTTCTCGCGTCGGACTATTTCCACGGCTATTCAGTGGTCGGGCTGCTCGCCGTGATCGGCGTGCTGTTCGTCGCCGTCGCCTTCGGGGCCGGCCGGCTGCTGCGCCCCGTGGTCCCGACGCCGGAGAAGCTTCTGACGTACGAGTGCGGCGTGGACCCGGTGGGTGAAGGATGGGCACATACCCAGGTTCGTTATTACGTCTATGCCTTCCTGTACGTGATCTTCGCCGTCGACTCGATCTTCCTGTTTCCGTGGGCGACCGTATTCGCGGCGCCCGGATACGGGGCGACGACGCTGGTCGAAATGTTCATCTTCCTCGGTTTCCTGGCCGTTGGACTGCTCTACGCATGGAAGAAGGGCGTCCTCGAATGGACGTGACCAGCCCGCGGGCCGACGAGGGACCCGAGCCGCAGCCCGTACCGACCTTCCTGCCGGAACCCAAGCGGCTCGGCGTCCTGTCGCGCCTGGCGCCCGAGCCCATGAAGGTGGTCCTGAACTGGGGCCGCCGCTACAGCCTCTGGGTCTTCAACTTCGGGCTCGCCTGCTGCGCGATCGAGTTCATCGCCGCCTCCATGGCACGGCACGACTTCATCCGGCTCGGTGTGATCCCGTTCGCGCCCGGGCCGCGCCAGGCCGACCTCATGATCGTTTCCGGCACGGTGACCGACAAGATGGCCCCGGCGGTGAAGCGTCTGTACGAGCAGATGCCGGAGCCCAAGTACGTCATCTCCTTCGGCGCCTGCTCCAACTGCGGCGGCCCGTACTGGGACTCGTACTCCGTGACCAAGGGCGTCGACCAGATCATCCCGGTCGATGTCTACGTCCCCGGCTGCCCGCCCCGGCCCGAGGCGCTCCTCCAGGGCATTCTCAAGCTCCAGGAGAAGATCGCCCGCGAGTCGCTGGGGGAGCGGTACGCGACGGGTGGCAGCCGTCCCTCCACCGCGGCGCTGCGCAGCGGCCTGGTCGCGCCCCCGCAGACCCCGCCCCAGGACCCGTCCGAGGCACAGGCTCCGGCTCCCGGGGAGGACCGCGCATGACCACCGGCCCCGCCGACGCCTACGACCGCCTGCCGGACGCCGCCGCCGAGCTCTTCGGCGAGGACGCGACGGCGGAGTACGCGTACGACCTGCTGACCGTCGATGTACCGGCGGCCTCCTGGATCGCGGCCCTCGAAACGGCGCGCGACGGGCTGGGCTGCACGTATTTCGACTGGCTGAGCGCGGTCGACGAGCCGGGCACCGGATTCCGGGTCTGCGCCCATGTCGCGGCCCTGGCCCCGGGCAGGGTGCGCCGGCTCATGATCCGTACGACCGTCCCGCACGAGGCGGCCGTCCTGCCCACCGCCGTCGACGTCTACGCGGGCGCCGCCTGGCACGAGCGCGAGACGCACGAGATGTTCGGCATCGGCTTCGAGGGCCACCCGCACCTGGTGCCGCTGCTGCTGCCCGAGGGCTTCGAGGGCCATCCGCTGCGCAAGGACTTCGTGCTGGCGGCGCGCGTCGCGAAGGCGTGGCCCGGCGCGAAGGAGCCCGGCGAGTCGGAGCACGGCGGCCCGAAGCGGCGCACGATGCTGCCGCCCGGTGTCCCCGACCCGAACGACTGGGGCCCCCTGAAGGGCCAGCTCCCGCCCGCCCCGTCCCGCCCGGCCCGCACCCCGCGCGCGGCGGGCGACCGCCCGGTGCGCCGTGCCCGCAGCGCGAGCGAGGGCTCGGCCGCCCAGCGGACGGCGGCGGCAGCAGCCCCGGAGCCGGGCACGGGCACGGAGCCGGGCACGGGTACGGAGCCGGCGCCCCGGGCCACGGCCCCGCGCCGCACCCGCAGCGCCTCCCAGGGCTCGGCGAGCCAGCAGTCGAAAACGCCACAGCCGGAGCCAGGCACGGAGCCGGGCACGGGTACGGAGCCGGCGCCCCGGGCCACGGCCCCGCGCCGCACCCGCAGCGCCTCCCAGGGCTCGGCGAGCCAGCAGCCGAAAACACCACAGCCGGAGCCGGGCACGGACACGGAGCCGGACACGGAGCCGGACACGGAGGCAGGCACGGAGGCAGGCACGGAGGCAGGCACGGGTACGGGCGCCGGGACCGGCGCCGAGCCGCGCACGGCCCCCAGGACGGCAGAGCCGGGTTCCGCAGCCGGCGACGCCCCGTGGCACCACGCCCGTCCGGCCTTCGACGCGGACACCGACAAAGGCGCCGACAAGGGCACCGGCACAGATGCCGGTCCCGCCCCCGGCCCCACCCCCGACCCCGACACCACCCCCGACCGACCCGCCGGAGGCGATACCGAGTGAACGACGTACTGGACGTCGCCCTCCGCCTCGTCATCGTCTTCGCCGTGTTCATGGTCCTCCCGCTCGTCGTCGGGCAGACCGAGCACAAGGTGATGGCCCACATGCAGGGCCGCCTCGGCCCCATGTACGCCGGCGGCTTCCACGGCTGGGCCCAGCTCGTCGCGGACGGCGTGAAATTCGCGCAGAAGGAAGACATCGTCCCGGCCGGGGCCGACCGCCGGATCTTCCAGCTCGCGCCGGCCGTCGCGCTGCTCCCGTACCTCCTCGTACTCGTCGCGATCCCGATCGGCCCCGGTGAGGGCGCGGTCGGCCAGGTCGTCGACGCGGGCATCTTCTTCGTGCTCGCCGTCATGGGCGTGGGAGTGCTCGGCTCGCTGATGGCCGGCTGGGCGTCGGCGAACAAGTTCTCCCTTCTCGGGGGCCTGCGCACCGCAGCCCAGCTGCTCGCGTACGAGCTGCCGATGCTGCTCGCCGCCGCCTCCGTCGCGATGGCGGCCGGAACCGTCTCCCTCCCGGGCATCCTCGACGCCTTCGAGTGGTGGTGGCTGCCCTGGCAGATCGTCGGCGCACTGGTCTTCTTCGTGGCCGGACTCGCCGAGCTGCAACGCCCGCCGTTCGACATGCCGGTCGCCGACTCGGAGATCATTTTCGGGGCCTACACCGAGTACACCGGCCTGCGCTTCGCCCTGTTCCTGCTCGCCGAGTACGCGGGCATCGTCGTGCTGTGCGGCCTGACCACCGTGCTCTTCCTCGGCGGCTGGCACGGCCCGTTCGGTGCCGACGGACTCGGCTGGGTCTGGACGCTCCTCAAGACCGCGGTGCTCGCCTTCGTCGTCATCTGGCTGCGGGTGTCCTACCCGCGGCTCCGCGAGGACCAGCTGCAGAAGCTCGCCTGGACCACACTCATCCCGCTCGCTCTCGCGCAGATCGCGCTCACCGGCATCGTGAAGGTGGCGATCAGCTGATGGCCTCGTTGCCCCCGCCCTCCCGCCCTCGCATCCCCGGCTCCGGACTGGCCAAGGGCCTGGCCGTCACCCTGCGGACGATGACGAGGAAGACAGTCACCGCGCAGTACCCGGACGTCCAGCCCGAGCTCCCGCCCCGCTCCCGGGGCGTCATCGCGCTGTTCGAGGAGAACTGCACGGTCTGCATGCTCTGCGCCCGCGAGTGTCCCGACTGGTGCATCTACATCGACTCCCACAAGGAGACGGTGCCCGCCACAACCCCGGGCGGCCGCGAACGCAGCCGCAACGTCCTCGACCGCTTCGCCATCGACTTCTCCCTCTGCATGTACTGCGGTATCTGCATCGAGGTGTGTCCTTTCGACGCGCTGTTCTGGTCACCGGAGTTCGAGTACGCGGAGACGGACATCCTCGAACTCACCCATGAGCGCGACAAGCTCCGCGAATGGATGTGGACGGTGCCGGAACCGCCCGCGCTCGACCCGGGCGCCGAGGAGCCGAAGGAGATCGCCGCCGCCCGCAAGACGGCGGAGAAACTCGAAGCCCAGCGCGCCCAGGAAGCTCAGCAGGCTCAGGAAGCTCGGCAGGCTCAGCAAACCCAGCAGAACCAGGAAGCCCAGCAGAACCAGAGGGAAGCGGAGGGGGAGGAGTGACACTCGCAGCCACCGCGGCCCACCCCGGCTTCCTCTCCCCTACCGGCGTCGAGATCGCCTTCGTCCTCGTCGGCATCGCCACCCTCGGCGCGGCCCTCGTCACCGTCACGACCAAGCAACTGGTGCACGCCGCGCTCTGGCTGGTCGTGGCGCTCGGGGGGCTCGCCGTCGAGTACCTCCTGCTCACCGCGGAGTTCATCGCCTGGGTGCAGGTACTGATCTACGTCGGTTCCGTGGTCGTCCTCCTGCTCTTCGGGCTGATGCTCACCAAGGCCCCCATCGGCCGCTCCCCGGACGCCGACTCGGGCAACCGCTGGGCGGCCCTCGCCGTGGCGGCCGCCTCCGCGGGCGCGCTCGTCTGGGTCGTCGTCGACGCCTTCCGCACCACCTGGATCGACCTGGACGGACCCGCCCGGGGCTCGACCGAGGCGACCGGCTCCTTCCTCTTCCGGCACTGGGTGCTGCCGTTCGAAGCACTCTCCGTCCTGCTGCTCGCCGCCCTCGTCGGCGCGATCGTCCTGTCCCGCAAGCGCGGTAAGGAGCAGAGCTGATGCACCTCGCCTATCCCGCCGTGCTCGCCGCCCTCCTCTTCTGCACCGGGCTGTACGGCGTGCTCGCCCGGCGCAACGCGATCCTGGTCCTGATGTCCGTCGAGCTGATGCTCAACGCCGTCAACCTCAACCTGGTCGCCTTCGACGTCTGGCTCCGCGACACCCTGCACGCCGGCCAGGCCCTCACCCTCTTCACCATCGCCATCGCGGCGGCGGAGATCGGCATCGGCCTGGCGATCGTCCTGGCCGTGTACCGCAACCGCGGCAGCTCGGACGTCGACCGCCTACGCGACACCGCCGAGACCGACGCAGCCGAAGCCCTGCCGGACGACGACACCGACACCGGCAACGAAGAAGACCAGGCCACTGCTGCGGCAGGGAAGGCAAAGAAGGCAGAGGCCACCGCGTGACCACCACGACCCTCGCCGTCCTCGTCCCCCTCCTTCCGTTCCTGGGCGCCGCGGCCGGTCTCCTCCTGGGACGCACCGCCCCCGGCTTCGTACGCCCCGTCGCCGTACTGCCCACGCTCGCCGCCGCCCTTCTCGCGGCCGTCGTCGCCGCACGCCAGGGCGGCGGCCGGGCCATCGACGCCGCGACCCAGCTCACCCCCACCGGCTCGGTCCCGATCGACCTCGCCCTGCACCTCGACGGCTTCGCGGTCCTCGTCGCCGTCCTGGTCGGGCTCGTCGCGAGCTGCGTGCAGATCTACTCGACCGCCTATCTGCGCGACGACCCCCGCTACCCCTCGTACGCGGCCCTCGTCTCCCTCTTCACCTCCGCGATGCTGCTCGTCGTCTACTCGGGCGACCTGATGGTGCTGCTGGTCGGCTGGGAGATCATGGGCATCTGCTCGTACTTCCTCGTCGGCCACTACTGGGAGACGCCCGAAGCCCGCGCCGCCTCCCTCAAGGCCTTCCTGGTCACCAAGCTCGGCGACGTCCCCTTCCTGATCGGTCTGTTCGCGCTCGCCGCCGACACCGGCACCTTCCGCATCACCGGCATCCTGGGCGCCGTCGCCAACGGCGGCCTCGACCACCCCACCCTCATCGCCCTGCTGCTCCTCGCGGGCGTCGCCGGAAAGTCCGCGCAGTTCCCCCTGCACACCTGGCTGCCCGACGCGATGGCCGGCCCGACCCCCGTCTCCGCGCTCATCCACGCCGCGACGATGGTCGCCGCCGGCATCTACTTCGTGGCCCGGCTCCTCCCCGTCTTCGCCCAGTCCGGCGCGGCCCTCGTCGTACTCGCCGTCATGGCGGCGATCACGATGATCGGCTCGGGACTCGCCGCCCTCGCCCAGGACGACATCAAGCGGGTCCTCGCCTACTCGACGATCGGCCAGCTCGGCTACATGGCCGGTGCCCTGGCCGTCGGCGACCGCGGGGCCGCCGTGTTCCACCTCCTCTCCCACGGCGCGTTCAAGGCCGTCCTCTTCCTCGCGGCCGGCGTCGTCATCCACGCCGCCGGAACCAACTCGCTGGCCGCCATGTCCCGCATGGGCGGCCTGACGAAGCGCATCCCGGACGCCTACTGGACGATGACCGTCGCCCTGCTCGCGCTCGCCGCCATCCCCCCGTTCGCCGGCTTCTTCTCCAAGGAAGCCGTCCTCGTCGCCGCCGAGCACACCGCGCTCGGGGACCGGCACGTCGCCCCGGCCGCCGCCGGCTGGACCGTACTCGTCGCCGGACTGCTCGCCGCCGTCCTCACCGCCGCGTACGCCACCCGCCTCTGGCTCCTCGCCTTCCGGGGCCGCGGCGCCGAGGCCCCGGACCACGGCAGGCAGCCCGTCGCGATGACCGCCGTCCTCTGGGTCCTCGCCGTCCCCACCATCGCCTTCGGCCCGACCGTCGGCGTGATCACCGACTGGTTCGACGGCCACAGCCTCACCCCGACCGTCACCACCGCCGTCCTCTCCACGGGCGTCGGCCTCGTCGGAGGCCTCGTCACCTACGGCGCCTGGCGCCACACCTCGGCGCTCGCCGCCCGCACCCCCGTCGGCACCGTCGTCGCCCACCCCGAAGCCGAACCCGCCCTCATCGAGGCCCAGGCCATGACGGCACACACCGCCGCCTACGGAGCCGACGGGGACGCCCCCGACCCGGCCGACCCGGGCCGCCTGCTGCTCGGCCCGCTCCACCACCACGCCGCCGCCGGCTTCCACCTCGACGCCCTGTACGCGGTGCTGTTCGTCCGCCCCGTCCAGGCCGCGGCGAGCCTCGTCCGCTTCCTGGACCGCGAGGTCGTCGACACCTACGTACGCGGCTCCGGAGCCGTCGCACGCGGGCTCGGCGCCGCCGTCCGCCGGGCCCAGACCGGCAACGTGCAGACCTACCTCAGCGCACTGCTCGCCGGTTCGCTGGTCCTGGCGATCGCCGCCGTCGTCTTCGCCAACGTCAACGCCGGGTCGTGAGCCGTGATCGATATCAGTGAATCCGTGATGCAGTTCCTTCTCGCGTTCATCGTCGTCATCCCGCTCGTCGGCGCCGTGGCCGCCCTGCTCCCGGCACCGCCCGGGCTGAAGGGATCCGGCCCCGACCAGGCCGTGCTCCGCCACGGCGTGACCGTGACCGGCGCGGTACTCGTCGCCGCCATCGTCCTCGCCGCGGGCTTCGACCACGACCACCCGTCGAAGATGCAGGCCACCACCGACATCAGCTGGATCCCGGCGCTCGACGTCCGCATCCATCTCGGCATCGACGGCATCTCGCTCCCCCTTCTCGTGCTGACCGCGCTGCTGACCTTCCTCTGCGCGCTCTACAGCTACTTCAAGATGCCCGCGGGCCCCTCCCCGAAGGCCTTCGTCGCTCTCCTGCTCGTCCTGGAGTCCGGCACCCTCGCGACCTTCGCCGTCCTCGACCTGCTGCTGTTCTTCCTGGCGTTCGAGATGGTGCTCATCCCGATGTACTTCCTCATCGCCCGCTGGGGCGGTGCGCAGAGGCAGGCCGCCGCCTGGAAATTCATCCTCTACACACTGCTCGGCTCGGTCGTCATGCTGCTGGGCCTGCTCCTCGTCGGACTGAAGAGCGGCACCTTCGACATGGTGGCACTCGCCACTGACAACGGCCGCGGGCTCACCACGTCCGTGCAGGTCGTCGCCGTGCTGGCGATCGGCATCGGGCTCGCCGTGAAGACCCCGATGTGGCCGCTGCACAGCTGGCTGCCGGACGCCCACACCGCAGCCCCGACCGTCGGCTCGGTGCTGCTCGCGGGTGTCCTGCTGAAGATGGGCACGTACGGATTCGTCCGCATCCTGCTCCCCGTCACCCCCGACGGGATGCACACCTTCGCGCCCTACCTCGCCGCCTTCGCGGTCGTCGGCATCATCTACGGATCGCTGGCCTGCCTGGCGCTGGTCCGCCCCGGCTCCAAGGGCGACCTCAAGCGCCTGATCGCGTACTCGTCCGTCGGGCACATGGGCTTCGTGCTCCTCGGCATCGCGAGCATGACCCCCACCGGAGTCAACGGCGCGCTCTTCGCCAACATTGCCCACGGCCTCATCACCGGCCTGCTGTTCTTCCTGGTCGGAGCAGTCAAGGACCGGTACGGGACCGCCGACCTCGACACCCTCTCCGGAGCCACCGGAGCCGCGCTCTACGGCCGGGCACCCCGCCTCGGAGGCCTCCTCGCCTTCGCCGCCGTCGCCTCCCTGGGCCTGCCGGGCCTCGCCGGATTCTGGGGCGAGATGCTCGCCCTGTTCGGCTCCTTCGACCCCGCCGACGGCCTCAGCCGGCCCGCCTTCCTCACCTTCATGTCGATCGCCGCGTTCGGCACCCTGCTCACCGCCGCGTACATGCTGATGGTCGTACGCCGGGTCTGCATGGGCGAGAAGCGCGAGGAGCCGCAGCTCGCCGACGTCCAGACGTACGAGTTCGCCGCCTGGACCCCGCTCGTCGCGCTCACCGTCCTCGCCGGCCTGTGGCCCGCCGTCCTCCTCGGCCTCACCGACCCGGCCGTGCAGAAGCTCCTCGCAGGAGGCAAGTCGTGACCCCAGCCGTCGTCACCGCGGGCGCCGCCGCCCCGGACCTCGTCACCACCGCGGCCGAGAACACCACCAGCCTCGTCCAGTCCGTCGACTGGCTCGCGATCGCGCCCCCGGTCGTCGTCGCGGCCATGGCCCTGATCGTCCTGGTCACCGACCTCTTCCTGCCCGAGCGGCGCAAGCCGCTCCTCGGCGCGCTGACCATCGCCGGCCTCGTCGCCGCACTGGCCCTCCTCGTCCCGCTGCGCGACGGCGACCACTCCACCTTCTGCCTCGCCGGGACCGCCACCGGACCCGGCTCCGGGGGAGCCTGCAGCTACACCGCCGACCACTTCGCCCTGGTCATCCAGGCCCTCGTGCTCGGCGGCGCGCTGCTCACCGCGCTGCTCTCGCTCGGCGACACCCGCAGGCTCCCCGCCGGCGAGTTCTGGTTCCTGCTGCTGGCCTCCGCCTCCGGTGCCGCGCTGCTGCCCGCCGCCCGCGACCTCGCCACCCTCGTCGTCGCCCTCGAAGTCGCCTCGCTGCCCGCCTTCGCGCTCGTCGGCATCAAGCGCGGCGACCGGCGGTCCTCCGAGGCAGCCCTGAAGTTCTTCCTCTCCTCCGTCGTCGCGACCGCCGTCATGCTGCTCGGCGTCAGCTTCGTGTACGCGACCACCGGCACCCTGCACCTCACCGAGATCGCCGCCCGGCTGGACGACGTACCCGGTCAGCTCGACACCCTCGCCAAGGCGGGCGTCGCCCTCACCCTGGTCGGCTTCGCGTTCAAGACGGCCGCCGCGCCCTTCCACTTCTGGGTCCCCGACACCTACGTCGGTGCCCCCCTGCCGATCGCCGCCTACCTCTCGGTCGTCGGCAAGGCGGTCGGCTTCTCCGGCCTCATCCTCGTCACCGTGATCGCCTTCCCGGCGTACGCCGACGTCTGGGGACCGGCCCTCGCCGTCCTCGCCGCGCTCACCATGACGATCGGCAACGTCGCCGCCCTGCGCCAGAACCCCGGCCGGGCCCGCAGCGCGGTGCGCCTGCTCGCCTGGTCGTCCGTCGCCCAGGCCGGCTACCTCCTGGTGCCGATCGCCTCCGCCGCGTACTCCAGCGACGAACACATCGGCTCCACCGTCGCGTACGCCCTCATGTACGCCGTGGTGAACCTCGGGGCCTTCGCGGTCGCCGCCCTGGTCTCCCGCACCAGCCCCGGCAACCGGATCACCGACTACCGCGGCCTGTACGCCACCCGCCCGCTCGCCGCCCTGGCCATGGCCTTCTTCCTGCTCTGTCTGGCCGGTCTGCCGCCCGGCATCATCGGCCTCTTCGCCAAGGTCACGGTCTTCTCCGCGGCCGTCGACGCCGGGCTCGGCTGGCTCGCCGTCGTCATGGCCGTCAACGTCGTGATCGCGCTCTACTACTACCTCCAGTGGACCGCGACGCTCTTCCGCGCCCCGGCGGAGGTCTCGGAGGAAGCTCCGGCGACGGCCCGCGAAGAGACTCCGGCGGACGGCGCCGTACCCGCCCCCACCAGGCACGGAGCCCCGGCCTCCCTCACCGTCGCGATCGCGCTCACGGCCGTGGCCGGAGTGGTGCTGTCAGGCGCTCCGCAGACGGTCCTCCGGTTCGCCGCGGTCAATCTCTTCTGACATACCGAAGATCGGTTTGCCCGGGACGGTCCGCACAGGGCATGGTCTTGCCCGCACACCCCCCACACGTACGCATGACAGAGGAGCAAGAGCGGTGCTGAACGGGTTCAAGGACTTCATCCTGCGCGGAAACGTCATCTCCATGGCCATCGGTCTGGCCGTCGGAGCCGCGTTCACCGCAGTCGTCACGGGATTCAGCACGGCCTTCATCACCCCGCTGATCGGCCTCGCCACCGGCTCCGTCGGAGACTTCAGCTCGGCGGAGTTCTCGGTCGAGGGCACCATCTTCCCGTACGGGAAGTTCCTCGCCGCCGCCATCGCGTTCCTGATCACCGCCGCCGTTCTCTACTTCTGCGTGGTCGTGCCCATGGCGAAGGTCCAGGCCCGCTTCACCAAGGCGGAGAAGCTCGACATCAAGGCCGCCACGCGCGACTGCCCCCGCTGCTACACCGAGATCCCGGCCATCGCCTCCCGCTGCGCCCACTGCACCAGCGAGATCAAGCCGGACCCCGCGGCCCTGGAGGTCGCCGGACTTCCCGCCCAGCGCTGAGTCGCCCCGGGGCGGACCGGCACACGTACAGCCACTGACCCGTACGGCCCAGAGCCCGATCCGGCCACAAGTGCCGGACAGGCCCGGCCGTGCGGCGGTGCGCACAAGGGAACTAGCTCCTCCCGCCTGGCGTTGACCGGTACGGGAGGCTCCACTGGGGGAGTGGAGACCACCAAGCAAAGGGTTCCCCTGCCGCACCACTTGGAGGGCGTACCGTGCACCGCCGGCACAACGGGCTGAGAACCGCCGTACTCCTCGGGGGACTGTCCGCACTCATCATCGTCATCGGAAGCTTTTTCGGACGTACGGGCCTGATCGTCGCGCTCCTCGTAGCCGTCGGTACCAACGCCTACGCGTACTGGAACAGCGACAAGCTGGCGCTCAGGGCCATGCGGGCCCGCCCCGTCAGCGAGTTCGAGGCACCACAGCTCTACCGCATGGTCCGCGAGCTCTCCACCGCCGCCCGCCAGCCCATGCCCAGGCTCTACATCTCCCCGACGCAGGCACCCAACGCCTTCGCCACCGGGCGCAACCCGCGCAACGCCGCGGTCTGCTGCACCGAGGGCATCCTGCAGATCCTGGACGAGCGGGAGCTGCGCGGCGTCCTGGGGCACGAGCTGAGCCATGTCTACAACCGGGACATCCTGATCTCGTCCGTCGCCGGAGCGCTCGCCTCCGTCGTCATGTTCCTGGTCAATTTCGCCTGGCTGATCCCGGTGGGCCGGTCCAACGACGACGACGGCCCGGGAATCCTCGGGATGCTGCTGATCATGATCCTCGGCCCGGTCGCGGCCTCCGTCATCCAGCTGGCCGTCAGCCGCTCCCGGGAGTACGAGGCGGACGCCTCCGGCGCCCAGCTGACCGGCGACCCGCTGGCCCTGGCCAGCGCCCTGCGCAAGCTCGACGCAGGAACGAAACAGCTCCCGCTGCCCCCGGAGCCGAGGATCGAGACCGCGAGCCACATGATGATCGCGAACCCGTTCCGCCCCGGCCAGGGCATGTCCAAATTGTTCTCGACGCACCCGCCCATGGCGGAGCGCATCGCCCGGCTGGAGCAGATGGCCGGCCCCCGCCGGCCCTGAAGCGCCTCGCCGAGAGACGTACGAGCGGCCCCGGACTCCTCGTCCGGGGCCGCTCGCGTGGTTCATCGCGTGGTTCAGCGGGCGCCGAAGGCCTCGTCGCTCGGGACCACCTCGCGGCCCAGCGGCATCAGCGAGATCGGGATCATCTTCAGGTTCGCCCAGCCGAAGGGGATGCCGATGATCGACACGAACAGCGGGATGCTGGTGATCAGGTGCCCCAGCGCCAGCCACCATCCGGCGAAGACGAGCCAGATCACGTTCCCGACGAAGGACGGCGCACCCGCGTCGGGCCGCTCCACCGTCGTCCGCCCGAAGGGCCACAGCACGTAACCGGCGATCCTCAGGGACGCGATGCCGAACGGGATCGTCACGATCAGCACGAAGCAGATGACCGCGGCGACGAGGTAGCCGAGGGCCATCCAGAACCCGCAGAACACCACCCAGAGGATGTTCAGGATCAGCTGTATGAGCTTCATGGTCACTCGCCTTCCGGGGGTGTTGCCCGTCGTCGCCCTGCATGGTCAGTATCAGCCCGGGTCACGGACAGGAGTAACCGGAGCGGGCCCGTGGAGTGACCGTCCCGCCGGCCACGCCCGACCGTCGGTGCCGTCACTCACCATGAACGCAGGAACGGCACCGCGCAGTTGCCCGCGGCCGCCGGAAAGACCGCCCGCACCGGGAGGAACACCCCCAGACCCCCGGGGACGCCACGCGCAACCACGTCACGGTCCAGGGCGTCTTGGATTCCAGGAACGAGTGACGGGTAGGTTCGCACGCATGAGCATTATCGGATGGATCATTCTCGGACTGGTGGCCGGAGTCATCGCCAAGGTCCTGCTCCCGGGCCGTGACCCGGGCGGCCTGATCGGCACCACCCTCATAGGGATCGTCGGCGCCTTCCTCGGCGGCTGGATATCGTCGCGCTTCCTGGACCGCCCCATTTCCAACGACTTCTTCGACATGGCCACTTGGGTCGCCGCCATCGGTGGTTCGCTGGTCCTGCTGATCGCCTACCGGCTGTTGTTCGGGAACTCCCGCGAACGCCGCTGAGGCCCGTCGCCGAAGCCGCCCAGCCCGGTCTCGCGCAGGGTCATATTGAGCCGGCCGCGGCTCATCCCCGACGCGGGACCGGCGGTCCCGGGGAAGACCTTCGGCACGCCGTGGAACGCGAAACGCGACGGCCCGCCGAAGACGAACAGATCACCGGAGGCCAATTCCACGTCCGTGTAGGGCTTCCCGCGGTTCTCCGTGTTGCCGAAGCGGAAGACGCAGGTGTCGCCGATGCTGAGCGACACCACCGGAGCACCGGACCGCTCCTCCTTGTCCTGGTGCATGCCCATCCGCGCCGCCCCGTCGTAGAAATTGACGAGCGCGGTGTCCGGCGCGTACGTCCGTACCGGAACCGGACCCTCGTCCCCGTACGCGGCCGCCAGCGCCTCGCGCCCCAACTCCGCCAGCCAGCCGGGAAACCCGGCCACCCGGGCACCGTTCACGTCGTCGGCCGTGCGCGAATAGCGGTACGGCTGCCAGTGCCACCCCACACAGACCGTCTGCACCGACATCACCCCGCCGCCCGGCAGGACCGTGTGCCGCAGCGGCACGGGCCCGCGCGCCCACTCCCGGCAGGCCGCCACCAGCTCCCGCTGCCGCTCCGGCGGCAGCCACTCGGGCACATGCACGGCCCCCGGCGCGACGACGGCGCGAGGCCTCGGGAAGAGCCCGGACATCTCAGCGCACCGCCAGGGCGCCTTCCAGGCCCAGGAGCCGCTCCTTGCGCTCCAGACCGCCCGCGTAACCCCGCAGCGCCCCGTCCGCGCCGATCACCCGGTGGCACGGCCGCACGATCAGCAGCGGATTGCACCCGATCGCCGTCCCCACGGCCCGTACCCCCGCCGCCGAGGTGCCGACGCGGTCGGCGATCTCGCCGTACGACACGGTCTCCCCGTACGGGACGGTGTCCAGGGCGGCCCACACCCGGCGCTGGAAGTCGGTGCCCACGCCGTCCGCGTACACGATGTCGAAGCGGGTCAGCCGCCCCGCGAAGTACTCCCGCAGCTGGGCGGCGCTCCCCGCGAAGGCCTCCGGAGCGTGGACCCAGCCGTCCTGGACGACCGCGGCGCCCTTCTGGCCGGGCAGCGAGAGCGAGGCGAGCGCCGGTCCGCCGGTGGTCTCCTCGCCGACCAGCAGCAGTTCACCCAGCGGGCTGTCGACCGTTGCGTACATGGTCATGACTCGTCCCTTTTCTGCATGTCACGCCGGATTCGACCGTATCGTCGCCCGGCATGGACAAGTCTCCGTGTCCCGCGCCGGCGAGACCGGCGGTTTTCGGACATCGCACCCCGGGTGCGGAGCGGTGCGTCCCGCTCCGCACACCGAAAGGGCGGGACCTACCGGTAGTTCACGAACTGCACGGCGAAGTCGAAGTCCTGGCCCTTCAGCAGCGCCTGCACGGCCTGCAGGTCGTCCCGGCTCTTCGAGCTGACCCGCAGCTCGTCGCCCTGGACCTGGGCCTTGACGCCCTTGGGGCCCTCGTCGCGAATGATCTTCGCCACCTTCTTGGCGTTCTCCTGGGAGATGCCCTCCTCGATGGTGGCGAAGATCTTGTACTCCTTGCCGGACAGCTGGGGCTCGCCCGCGTCCAGCGACTTCAGCGAGATGCCCCGCTTGATCAGCTTGGACTGGAAGATGTCGAGGATCGCCTTGACCCGCTCCTCGCCGTTCGCCTCCATCAGGATCTTCTCGCCGGACCAGGCGATCGAGGCGTTGGTGCCCTTGAAGTCGTAACGCTGCGAGATCTCCTTGGCGGCCTGGTTGAGGGCGTTGTCGACCTCCTGCCGCTCGACCTTCGAGACGATGTCGAAACTGGAGTCGGCCATGACGTGTGGCTCCTTGTATCGGGGATGCGGAAACGGGGGGTGCATACGGACGGCGGCAGGCCTGTCGGCCCCGCGACGCCGATCAAAGCCTAGCCACCCGCGCCCGATCGGGCCGCTGATCAATCCGGTGGCGAAGCACCCCTGGGCATCGGGTATCGTTTACGTCGTTGCCACGGAGCACCGCCGAAAAGCGGGTCTCACAGCAGCGAACCCCGGCGGTGTGCCCGAGTGGCCAAAGGGAGCAGACTGTAAATCTGCCGGCTCAGCCTACCCAGGTTCGAACCCTGGCGCCGCCACATGGTAAGGCCCCTGTCTCAGACAGGGGCCTTCTTTGTTTTCTGCTGCGAGGGGCCGTGAACATGGAATCCGTACTGGTCAGCGCCTGTCTGCAGGGTGTGCCCTGCCGCTTCGACGGCCGCGGCAAGGCCTCCGACGCGGTGACCGCGGCCATCGGCGACCGTCGCTCCGTGGCCTTCTGCCCCGAGGTCTCCGCCGGACTCCCCACCCCGCGCCGCCCCGCCGAGATCACCGGCGGTGACGGCCATGACGTGCTGGACGGCCGCGCCCGCGTCGTCGACGACACCGGGCACGACGTGACGGAGGAGTTCGTGGACGGCGCGGAACGGGCCCTGGAGGCCGCGCGCCGGACCGGGTGCACCGAGGCGCTGCTGATGGCGCGCAGCCCTTCCTGCGGACGCGGAACGGTCTACGACGGTACGTTCACGGGCGCGCTCCGCGAGGGCGACGGCGTCACCGCCGCACTGCTGGAGCGCCACGGCATCACCGTCCGCCCGGCGCCGGGCGCCTGACTCCGAAGGGCTCCCGCCCGGTCAGTTCCCCGCGACGTCCTTCACCGCGACCGACACCGGCACCTTCCCCGAGATCAGCTCCAGCGTCAGCCCCGCCGTCGCCGGGGTCTCCAGCAGCTCCAGCAGCGCCGCCGCCACGTCGTCGCGCGGTACCGGCCCCCGCCCGGTCGACGCGGTCAGCAGGACTTCTCCCGTGCCCGCGTCGTTCGTCAGCATGCCGGGGCGCAGGATCGTCCAGTCGAGCGCGGACCTGGAGCGCACATACACGTCCGCGGCGCCCTTGGCCCGCAGATACGCGTCGAAGACCTCGTCGCCCGGATGGTCGGGGTCGGCGCCCATCGACGAGACCACGACGTAGCGCCGTACCCCCGCCCGCTCCGCCGCGTCCGCGAACAGCACCGCCGCCCCGCGGTCCACCGTCTCCTTGCGTGCCGCGCCGCTGTCCGGGCCCGCGCCGGCCGCGAAGACCGCCGCGTCGGCGCCCCGCAGCACCTGCGCCACCTCCTCCACGGAGGCGGATTCGAGATCCAGGACCACCGGCTCGGCACCTGCCGCCCGGAGGTCCTCGCCCTGGTCCGGATTGCGGATGACGCCCACGGCTTCGTCCCCGCGCGCGGCGAGCAGCCGCTCCAGCCGCAGCGCGATCTGACCATGTCCACCTGCGATGACAATGCGCATGCTCACGACCGTACGCCGCGAGGGCCCCCCGCGCTCAGGGCCCGCCGCACGGACCGGAATCCGGCCTTCCCTGGCGGGGCAGATCGAGGGCGACGACGGTCTCGGATTCGCAGTACTCGCGCACCGCGCTGGTCCGCGCCACCACCCGGCCGCGATGCACCACGATCCGGCTGTACGCGAGCGAGAGCGCGCCCGGGAGCTGCTCCCCGCGCACCGCCAGCAGCTCGGCCGGGAAGCCCGCCTCGACCCTGACCCCGGGCAGCCCCGTCGCCGCCCTGGCGACCGAGGACACCGCCTCGTAGGCCTCCGTGGCGGGCAGTCCGTGCTGCGAGGCGAGCAGATAGGCGGCCTCCAGGGGGTCGCCCCGGCCCACGGGGTTCGCGACGTCCCGCAGCGCACCGCTGCCCGCCGCGACCCGCACCCCGGCCGACCGCAGCAGCCGTACGGGCGCGGTGCCCCGGTCCTCCGCGCCGCAACAGCCGCCCTGCGGGAGGCAGATGACCGTCACCCCGGCCGCGGCCAGCTGGTCGGCGGCGCGGCCCGCGGCCTGCGGGGGAAGCCGGGAGAGGCCGGCGCACGGGCCCAGGGAGACGCCGGGCCGCAGTCCTCCGGCCATGGCGGCCAGCCGGCCGAGCCGGGCCGGATCGTCGCCGTCCGTGTGCAGATCGACCGGGCAGCCCTGCTCGGCGGCGACCTCCAGGACGGCCTCCGCGTACCCTGCCGGATCCGGATCGATGTCCGGGCAGCCGCCGACCGCGTCGGCCCCCATCTTCACCGCGTCGCGCAGCATCGCCAGGTTGTCGGCGCCCGCGACGCCGGTGAGCAGCCGGGGCACGGCGACCGTGGCCAGATCGGCCAGACCGTGCAGCGAGCGGCGCGCCTGGAGCACGGCTTCGAGCGAGGCGAGGCCCTGGACGTCCCCGATCCGCACATGCGAGCGCAGCGCCGTGGCGCCGTGCCCGAGCTGCAGCAGGGCGGCCTCGGTGGCGCGGCGGCGGATGTCCTCCGGGCGGTGCGACACCGGTCCGGGGCCGTCGGGGCCGGTGCCGCCGGCGGTGAGCGCGGTGTCGCTGTGGGCGTGGGGGTCGGCGGGGGCGGGGAGCAGCAGATAGCCGCGCAGGTCCAGCCGCGGACCGGGTGCGGCCAGGCTGCCCGCGGTGCCGACGGCCTCGATGCGGCCGCCGCCGAGCCGTACGTCCACGACGCGGCCGTCGGTGAGACGGGCGTCGCAGAGCACCAGGCCGGTTCCGGCCGGGTCGGCGGTGTCGGGGCTGCTGGTCGGTCCGGCCGCGTCGGCGGCGTGGTCGTCCGGCTGCCACGGCTGGCTGTCGGGCATCGCGCTCCAGGGAAAGGGGGCAAGATCACGCAGAGTGAGTCGAGCCTAGGGGCGTGTTCGGCCGGGTTCGAGGAGGAGCGAAATAGTCGTACCGGTGTGGCCTGGGGGGCGCGCGGGGCGGGGGCGCGCGGCCGTGACGGCGGGGCCCCGTGGGGAGGTCGAGGCGCTGCTCAGGCGGCCGAAGGGCGGTCCCGGGAGCCGTCGGCCGGGGGATCGGCGGGGTGCCGGTCAAGGCCGGTGGGCGGGGCTCCGAAACGGATTTGGGCGATCGGCGAGAGACCGTGTAATGTCTTCATCGCTCGCCCCAATAGCTCAGTCGGTAGAGCGTCTCCATGGTAAGGAGAAGGTCTGCGGTTCGATTCCGCATTGGGGCTCTGGTGATCGGGAAACCCCGCTTCGGCGGGGGGACTCATTCATCAAAGCGGTGTAGCTCAGTCGGTAGAGCAAGCGGCTCATAATCGCTGTGTCACCGGTTCAAGTCCGGTCACCGCTACTTACGGTAGCCGATTGTGGGGTCGGTCCTTCGATCGGCTACTCTTTTTTGCGTTCATCCGTCCATCCGTCCGTCCAAGGAGCACTCACGTGGCTGCCACCGACGTCCGCCCGAAGATCACGCTGGCCTGCGTGGAGTGCAAGGAGCGGAACTACATCACCAAGAAGAACCGGCGTAACAACCCGGACCGTCTTGAGATGAAGAAGCACTGCCCGCGCTGCAACTCGCACACTGCGCACCGCGAAACCCGCTGAATCAGGCTCGTACACGAGGCCGTCCCCTTTGGGGGGCGGCCTCGTGTCGTTGTATGAAGGCTGTTCTTCGGCCTGTTCATCTTTCATCAGGAGGTAGCGAGCCCATGGCGCTCGACCAGTCCTTCGTCGGACGGACCTATCCGCCCACCCCGCCGTACGAGGTCGGCCGGGAGAAGATCCGCGAGTTCGCCGAGGCGGTGGGCGACCCGAATCCGGTGTACGTCGATCCCGAGGCCGCCAAGGCGTTCGGCCACAGCGATGTGATCGCGCCGCCGACGTTCGTCTTCTCGATCACCTTCAAGGCCGCCGGGCAGGTGGTGCAGGATCCGCAGCTGGGCCTGGACTACAGCCGGGTGGTGCACGGTGACCAGAAGTTCGTCTATGCGCGGCCCGTCCGGGCGGGGGACCGGCTGACGGTCACCTCGACGATCGAAGGCATCAAGTCCATGGCGGGCAACGACATCGTGGACGTCCGCGGCGAGGTCCACGACGAGTCCGGCGAGCACGTGGTGACCGCGTGGACGAAGCTGGTGGCGCGCGCCGCCGAGGAGGCGTGATGACGGCGAAGGTCGCATACGAGTCGGTCGAGGTCGGTACGGAGCTGCCGGCGCAGTCCTTCCCGGTGACCCGGGCGACGCTGGTGCAGTACGCGGGCGCCTCCGGTGACTTCAACCCGATCCACTGGAACGAGAAGTTCGCCCGCGAGGTCGGGCTGCCGGACGTGATCGCGCACGGCATGTTCACCATGGCCGAGGCGATCCGGGTGGTCACCGACTGGGTCGGCGACCCGGGTGCGGTCGTCGAGTACGGGGTGCGGTTCACCAAGCCGGTCGTCGTGCCGAACGACGACGAGGGCGCCCTGATCGAGGTCAGCGCCAAGGTCGCCGCCCTGCTGGACGACAAGCAGGTGCGGGTGGACCTCACGGCGATGAGCGAGGGCAAGAAGGTGCTGGGCATGTCCCGCGCCGTGGTGCGGCTCGGCTGAGGCCGTACCGCGCGGGAGGGACGAGGGGCACGGTCCATGGGGCCGTGCCCCTCGGTCGTGCCTGCGGGCACCCGTGGTGGCGGGCCGGTTGACCAAGTTAGTGATTGAGTACTAACTTACCCGCATGGCAAGGATGAGTGCGGAAGAGCGGCGAGAGAGTGTCATCCGTGCGGCGATCGCCGAGTTCTCCCGCGGTGGTTACGACGGCACCTCCACGGAGGTGATCGCCAGACGGGTCGGCGTCTCGCAGCCGTACCTCTTCCGGCTCTTCCCCAATAAGCAGGCGATGTTCCTCGCGGCCGTCGAGCGGTGCTTCACGGACACCCGGAGGGTTTTCGCCGAGGCCGCGGAGGGGCTTGAGGGCGATGCGGCGGTGAAGGCGATGGCCGCCGCGTACCAGCGGCTCATCGTCGACGACCCCGACAAGATCCAGATGCAGATGCAGACCTACGCGGCGGTCGCGAGCGCCGACGCCTCCGGGGAGAAGGAGCTGGGTGACGCGGTGCGCGCCGCCTGGCTGGGGCTGTGGGACGACGTCCACCTCGCCCTGGGTGCCGACGCCAAGGAGACGACGACGTTCCTTGCGTACGGGATGCTCGTCAACACACTCGCCTCGCTCGGCTTTCCGGCCGGGCACCGGGTCTGGTCGGGGTTCTACGACGAGGTCCGGCCGCCCGCCTGAACAGCGCGACCCGGGTTCCGCCCGGTTTTCTGCCCAGAGAAGTTAGTAATTGATAACTAACCCCCAGGGGGAGCAGTGAACCAGCACACAGCAGGCCGCTCGGGAGCGGTCTGGGCCCTCGTCATCACCAGCGTCGCCGGATTCATGGCGGCCCTCGACAACCTCGTCGTCACCACCGCCCTGCCCTCCATCCGCGAGAGTCTCGGCGGCGAGCTGCCCGAGCTGGAATGGACGGTGAACGCCTACACCCTCACCTTCGCCGTCCTGCTGATGCTCGGGGCGGCCCTCGGTGACAGATTCGGCCGCCGCCGGCTCTTCCTCACCGGGCTCACCGTCTTCACCGGCGCGTCCGCCGCGGCCGCCCTCTCGTCCGGGATCAACGAACTCATCGCCTTCCGGGCGGTCCAGGGCGTGGGCGCCGCGATCATGATGCCGCTGACGCTCACCCTGCTCACGGCCGCCGTGCCGCCCGCCCGTCGAGGTGCCGCGCTCGGCATCTTCAGTGCCGTCACCGGGCTGGCCGTGGCCAGTGGGCCCCTGATCGGCGGCAGTCTCACCGAGCACCTGTCCTGGCAGTGGATCTTCTGGCTGAACGTCCCGGTCGGCGTGGCCCTGCTGCCGCTGGCCCGGCTGCGCCTGACCGAGTCGTACGCGCCGGACGCACGGCTCGACATCCCCGGCACGCTCCTGGTCAGCGGCGGACTGTTCGGCATCGTCTACGGCCTGGTCAACGCCAACTCCGACGGCTGGACCAGCCCCACCGTCCTCGGCGCGCTGATCGTGGGCGGAGCGCTCGTGGCCGGCTTCATCCGCCACGGCTTGCGCGCGAAGCGCCCCATGCTGCCGATGCGGCTCTTCCGCGACCGCGCGTTCTTCGGGATCAACATGGCGAGCATGCTGATGTTCCTGGGCATGTTCGGCTCGATCTTCCTGCTCAGCCAGTACTTCCAGGGCGTGCTGGGCTACTCGCCCACCGAGGCCGGCCTGCGGATGCTGCCCTGGACCGGAATGCCCATGCTGGTCGCGCCCGTCGCGGGGATACTCTCCGACCGTTTCGGCGGCCGCCCGGTGGTCGTGGCCGGGCTCGCGCTCCAGGCGGCCGGCCTGGCGTTCTTCGCGATGATCATCGGCCCCGACGCCTCGTACGCCTCGCAGCTGCCCGGCCTGATCGTCGGCGGGGTCGGCATGGCCCTGTACTTCGCACCCGCCGCCAGCCTCGTGATGTCCAGCGTCCGCCCCGAGGAGCAGGGCATCGCCTCCGGCGCCAACAACGCCCTGCGCGAGGTCGGCGGGGCCCTCGGGGTCGCCGTGCTCGCCACGGTCTTCTCCTCGCGGGGCGGTTACGGCTCCGCACGCGCCTTCACGGACGGGACTGTCCCGGCGGTCTGGATCGGCGCCTCGGCGGTGGCGCTGGCCGCCGTCGTCGCCCTGCTGATCCCGCGCCGCCGCAGTACCCCGGCCCCGGAGTCCGGGACGGCCGGGAAGCCGGTCCCCGTCGCCGCCTGAGCCGCGGTTCCACACCTGCGGTCCGCGCCCCGCCCGAGCGGTGGGGGCGCGGACCGTACCCTTGTCCCCGTGCAGGAACTCCATGACGCCCCCCTCGCCCCCCTGACCACCTTCCGGCTGGGCGGCCCCGCCTCCCGCCTCCTCACGGCGACCACCGACGCCGAGGTGATCGAAGCCGTGCGCGAGGCCGACGGGAGCGGCACCCCGCTCCTCGTCATCGGCGGTGGCAGCAATCTGGTCATCGGCGACAAGGGCTTCGACGGCACCGCCCTGCGCATCGCGACCAAGGGCTTCGCGCTGAACGGCACCACGCTGGAGCTCGCCGCCGGCGAGATCTGGACGGACGCCGTGGCCCGTACCGTCGAAGCCGGCCTCGCGGGCATCGAATGCCTGGCCGGAATCCCGGGCTCCGCGGGTGCGACACCGATCCAGAACGTCGGCGCGTACGGCCAGGAGGTCTCCTCCACCATCACGGAGGTCGTCGCCTACGACCGGCACACCGAGGAAACGGTCACCATCCCGAACGCCGACTGCGCGTTCTCGTACCGGCACAGTCGCTTCAAGGCCGAACCCGACCGTTTCGTGGTGCTGCGTGTCCGCTTCGAGCTGGAGGACGCGGGGGGTCTCTCCGCGCCGCTGCGGTACGCCGAGACGGCTCGCACCATGGGCGTCGAGCAGGGCGAGCGGGTGCCCGCCGCGGCCGCCCGCGCAACGGTGCTCGCGCTCCGCGCCGGCAAGGGCATGGTCCTGGACCCGGAGGACCACGACTCCTGGTCGGCGGGCTCCTTCTTCACCAACCCGATCCTGGAGGAGGCGGAGTACGAGGCGTTCCTCGCCCGTGCCCAGGACCGCCTCGGCCCCGGGACGACGCCCCCCGCCTTCCCCGCGGACGGGGGACGCGTCAAGACCTCGGCGGCCTGGCTCATCGACAAGGCCGGTTTCACCAAGGGATACGGCACCGGACCGGCCCGTATCTCCACCAAGCACACCCTCGCCCTCACCAACCGCGGCGAGGCGACCACCGAGGACCTCCTCGCGCTCGCCCGCGAGGTCGTCGCCGGAGTCCGCGAGGCCTTCGGCGTCACGCTCGTCAACGAACCGGTGACGGTCGGCGTGAGCCTGTAGGCCCCATCGGCACGTCACTCAGTACGCCACGCCCACGCCCTGCCTCACCGACGCCGGGTCGTCGACCAGCGCCAGCATCGCGTGCGCCACATCGGCGCGCGAGATGCTCCGGCCGCTGCGCGGCGTGCTGCCGACGGCCGTGCGGTACTTCCCCGTCAGCGGGCCGTTCGTGAGCTTCGGCGGCCGTACCGACGTCCAGTCCGCCGTGCTCCGGGCCAGCGCGGCCTCCATCCGTGTCAGGTCCGCGTAGACCTCCTTGAGGATCGCCCCGACGGCCCTGCGGGCCAGCCGGTCCGGCAGCGGGTCGTCGGCCGGCCGGGGGCCGACCGGGGCCGCGCTGACCACCAGCAGCCGCCGCACCCCCTCGGCCTCCATCGCCGCCAGCACCGCCCCGGTGAGCCGCTCGGCGACCCCGTCCGCCTTCCGGCCGCGCGAGCCGAGTGCGGAGAGCACGGCGTCCCGGCCCGCGACCGCCTCGCGCAGCGCTTCCGGATCGTCCACCCGCGCGACCGTGTGGACCTGCACGTCGGAGAGCGGGACGGGCAGTCGCGCCGGGTCGCGGACCACCGCCGTCACCTCGTGGCCCGCCGCCACCGCCTGCCGGACGACCTCCTGACCGATACCGCCCGTGGCACCGAACACCGTGATCCTCATTGCGCACCCTCCCAGGGTGGGTAAGTATTCACTCACCCATAGAGTGAGTGGATACTCACCACCTCGTCAAGCTTCGCTGGAGTGCACATGGAGCAGAAGCCGGCCCGCGTCCGCATCATCGACGCCGCCCATCAGCTGATGCTCACCATCGGCCTGGCCCGCGCCACCACCAAGGAGATCGCCAGAGCCGCGGGCTGCTCGGAGGCCGCGCTCTACAAGCACTTCGCGAGCAAGGAAGAACTGTTCGTGGTCGTGCTCAAGGAACGGCTGCCCAGGCTCAACCCGCTGCTGGAACGGCTCGTCGCGTCCCCGGGCGCGGGGGAGCGCACCGTCGAGCGGAACCTCACCGAGATCGCCCGCCAGGCCGCGCTCTTCTACGAGCAGAGCTTCCCGATCGCCGCCTCGCTGTACGCCGAACCCAGGCTCAAGGAACGCCACAACGAGGCGATGAGGGAGCTCGGCACCGGCCCGCACATGCCCGTCCGGGGCCTGGACGCCTATCTGCGCTCCGAGCAGGAGGCCGGCCGGGTGCGGTCCGACGCGGACACCTACGCGGCCGCCTCGCTGCTGCTGGGAGCCTGCGTGCAACGGGCGTTCGCCTACGAGGCCACGGCCGACGGGAGGCCCCCGCAGCCCCTCGACGAATTCGCCGCGTCCCTGGCCAGGACGCTGATGCGGGGTATGGGTGCGTAGCCGCCCCTAGGGGTGTCGGACACATGCCTGCGGCGTCGCGGTGTCCGGCACGCACGCTCACGGCGTTGCCGAAACGCCCACGTGGCTCCTTCCCCGAGCTCTCAGCTGCGTTCGAGCAGGGGAGACCCCATCCGCGGACGCTCCGGCGCCTTGCGGTCGCACGCACCGGACACCGCTCCTCCTCCCGCACTCATGTGTCGGACACCCCTAGTCCGCGGGCTTCGCCAGCCAGTCGTCGACGCCCGCCAGCAGCTCCGCCCGGACCGGGGCGGGCGCGGCGGAGCCCCGCACCGACTGCCGGGCCAGCTCCGCGAGCTCCTCGTCCGTGAACGCGTGATGGCGCCGCACGAGGTCGTACTGCGCGGCCAGCCGGGAACCGAAGAGCAGCGGATCGTCCGCGCCCAGCGCCATCGGCACCCCGGCATCGAACAGCTTGCGCAGGGGTACGTCGGCGGGCTTCTCGTAGACGCCCAGCGCCACGTTCGACGACGGGCAGACCTCGCAGGTCACCCTGCGCTCCGCCAGCCTGCGCAGCAGCCGCGGGTCCTCGGCGGCCCGTACCCCGTGTCCGATCCGGGCCGCGTCGAGATCGTCCAGACAGTCCCGCACGCTGGCGGGGCCGGACAGCTCGCCGCCGTGCGGCGCCGCCAGCAGCCCGCCCTCGCGGGCGATGGCGAAGGCCCGGTCGAAGTCCCGGGCCATCCCGCGCCGCTCGTCGTTGGAGAGCCCGAATCCGACCACGCCACGGTCCGCGTACCGCACCGCGAGCCGGGCGAGCGTCCGGGCGTCCAGCGGATGCTTCATCCGGTTCGCCGCGATCACCACCCGGATCGGCAGCCCGGTCGCGCGCGAGGCGCTGTCCACCGCGTCCAGGATGATCTCGATCGCAGGGATCAGCCCGCCGAGCAGCGGGGCGTACGAGGTGGGGTCGACCTGGATCTCCAGCCAGCCGGAGCCGTCCGCGACATCCTCCTGGGCCGCCTCGCGCACCAGCCGCTGAATGTCCTCGGGCGCCCTGAGGCAGGACCGGGCGATGTCGTAGAGCCGCTGGAAGCGGAACCATCCGCGCTCGTCCGTGGCCCGCAGCTTGGGCGGTTCGCCGCCGGTCAGGGCGTCGGGCAGGTGCACGCCGTACTTGTCGGCGAGTTCGAGCAGGGTCGTCGGCCGCATCGACCCGGTGAAATGCAGGTGCAGGTGGGCCTTGGGCAACAGCCGTACATCACGCTCCATCCCAAGATCCTGCCGCACACGTGGGGTCGAGCGGTAGCCGCTTTCCCCATCGGGTTGACGCCCGAACGCAGAAGCGACCCCCGGCCGGGCGCCGGGGGTCGCTTCTGCCGAATTCGGTACCCGCTACGCCTTGGCCTCGCCCAGCAGCTTCTGGATCCGCGAGACGCCCTCGACGAGGTCCTCGTCACCCAGCGCGTACGAGAGGCGGAGGTAGCCCGGCGTACCGAAGGCCTCGCCCGGCACGACCGCGACCTCGGCCTCGTCCAGGATCAGCGCCGCCAGCTCGACGGAGGTGGCCGGGCGCTTGCCGCGGATCTCCTTGCCGAGCAGCTCCTTCACCGAGGGGTACGCGTAGAACGCGCCCTCGGGCTCCGGGCACAGCACCCCGTCGATCTCGTTGAGCATCCGGACGATGGTCCGACGGCGCCGGTCGAAGGCGGTACGCATCTCGGCGACCGCGTCCAGGTTCCCGGAGACGGCGGCCAGCGCGGCGACCTGGGCCACGTTGGACACGTTGGACGTGGCGTGCGACTGGAGGTTGGTCGCGGCCTTGACGACGTCCTTCGGGCCGATGAGCCAGCCCACCCGCCAGCCGGTCATCGCGTACGTCTTGGCCACGCCGTTGACCACGATGCACTTGTCACGCAGGGCGGGAACGAGCGCGGGCAGCGAGGTGAACTTCGCGTCGCCGTAGACCAGGTGCTCGTAGATCTCGTCGGTCAGCACCCACAGGCCGTGCTCGACGGCCCACTCACCGATCGCCTTGGCGTCGGCCTCGCTGTACACGGCACCGGTCGGGTTCGAGGGGGAGACGAACAGGACGACCTTCGTGCGCTCGGTGCGCGCCGCCTCCAGCTGCTCGACGGAGACCCGGTAGCCGGTGGTCTCGTCGGCCACTACCTCCACCGGGACACCGCCGGCCAGCCGGATCGACTCGGGGTAGGTGGTCCAGTACGGGGCGGGCACGACGACCTCGTCGCCCGGGTCGAGGATCGCGGCGAACGCCTCGTAGATGGCCTGCTTGCCACCGTTGGTCACCAGGATCTGCGAGGTGTCGACCTCGTAGCCCGAGTCGCGCAGCGTCTTCTCCGCGATGGCGGCCTTGAGCTCGGGGAGCCCGCCCGCCGGGGTGTAGCGGTGGTACTTCGGGTTGCGGCAGGCCTCGACCGCGGCGTCGACGATGTAGCCGGGGGTCGGGAAGTCGGGCTCACCGGCACCGAAGCCGATCACCGGACGGCCGGCGGCCTTGAGGGCCTTGGCCTTGGCGTCGACGGCGAGGGTGGCGGATTCGGAGATCGCACCGATGCGGGCGGAGACCCGGCGCTCGGAGGGGGAAGTTGCAGCGCTCATGGTCCCCATGGTTTCAGACCGTGATCCCTGTCGGCACAGCGGTTTCAGGGACCGGACAGGACTCGGACAGCATGCGGACAACATGCGGCCAGGAGCGGTCGGGAGCTATCTGTTCGACGCCGGGCCGCTGAACACGTACACTCACCTGTCGTTGGCCTTCACCAGCCGCACCGTTCCTGCACCGGAACCATCCGGGGAGATGCGGTAGGTTGGTGGAAACCACAAAGGGTCGTAGCTCAATTGGTAGAGCACTGGTCTCCAAAACCAGCGGTTGGGGGTTCAAGTCCCTCCGGCCCTGCTACACACTCCTTCGCCAGGATGTGTGCGCATGTACGTACTTCTATGCACCGCCGTGCGGCTCCACCGGGCGCGGCACGGCCATGACCCGGAATCAGGTGAGAAGCGTGACGGACGCCGTGGGCTCCATCGACATGCCTGATGCCGAGGATGAAGTACCCGAGTCGAAGAAGAAGACCCGGAAGGGCGGCAAGCGCGGAAAGAAGGGCCCTCTGGGCCGCCTCGCGCTGTTCTACCGCCAGATCGTCGCCGAGTTGCGCAAGGTCGTCTGGCCGACTCGTAGTCAGCTGACGACGTACACCAGCGTGGTGATTGTCTTCGTCGTCGTCATGATCGGTCTGGTTACCGTGATTGACTTCGGATTCCAGCGGGTCATCAAGTACGTCTTCGGCTGATCCCGCGGAGGGCGCCTCATGGGCGCCCCTTTCGCATGTTCCACCCATTTGTGATCCAGGAAGAAGCAGCCACCGTGTCTGACCCGAACCTGAACGACGCCGTCGAGCCGACGGCGGGCGCCTTCGAGTCCGCCGAGGACGAGCTCGACATCGTCGAGGCGGCGGACGCCGAGGAGCCGGACCAGGCCGAAGCTGCCGACGCCGCCGCTGGTGAGCCCGCCGAGCAGGCCGCCGTGAACGTCGAGGACGAGGAAGAGGCCGCGGAGGCCGACGCCGAATCCGAGAGCGACGAGGACGACGAGGAGGAGGCCGAGCCGGCCGCTCCCGTCGACGCCGTCACCGCCCTGCGCGACGAGCTGCGTGGCCTTCCCGGCGAGTGGTACGTCATCCACACGTACGCCGGCTACGAGAAGCGCGTGAAGGCCAACCTGGAGCAGCGCGCCGTCTCGCTCAACGTCGAGGACTTCATCTACCAGGCCGAAGTGCCCGAGGAAGAGATCGTCCAGATCAAGAACGGTGAGCGCAAGAACGTTCGCCAGAACAAGCTCCCGGGCTACGTCCTGGTGCGCATGGACCTGACGAACGAGTCCTGGGGCGTCGTCCGCAACACCCCCGGTGTCACCGGCTTCGTGGGCAACGCCTACGACCCGTACCCGCTGACCCTGGACGAGATCGTCAAGATGCTCGCCCCGGAGGCCGAGGAGAAGGCCGCCCGCGAGGCCGCCGAGGCCGAGGGCAAGCCGGCTCCGGCCCGCAAGGTCGAGGTCCAGGTGCTCGACTTCGAGGTCGGCGACTCGGTCACCGTCACCGACGGCCCGTTCGCGACGCTGCAGGCGACGATCAACGAGATCAACGCCGACTCGAAGAAGGTCAAGGGCCTCGTCGAGATCTTCGGCCGCGAGACCCCGGTCGAGCTCAGCTTCGACCAGATCCAGAAGAACTAGCGGTTTTCCGCCAGTTCCTGGACACATGCCTACCGAGCAGGTCAGACCGGCTGAGAAGCCCGTCTGACCTGCTCGGTTTTTGGTCGCGCAGCTATACCCGTTATCGTTGTGCGGTATGCCTCCATCCGGATGATCGGACGGCGGCGAAACAACTCTCACTAGGACCCGGAGAGAGCAATGCCTCCCAAGAAGAAGAAGGTCACGGGGCTTATCAAGCTCCAGATCAACGCCGGTGCGGCCAACCCGGCCCCGCCGGTCGGCCCCGCGCTCGGCCAGCACGGCGTCAACATCATGGAATTCTGCAAGGCCTACAACGCCGCGACCGAGTCGCAGCGTGGCATGGTCGTGCCGGTGGAGATCACGGTCTACGAAGACCGTTCCTTCACCTTCGTCACCAAGACTCCGCCGGCCGCGAAGCTGATCCTCAAGGCCGCGGGCGTGGAGAAGGGCTCCGGCGAGCCGCACAAGACCAAGGTCGCCAAGCTGACGGCTGCCCAGGTCCGTGAGATCGCCACGACGAAGCTCCCCGACCTGAACGCCAACGACCTCGACGCCGCGTCGAAGATCATCGCTGGCACCGCCCGTTCCATGGGCATCACGGTCGAAGGCTGATTCAGCCCCTCACACCCCCAGTGGTAGGGCCAAGCGCTGGCCCGCACCACGACTCCACACCCTGAAACCAACAGGAGTAGAAGTGAAGCGCAGCAAGAACCTCCGCGCTGCGGACGCCAAGGTCGACCGGTCGCGCAACTACGCGCCGCTCGAGGCCGTCCGTCTCGCCAAGGACACCGCCTCCACCAAGTTCGACGGCACCGTCGAGGTCGCGTTCTGCCTGGGTGTCGACCCGCGCAAGGCCGACCAGATGGTCCGTGGCACCGTGAACCTCCCGCACGGCACCGGCAAGACCGCCCGGGTCCTGGTCTTCGCGACCGGTGACCGTGCTGCGGCCGCGGAAGCCGCTGGAGCCGACATCGTCGGCGCCGACGAGCTCATCGACGAGGTGGCGAAGGGCCGTCTGGACTTCGACGCCGTCGTCGCCACTCCGGACCTCATGGGCAAGGTCGGCCGCCTCGGCCGCGTGCTCGGTCCGCGTGGTCTGATGCCGAACCCGAAGACCGGCACCGTCACCCCCGACGTCGTGAAGGCTGTCAACGACATCAAGGGCGGCAAGATCGAGTTCCGCGTCGACAAGCACTCGAACCTGCACTTCATCATCGGCAAGACGTCGTTCGACGACACCAAGCTGGTGGAGAACTACGCAGCGGCGCTGGAGGAGATCCTCCGTCTGAAGCCGTCCGCCGCCAAGGGCCGCTACATCAAGAAGGCCACCCTGGCCACCACGATGGGCCCCGGCATCCCGCTGGACGCCAACCGCACCCGTAACCTCCTCGTCGAGGAGGACCCGGCCGCCGTCTGAGCCCTCGCGCTCGGCAGCACGCCGCGTCACGTGTGACATTGACGGGCCCCGCAACCTTTCGAGGTGCGGGGCCCGTCCTTGTATCCGTATTGCCGGAGGCTGTGTCGGACCTGTGCGTTAGCGTGAGGCCCCGACAGAGCCGAACGAGGGGTGGAAGCTGACATGAGGACCAGTACCGTGCGACGCGTGTGTCTGTCGGTGGCGGTGGCAGCGACGCTGACGTCGGTCGCGGCCTGCAATGGATCGGACAGCGGCAAGAGCGACAGCAAGGGCAGCGGCGTCGTGAAGGCCGACCCGATCGCCGCGCTGCTCGACGTGCAGAAGAAGACCGGCGGGGAGAGCTCGGCGAAGGTCGAGGGCAGCACCCAGATGGGCACCACCATGTCCATGGAGCAGACCGGCGCCATCGACTGGGCCGACGGTCTCACCGGCACCATGGAGATCACGTACACCGGCGGCAGCATGGCGGACGCCATGAAGCAGACCGGCGGCACCGGCACGATGCAGGCCCGCTACTTCAAGGACGGCTACGTCGTCAACATGGGCGACGGCTTCGCGAAGCAGGCCGGCGGCAAGCACTGGATCAGCTACGGCTACGCCGACCTCGCCAAGCTGGCGGGCGCCTCCGGCGAGGCGATGAAGCAGCAGATGCAGAACACCACGCCGGACCAGGGCGTGAAGTCGCTGCTGGCCTCCGGCGACGTGAAGAAGGTCGGCAAGGAGGACGTCCGGGGCGTCTCCACCACGCACTACTCCGGCACCGTCGACGTCGCCGCCCTGACGGCGAAGAACTCCGAGCTCGACGCCGGCCAGCTGGAGCAGCTGAAGAAGCAGCTGAGCGACGCCGGCATCACCACGGAGACGGTCGACCTCTGGGTCGACGACAACGACCTGCTGGTCAAGAAGACCGAGCGCGGCCAGATGAAGACCGGTGAGCTCAACTCCACGGTGTACTACAGCGACTACGGCACGAAGGTCTCGGTCGAGCAGCCCCCGGCCTCCGACACGGTCGACTTCGCCGAGCTCCTGAAGCAGCAGCAGGGAGCGGGTTCGGGCGCGTCCTGACCCTCCCGGGCCGCCCGGAGCGGGACGGATTTGCTCGGCGCGACCACGGTCGCGTACTCTCCTACAGAAGCCAAAGACCGCTGGTCGTTGCTGTGCTCTCGCAAGAGGGAACAGTGACCGAAGGATCCGTTGAGTACGGGCGACCTGCGCAGGTGACTGTGGAAAGCTCCCGGACTTCGTTCGGTCGAGCTACGCCCTGGCGCCCGCGCCGGGGCGTTTCGTCTTTCCCGGCCCCTTCTGAGCGGTCCTCATCACCCGGAAGGAGGCCGACGCTCATGGCAAGGCCCGACAAGGCTGCCGCGGTAGCCGAGCTGACGGACCAGTTCCGCAGCTCGAACGCCGCCGTGCTGACCGAGTACCGGGGTCTCACCGTGGCGCAGCTCAAGACGCTGCGTCGTTCGCTCGGTGAGAACGCCCAGTACGCCGTGGTGAAGAACACGCTGACCAAGATTGCGGCCAACGAGGCCGGGATCACTTCGCTGGACGACCAGTTCACTGGTCCGACGGCGGTTGCCTTCATCACCGGTGACCCGGTGGAGTCGGCGAAGGGTCTTCGTGACTTCGCCAAGGAGAACCCCAACCTCATCATCAAGGGCGGTGTCCTTGATGGTAAGGCGCTGACCGCGGATGAGATCAAGAAGCTCGCGGACCTCGAGTCCCGCGAGGTTCTGCTCGCCAAGCTGGCGGGCGCCATGAAGGGCAAGCAGACTCAGGCTGCTCAGGTCTTCCAGGCGCTCCCGTCGAAGTTCGTCCGCACCGCGGAGGCGCTTCGTGCCAAGCAGGCCGAGCAGGGCGGTGCCGAGTAATTCGGCTCGCGCAATGATCGTCGCCCACTAGGGCGACGGTCGCAGCGGGCCGAACGTACGCCCGCCGACATGTACATCCGGCACCTGCCGAATTAGTGGAAGGACGCCATCATGGCGAAGCTGTCCCAGGACGACCTGCTCGCGCAGTTCGAAGAGATGACCCTCATCGAGCTCTCCGAGTTCGTGAAGGCCTTCGAGGCGAAGTTCGACGTCACCGCCGCCGCCGCGGTCGCCGTTGCCGCCCCGGGTGCCCCCGGTGCTGCCGCTGAGGCCGTCGAGGAGCAGGACGAGTTCGACGTCATCCTCACCGGCGCCGGCGAGAAGAAGATCCAGGTCATCAAGGTCGTGCGTGAGCTGACCTCGCTGGGCCTGAAGGAGGCCAAGGACCTCGTCGACGGCACCCCGAAGCCGGTCCTCGAGAAGGTCGCCAAGGAGGCCGCCGAGAAGGCTGCCGAGTCCCTCAAGGCCGCCGGCGCTTCCGTCGAGGTCAAGTGACTCAGGGAGTCTGCTGACTCCTTCTGACGCCTCCTGCCGTACGGCACGGACGTCATCACACGAAGGGCGATCACCCATCCGGGTGGTCGCCTTTCGGCGTTCCCGAGGCGGCTGCCTTGCTCTTCCGGCGGCGACGAGTATGGTGATCATCGCCGTTGCCTCTCCGGGGGCGGCCGACCGGCGCCGGGCGGCGGTCGGGTGAGGACCTCGGGGCTCTGTCCCCGCAGGGGGGCCTTGACGAACCGCACGAGGCGCGCAATTCTCAGGACGCGTCGTCACATCGATCCGAATCCGAGGCATGGATCGTGTGAGAAGCGGGCAGTAAAGAAGAGCGCACCACGCGCAAGGGCTAGCCATAGGTGTTGAGAACAGCTGTTGAGAGCAACGTGGGTCTCTGAGAACCCCGACTGGACATCAGTGTGCCGTTTGGCTACACTGACCCTTTGCGCTGCCTGTTAGCTGCCCCCTGCCCGTCACCAGGGGCATGCCCTCGCTTCAGCATCGATGACTGATCGTCTCTGACCTGGCCTTTTCGGTCGAATCAGGAATTGACTGTCACCGTGTCCGGCTTGGGACCGGTACGCGCGTAGTGAGTCCGAGCCCTCGGAAGGACCCCCTCTTGGCCGCCTCGCGCAACGCCTCGACCGCGAATACGAACAACGGTGCCAGCACCGCCCCGCTGCGCATCTCCTTTGCAAAGATCAAGGAGCCCCTCGAGGTTCCGAACCTCCTCGCGCTGCAGACCGAGAGCTTTGACTGGCTCCTCGGCAATGCCGCATGGAAGGCTCGCGTCGAGGCTGCTCTGGACAGCGGACAGAACGTCCCGACCAAGTCCGGCCTGGAAGAGATCTTCGAGGAGATCTCGCCGATCGAGGACTTCTCCGGGTCGATGTCGCTGACTTTCCGCGACCACCGCTTCGAGCCCCCGAAGAACTCGATCGACGAGTGCAAGGAGCGCGACTTCACGTTCGCCGCCCCGCTCTTCGTCACCGCCGAGTTCACCAACAACGAGACCGGCGAGATCAAGTCCCAGACGGTCTTCATGGGCGACTTCCCGCTCATGACCAACAAGGGCACCTTCGTCATCAACGGCACCGAGCGTGTCGTCGTGTCGCAGCTGGTCCGCTCGCCGGGTGTCTACTTCGACTCCTCCATCGACAAGACGTCCGACAAGGACATCTTCTCCGCCAAGATCATCCCGTCCCGGGGTGCCTGGCTGGAGATGGAGATCGACAAGCGCGACATGGTCGGTGTCCGCATCGACCGCAAGCGCAAGCAGTCCGTCACCGTTCTCCTGAAGGCTCTCGGCTGGACCACCGAGCAGATCCTGGAGGAGTTCGGCGAGTACGAGTCGATGCGCGCCACCCTGGAGAAGGACCACACCCAGGGCCAGGACGACGCGCTGCTCGACATCTACCGCAAGCTGCGTCCGGGCGAGCCGCCCACCCGTGAGGCCGCTCAGACGCTGCTCGAGAACCTCTACTTCAACCCGAAGCGCTACGACCTCGCGAAGGTCGGCCGCTACAAGGTGAACAAGAAGCTCGGCGCCGACGAGCCGCTCGACGCCGGTGTGCTCACCAGCGACGACGTCATCGCGACGATCAAGTACCTGGTCAAGCTGCACGCCGGTGAGACCGAGACGGTCGGCGAGTCCGGCCGCTCGATCATGGTCGAGACCGATGACATCGACCACTTCGGCAACCGTCGTATCCGTAACGTCGGCGAGCTGATCCAGAACCAGGTCCGTACGGGTCTCGCCCGTATGGAGCGCGTCGTGCGCGAGCGCATGACCACCCAGGACGTCGAGGCGATCACGCCGCAGACCCTGATCAACATCCGGCCGGTCGTCGCCTCCATCAAGGAGTTCTTCGGCACCAGCCAGCTGTCCCAGTTCATGGACCAGAACAACCCGCTGTCGGGCCTGACGCACAAGCGTCGTCTCAACGCGCTGGGCCCGGGTGGTCTCTCCCGTGAGCGGGCCGGCTTCGAGGTCCGTGACGTGCACCCGTCGCACTACGGCCGCATGTGCCCGATCGAGACGCCCGAAGGCCCGAACATCGGTCTGATCGGCTCGCTGGCCTCCTACGGCCGGATCAACGCGTTCGGCTTCATCGAGACGCCGTACCGCAAGGTCGTCGAGGGCCAGGTCACCGACGAGGTCGACTACCTGACCGCCGACGAGGAGGACCGCTTCGTCATCGCGCAGGCCAACGCGCCGCTGAGCGACGAGCTCCGCTTCGTCGAGAACCGTGTGCTGGTCCGCCGCCGTGGCGGCGAGGTCGACTACGTGCCCGGCACGGACGTCGACTACATGGACGTCTCGCCGCGCCAGATGGTGTCCGTCGCGACCGCGATGATCCCCTTCCTGGAGCACGACGACGCCAACCGTGCCCTCATGGGCGCGAACATGATGCGTCAGGCGGTGCCGCTGATCAAGTCGGAGGCCCCGCTCGTCGGCACCGGCATGGAGTACCGCTGCGCCACCGACGCCGGCGACGTGCTCAAGGCCGAGAAGGACGGTGTGGTCCAGGAGGTCTCCGCGGACTACATCACCGTCACCAACGACGACGGCACGTACACCACGTACCGCATCGCCAAGTTCATGCGCTCCAACCAGGGCACCTCGGTCAACCAGAAGGTTGTCGTCTCCGAGGGCGACCGGGTCGTCGCCGACCAGGTCCTCGCCGACGGTCCGGCCACCGAGAACGGTGAGATGGCCCTCGGCAAGAACCTGCTCGTGGCGTTCATGCCGTGGGAGGGTCACAACTACGAGGACGCGATCATCCTGTCGCAGCGCCTCGTGCAGGACGACGTCCTCTCCTCGATCCACATCGAGGAGCACGAGGTCGACGCCCGTGACACCAAGCTCGGCCCGGAGGAGATCACCCGGGACATCCCGAACGTCTCCGAGGAGGTCCTCGCCGACCTCGACGAGCGCGGCATCATCCGTATCGGTGCCGAGGTCGTCGCCGGTGACATCCTCGTCGGCAAGGTCACGCCCAAGGGTGAGACCGAGCTGACCCCCGAGGAGCGCCTGCTCCGCGCGATCTTCGGTGAGAAGGCGCGCGAGGTGCGCGACACCTCGCTGAAGGTGCCGCACGGTGAGATCGGCAAGGTCATCGGTGTCCGCGTCTTCGACCGCGAAGAGGGCGACGAGCTGCCGCCGGGCGTGAACCAGCTGGTCCGCGTCTACGTCGCGCAGAAGCGCAAGATCACCGACGGTGACAAGCTCGCCGGCCGTCACGGCAACAAGGGCGTCATCTCGAAGATCCTGCCGATCGAGGACATGCCGTTCCTGGAGGACGGCACCCCGGTCGACATCATCCTCAACCCGCTGGGTGTCCCGTCCCGAATGAACCCGGGACAGGTCCTGGAGATCCACCTCGGCTGGCTCGCCAGCCGCGGCTGGGACGTCTCCGGCCTCGGTGACGAGTGGGCCAAGCGCCTGCAGGTCATCGGCGCCGACCAGGTCGCCCCCGGCACCAACGTCGCCACCCCCGTCTTCGACGGTGCGCGCGAGGACGAGATCTCCGGTCTCTTCGAGGCCACGATCCCGAACCGCGACGGCGACCGCCTGGTGCAGCCCTCCGGCAAGGCCAACCTGTTCGACGGCCGCTCCGGCGAGCCGTTCCCGGACCCGGTCTCGGTCGGCTACATGTACATCCTCAAGCTGCACCACCTCGTCGACGACAAGCTGCACGCTCGTTCGACGGGTCCGTACTCCATGATCACCCAGCAGCCGCTGGGTGGTAAGGCACAGTTCGGTGGTCAGCGATTCGGTGAGATGGAGGTGTGGGCCCTTGAGGCATACGGCGCCGCATACGCCCTCCAGGAGCTCCTGACGATCAAGTCCGACGACGTGACCGGCCGTGTGAAGGTCTACGAGGCCATCGTCAAGGGCGAGAACATCCCCGAGCCGGGCATCCCTGAGTCCTTCAAGGTGCTCATCAAGGAAATGCAGTCGCTCTGCCTCAACGTGGAGGTGCTGTCCTCGGACGGCATGTCCATCGAGATGCGCGACACCGACGAGGACGTCTTCCGCGCGGCGGAGGAGCTCGGTATCGACCTGTCCCGGCGCGAGCCGAGCAGCGTCGAAGAGGTCTGACGGGTTGGCCGGCCGGATCCCCGTGATCCGGCCGGCTCTCCCCGGACCCGTTCAGACCATTGCTGAAGTGCCCCGATTTCTCGCCTGACGCGAGGGGGCTCGAACCCCCGAAAGAGGGATTGACGACAAGTGCTCGACGTCAACTTCTTCGACGAGCTGCGGATCGGCCTTGCCACCGCGGACGACATCCGTACCTGGTCCCACGGCGAAGTGAAGAAGCCGGAGACCATCAACTACCGCACGCTCAAGCCCGAAAAGGACGGACTCTTCTGCGAGAAGATCTTCGGTCCGACCCGGGACTGGGAGTGCTACTGCGGCAAGTACAAGCGTGTCCGCTTCAAGGGCATCATCTGTGAGCGCTGTGGCGTCGAGGTCACGCGCGCCAAGGTGCGCCGTGAGCGCATGGGTCACATCGAGCTTGCCGCTCCCGTCACCCACATCTGGTACTTCAAGGGCGTCCCGTCGCGTCTGGGCTACCTCCTCGACCTCGCGCCGAAGGACCTCGAGAAGGTCATCTACTTCGCCGCGTACATGATCACGTTCGTGGACGAGGAGCGCCGTACGCGCGACCTGCCGTCGCTGGAGGCGCACGTCTCCGTCGAGCGTCAGCAGATCGAGAACCGTCGCGACGCCGACCTGGAAGCCCGCGCCAAGAAGCTCGAGACCGACCTGGCCGAGCTGGAGGCCGAGGGCGCCAAGGCCGACGTGCGCCGCAAGGTGCGCGAAGGTGCCGAGCGCGAGATGAAGCAGCTGCGCGACCGTGCGCAGCGCGAGATCGACCGTCTCGACGAGGTGTGGAGCCGCTTCAAGAACCTCAAGGTCCAGGACCTGGAGGGCGACGAGCTGCTCTACCGCGAGCTGCGTGACCGCTTCGGCACGTACTTCGACGGCTGCATGGGCGCCGCCGCGCTGCAGAAGCGCCTGGAGTCCTTCGACCTCGACGAGGAGGCCGAGCGCCTCCGCGAGATCATCCGTACCGGCAAGGGCCAGAAGAAGACCCGTGCGCTCAAGCGCCTCAAGGTCGTCTCCGCGTTCCTGCAGACCAGCAACAAGCCCAAGGGCATGGTGCTCGACTGCGTGCCGGTCATCCCGCCGGACCTGCGTCCGATGGTGCAGCTGGACGGTGGCCGCTTCGCGACCTCCGACCTGAACGACCTGTACCGCCGTGTGATCAACCGCAACAACCGCCTCAAGCGTCTCCTTGACCTCGGTGCCCCCGAGATCATCGTGAACAACGAGAAGCGGATGCTGCAGGAGGCCGTCGACGCGCTGTTCGACAACGGCCGCCGCGGTCGCCCGGTCACCGGTCCCGGCAACCGCCCGCTCAAGTCCCTCAGCGACATGCTGAAGGGCAAGCAGGGCCGATTCCGTCAGAACCTTCTCGGTAAGCGTGTGGACTACTCCGCGCGTTCCGTGATCGTCGTCGGCCCGCAGCTCAAGCTGCACCAGTGCGGTCTGCCGAAGGCCATGGCGCTGGAGCTCTTCAAGCCGTTCGTGATGAAGCGCCTGGTCGACCTGAACCACGCGCAGAACATCAAGTCGGCCAAGCGCATGGTCGAGCGCGGCCGCACCGTGGTGTACGACGTCCTCGAAGAGGTCATCGCCGAGCACCCGGTGCTGCTGAACCGTGCCCCGACCCTGCACCGCCTCGGCATCCAGGCCTTCGAGCCGCAGCTGGTCGAGGGCAAGGCCATCCAGATCCACCCGCTCGTCTGCACCGCGTTCAACGCGGACTTCGACGGTGACCAGATGGCCGTGCACCTGCCGCTCTCCGCGGAGGCGCAGGCCGAGGCCCGCATCCTGATGCTGTCCTCGAACAACATCCTGAAGCCGGCCGACGGTCGTCCCGTCACCATGCCGACCCAGGACATGGTGCTGGGCCTGTTCTTCCTCACCACGGACGAGGAGGAGCGCAAGGTCGTCGGCCAGGGCCGTTCCTTCGGCTCCACGGCCGAGGCGATCATGGCCTTCGACGCCCGCGAGCTGTCGCTCCAGGCGAAGGTCGACATCCGCTTCCCGGTGGGCACCATCCCGCCGCGTGGCTGGGTGCCGCCGGTCGCCGAGGAGGGCGAGCAGGAGTACCAGCAGGGCGACACGTTCCGGCTGCGTACGTCCCTGGGCCGCGCGCTCTTCAACGAGCTGCTGCCCGAGGACTACCCGTTCGTCGACTACTCGGTCGGCAAGAAGCAGCTCTCCGAGATCGTCAACGACCTCGCCGAGCGCTACCCCAAGGTCATCGTGGCGGCGACGCTCGACAACCTGAAGGCGGCGGGCTTCCACTGGGCGACCCGTTCCGGTGTCACCGTGGCCATCTCCGACGTCGTGGTCCCCGAGGCCAAGAAGGCGATCGTCGCCGGCTACGAGGCGCAGGACGAGAAGGTCCAGAAGCAGTACGAGCGCGGTCTGATCACCAAGGACGAGCGCACGCAGGAACTCATCGCGATCTGGACCAAGGCGACCAACGAGGTCGCCGAGGCGATGAACGCGAACTTCCCCAAGACGAACCCCATCTTCATGATGGTTGACTCGGGTGCCCGAGGAAACATGATGCAGATGCGTCAGATCGCCGGTATGCGTGGTCTGGTGTCCAACGCCAAGAACGAGACGATCCCGCGTCCCATCAAGGCGTCCTTCCGTGAGGGCCTCACCGTTCTGGAGTACTTCATCTCCACGCACGGTGCCCGTAAGGGTCTGGCGGACACCGCCCTGCGTACCGCCGACTCGGGTTACCTGACCCGTCGTCTGGTGGACGTCTCGCAGGACGTGATCATCCGCGAGGAGGACTGCGGCACCGACCGCGGCCTCAAGCTGAAGATCGCCGTCAAGGGTGCGGACGGTGTGCTCCGCAAGACGGAGGACGTCGAGACCTCGGTCTACGCCCGCATGCTCGCCGAGGACGTCGTCGTCGACGGCAAGGTCATCGCGCCTGCCAACGTCGACCTCGGTGACGTCCTGATCGACGCCCTGGTGGGCGCCGGCGTCGAGGAGGTCAAGACCCGTTCGGTCCTGACCTGTGAGTCCGCGGTCGGCACCTGTGCCTTCTGCTACGGACGCTCGCTCGCCACCGGCAAGCTGGTCGACATCGGTGAGGCGGTCGGCATCATCGCCGCCCAGTCCATCGGTGAGCCCGGTACCCAGCTGACGATGCGTACCTTCCACACCGGTGGTGTGGCCGGTGACGACATCACCCAGGGTCTGCCCCGAGTCGTCGAGCTCTTCGAAGCCCGTACGCCCAAGGGTGTCGCCCCGATCTCGGAGTCCGCGGGCCGGGTCCGGATCGAGGAGACCGAGAAGACCAAGAAGATCGTGGTCACGCCGGACGACGGCAGCGACGAGATCCCCTTCCCGATCTCGAAGCGCGCCCGTCTGCTCGTCGGCGAGGGCGACCACGTCGAGGTGGGCCAGAAGCTCACCGTGGGTGCCACCAACCCGCACGACGTGCTGCGCATCCTCGGCCAGCGCGCGGTCCAGGTCCACCTGGTCGGCGAGGTCCAGAAGGTCTACAACTCGCAGGGCGTGTCGATCCACGACAAGCACATCGAGATCATCATCCGGCAGATGCTGCGCCGTGTGACGATCATCGAGTCCGGCGACGCGGAGCTGCTGCCGGGCGAGCTCGTCGAGCGCTCGAAGTTCGAGACCGAGAACCGTCGTGTGGTCACCGAGGGCGGTCACCCCGCCTCCGGCCGTCCGCAGCTGATGGGTATCACCAAGGCCTCGCTGGCGACGGAGTCCTGGCTGTCGGCCGCCTCCTTCCAGGAGACGACCCGAGTCCTGACGGATGCGGCGATCAACGCCAAGTCCGACAGCCTCATCGGCCTCAAGGAGAACGTCATCATCGGTAAGCTCATCCCGGCCGGTACGGGTCTGTCCCGCTACCGCAACATCCGGGTCGAGCCGACCGAGGAGGCCAAGGCCGCGATGTACTCGGCCGTCGGCTACGACGACATCGACTACTCGCCGTTCGGCACGGGCTCCGGCCAGGCCGTTCCGCTGGAGGACTACGACTACGGTCCGTACAACCAGTAAGCGAGTCGTCTGACCGACCGGAGGGCGGTCACCCCGTTTCGTACGGGGTGGCCGCCCTCCGGCGTGTTTCACGTCACTGCCCTGCGGTGGGGCCTCGGCCGGCCGAGGGGAGGCTCCTGAGCCGCCCGGGAGCGGGCTCCAGGGCTCTGTACGGGGCGGTACGGGCCCGCACGGGGTGCGGAGGCTACGGGTACGGGTCGGGAGAAGCCGGGCACTCGTCACGGCGTGTCGCGGTGGACCGCATTTGTTTTGACCGGAGTCGACGAGGTAGGTACGCTCAGACCTTGTGCCTGGGGTGTGCCTGGGCTCGTGTGCGTGTCCTCAGCCGCACGGCGAGTCCGTCAGTGGTCACCGCAATCTGCGCTCCCTCTGCCTTGCGGCAGAAGCCTGCAGTATTCGACACACCCGACCGCGTGGGTCGGTGACGTTCCAGGTTAGTTTCACGAACGGCACACAGAAACCGGAGAAGTAGTGCCTACGATCCAGCAGCTGGTCCGGAAGGGCCGGCAGGACAAGGTCGAGAAGAACAAGACGCCCGCGCTCGAGGGTTCGCCCCAGCGCCGCGGCGTCTGCACGCGTGTGTTCACGACCACCCCGAAGAAGCCGAACTCGGCCCTCCGTAAGGTCGCGCGTGTGCGTCTGACCTCCGGTATCGAGGTCACGGCCTACATCCCGGGTGAGGGACACAACCTGCAGGAGCACTCCATCGTGCTCGTGCGTGGTGGCCGTGTGAAGGACCTGCCGGGTGTTCGTTACAAGATCATCCGCGGCTCGCTCGACACCCAGGGTGTCAAGAACCGCAAGCAGGCCCGCAGCCGCTACGGCGCCAAGAAGGAGAAGTAAGAATGCCTCGTAAGGGCCCCGCCCCGAAGCGCCCGGTCATCATCGACCCGGTCTACAACTCTCCTCTTGTCACCTCGCTGATCAACAAGATCCTGCTGGACGGCAAGCGTTCCACCGCCGAGCGGATCGTGTACGGCGCCATGGAGGGCCTCCGCGAGAAGACCGGCAACGACCCGGTCATCACGCTGAAGCGCGCGCTTGAGAACGTCAAGCCCTCGCTCGAGGTCAAGTCCCGCCGTGTCGGTGGCGCCACCTACCAGGTGCCGATCGAGGTCAAGCCCGGTCGCGCCTCCACCCTCGCGCTGCGCTGGCTCGTGGGTTACTCCCGCGCCCGCCGTGAGAAGACCATGACCGAGCGCCTCATGAACGAGCTGCTCGACGCCTCCAACGGTCTTGGCGCTGCCGTCAAGAAGCGCGAGGACACCCACAAGATGGCCGAGTCCAACAAGGCCTTCGCGCACTACCGCTGGTAGTCGCTACCCACATCGAGACCGAGAGAAGATTGAGCCTTATGGCCACCACTTCGCTTGACCTGGCCAAGGTCCGCAACATCGGGATCATGGCCCACATCGACGCGGGCAAGACGACCACCACTGAGCGGATCCTCTTCTACACCGGCGTTTCGTACAAGATCGGTGAAGTCCACGACGGCGCTGCCACGATGGACTGGATGGAGCAGGAGCAGGAGCGCGGCATCACGATCACGTCGGCCGCGACGACCTGCCACTGGCCGCTCAATGATGTTGACCACACCATCAACATCATCGACACCCCGGGTCACGTCGACTTCACCGTCGAGGTGGAGCGTTCGCTCCGCGTCCTCGACGGTGCCGTCACCGTGTTCGACGGTGTCGCCGGCGTCGAGCCGCAGTCCGAGACCGTCTGGCGTCAGGCGGACCGCTACGGCGTGCCGCGTATCTGCTTCGTCAACAAGCTCGACCGCACCGGTGCCGACTTCTTCCGCTGCGTCGACATGATCTCGGGCCGCCTCGGTGCGACCCCGATCGTCATGCAGCTCCCGATCGGTGCCGAGGCCGACTTCACGGGCGTCGTCGACCTCGTGACGATGAAGGCGTTCGTCTACCCGGTGGAAGCCACCAAGGGCGAGGCGTACGACATCGTCGACATCCCCGCAGAGCTTGCGGAGAAGGCCGAGGAGTACCGCGGCAAGCTCCTCGAGGCCGCCGCGGAGAACGACGAGGCGCTCATGGAGCTCTACCTGGAGGGCGAAGAGCCTTCCGTGGAGCAGCTCTACGACGGCATCCGTCGCATCACGATCAACTCCGGCAAGGGCGGCGAGACGACCGTCACCCCGGTGTTCTGCGGCACCGCGTTCAAGAACAAGGGCGTTCAGCCCCTGCTCGACGCCGTTGTGCGCTACCTGCCCTCGCCCCTGGACGTCGAGGCCATCGAGGGCCAGGACGTCAAGGACCCCGAGGTCGTCGTCAAGCGCAAGCCGTCCGACGACGAGCCGCTCGCGGCGCTGGCGTTCAAGATCATGAGCGACCCGCACCTCGGCAAGCTCACCTTCGTCCGGGTCTACTCGGGCCGCCTGGAGTCCGGCACCTCGGTGCTGAACTCCGTCAAGGGCAAGAAGGAGCGCATCGGCAAGATCTACCGCATGCACGCGAACAAGCGTGAGGAGATCGACTCGGTGGGCGCCGGCGACATCATCGCCGTCATGGGCCTGAAGCAGACCACCACCGGTGAGACGCTCTGCGACGACAAGGCGCCGGTGATCCTGGAGTCCATGGACTTCCCGGCACCGGTCATCCAGGTCGCCATCGAGCCCAAGTCCAAGGGCGACCAGGAGAAGCTGGGTGTCGCCATCCAGCGCCTCTCCGAAGAGGACCCGTCCTTCCAGGTGCACTCCGACGAGGAGACCGGCCAGACCATCATCGGTGGTATGGGCGAGCTGCACCTCGAAGTGCTCGTCGACCGCATGAAGCGCGAGTTCCGCGTCGAGGCGAACGTCGGCAAGCCGCAGGTCGCGTACCGCGAGACGATCCGCAAGGCCGTCGAGCGCGTCGACTACACCCACAAGAAGCAGACCGGTGGTACCGGTCAGTTCGCCAAGGTGCAGATCGCGATCGAGCCCATCGAGGGCGGCGAGGCCTCGTACGAGTTCGTCAACAAGGTCACCGGTGGCCGCATCCCCAGGGAGTACATCCCCTCGGTGGACGCGGGTGCCCAGGAAGCCATGCAGTTCGGCATCCTGGCCGGCTACGAGATGACCGGCGTCCGCGTCATTCTTCTCGACGGTGGTTACCACGAGGTCGACTCCTCCGAGCTGGCCTTCAAGATCGCCGGTTCGCAGGCCTTCAAGGAGGCCGCGCGGAAGGCGTCCCCGGTTCTCCTCGAGCCGATGATGGCCGTCGAGGTCACCACGCCCGAGGACTACATGGGCGATGTCATCGGCGACATCAACTCCCGCCGTGGCCAGATCCAGGCCATGGAGGAGCGCAGCGGCGCTCGCGTCGTGAAGGGCCTCGTGCCCCTCTCGGAGATGTTCGGCTACGTCGGAGACCTCCGCAGCAAGACCTCGGGTCGCGCAAGCTACTCGATGCAGTTCGACTCCTACGCCGAGGTTCCGCGGAACGTCGCCGAGGAGATCATCGCGAAGGCCAAGGGCGAGTAACTCTCCCGAGCTCACGCTTTAGGCTTGTCACCGGAGCCTGGTGGGGCATTCCGCGCAGTGCGAGAGCAATGTGCTGAATGCCCCCGGGCCCGGCATCCCAGCAAAGATCACCTGGCGCCGATGAAGCAAGGCGTACAGAACCACTCCACAGGAGGACCCAGTGGCGAAGGCGAAGTTCGAGCGGACTAAGCCGCACGTCAACATCGGCACCATCGGTCACATCGACCACGGTAAGACGACCCTCACGGCCGCCATTACCAAGGTGCTGCACGACGCGTACCCGGACCTGAACGAGGCCTCGGCCTTCGACCAGATCGACAAGGCTCCCGAGGAGCGCCAGCGCGGTATCACGATCTCGATCGCGCACGTCGAGTACCAGACGGAGTCGCGTCACTACGCGCACGTCGACTGCCCGGGTCACGCGGACTACATCAAGAACATGATCACGGGTGCCGCGCAGATGGACGGCGCCATCCTCGTGGTCGCCGCCACCGACGGCCCGATGCCGCAGACCAAGGAGCACGTGCTCCTGGCCCGCCAGGTCGGCGTTCCGTACATCGTCGTCGCCCTGAACAAGGCCGACATGGTGGACGACGAGGAGATCCTGGAGCTCGTCGAGCTCGAGGTCCGTGAGCTCCTCTCCGAGTACGAGTTCCCGGGCGACGACCTGCCGGTCGTCAAGGTCTCGGCGCTCAAGGCGCTCGAGGGCGACAAGGAGTGGGGCCAGACCGTCCTCGACCTGATGAAGGCCGTCGACGAGAACATCCCGCAGCCCGAGCGTGACGTCGACAAGCCGTTCCTGATGCCGATCGAGGACGTCTTCACGATCACCGGTCGTGGCACCGTCGTCACCGGTCGTATCGAGCGTGGTGTCCTCAAGGTCAACGAGACCGTCGACATCGTCGGTATCAAGCAGGAGAAGACCACCACCACGGTCACCGGCATCGAGATGTTCCGCAAGCTGCTCGACGAGGGCCAGGCCGGTGAGAACGTCGGTCTGCTCCTCCGTGGCATCAAGCGCGAGGACGTCGAGCGCGGCCAGGTCATCATCAAGCCCGGTTCGGTCACGCCGCACACCGAGTTCGAGGCCCAGGCCTACATCCTGTCGAAGGACGAGGGTGGCCGTCACACCCCGTTCTTCAACAACTACCGCCCGCAGTTCTACTTCCGTACCACGGACGTGACCGGCGTCGTGACCCTCCCCGAGGGCACCGAGATGGTCATGCCGGGCGACAACACCGTCATGTCGGTCCAGCTGATCCAGCCGGTCGCCATGGAGGAGGGCCTGAAGTTCGCCATCCGTGAGGGTGGCCGGACCGTGGGCGCCGGCCAGGTCACCAAGATCGTCAAGTAATTACCTGACTGTCTGACCTGGTTGCTCCGCACAGAGCACCGAGGAGGGCCCCGGCCCGCCGCGCGAGCGGTGGACCGGGGCCCTTCTTCATGTCCGGGCGATGTCCGGGCGGGACGCCCTGGCGGGGTGTCCCGGGCGGGTGCCCGTTCAGGGGCGCCAGAGCCAGGGCAGGGCGTCGGGTCCCAGGGCCACCGCCGTCGGCCGCCCGTCCCTGCCGATGTGCAGGGCCGGTATGTCCAGTGCCACCGGCCCGCGCTCACGTACGGAGAGCCCCCGGGCGGTACGGAGCTGGACCAGGCCCTTCTCGGTGCGGCCGAGCAGCACCGGGGCGCCCGGTGACCCGGCGGCGGCCACCGGGCCGTATCCGTCGAAGCCCGCGCGGTCCGGTATCCGGCGGCCGTAGCCGTCGATGCCGGTCTCGTCGGCCGTCTCCCCGGTCCGCAGGGTCGTCAGCGCGGCCTTCGCCGCCGGGCGGTAGAACAGCTCGATGCTGCCGTCCGCCCCCGGCAGCGCGGCCGGGCCGTCCCCGGGCACCGGCACCCCGCTGATCTGGGTGCGCGCCGTGGCCGGATCGCCGGGCGCGTCCTGCGTCCAGTGGTGCACCGCGAACCGGCCCGCCGCGAAGACATGGACGCGCCCCTCGGCGTCCACCACGGCACTCAGCCCGTCCTGGATCTCGCCGCCGCCCATGTCCTGCCACCCGCTCCACCGGCCGGTCGTGTCCCGTACCCGGGTGCTGACGCCCTTCTCCGCGTTCCGTACGAAGAGATGCACCCGCCCGTCGGGTGCGGCGACCGCGACCGGGACGCCGATCCGGCGCCCGCCGTCGTGGTCGTGCACCGGGTTGCCCAGCCCCTCCCAGGCGCGGAAGGAGCCGCCGGGGGAGCGCTGCTCCAGCGCGACGATCTCGCGCTGGTTGTCCGCGCCGTGCCCGCCGAGCGCGGCGAAGCGAAGCCCGAAGAGCAACTGCCGGCCGTCCGGCAGGGTCGCGCAGCCCAGGACCGAGGCGAGCGGGCCGCCGCCGAGGTCGTCCGGGGTGTCCCACGTCCCACTGCCCGGCGCGCTCTCGCGCCAGCGCACCGCCCGCAGTCCCAGCACCCCGTAGGCGACCAGCCGGCCGTCCGGGTCGGTGGTGACGGCCGGGCGGGGGCCCGGGTAGCGGTAGTGGGTGGACCGTACCCAGCCCTTCCGGTTGGTCAGCGGCCGGTTGCCGCCGACCCCGTAGTCACCGCAGCCCGCGGGGTTGCCGCAGCGCCAGTCGGCCGATCCCCCGTACGCCACCAGGAGCGACGCCTTCTCCTTCAGCACGGCGGGCGGCAGGTTCTTGGGCCAGTGCCGGTTGTAGTAGCCGCGGAACGCGGTGGTGGCGAAGCGCGGCACCCCGTCGCCGTCGCGGGTGGCCGTCGCCACCCAGCGGATCAGCGCCGTCCAGGTGAACAGCGCGGTCGCGGTGTGGTCGGGATGGTCGGAGTAGCCCTTCTGCTCGCTGTCCCGCCGCCGGACGGGCTCACTGCTGTGCTGGATGTCGGGGTCCGGGTCCATGGTGTGCACGATGCTGGGCCGGTACCGGTCGAACAGCCCGACCAGGACGTCGATCAGTCCGTCGTACGTGTACGAGCCCACCTGCTGCAGCGGCGAGTCGTCGGCGACGACGGTGGGCAGGACGAGGCGGCGGTCCTGCCAGAGGCTGGGCAGTCCGAGACGCCCGTACGTGGTGTGCATGGCGGTGTTGATGAAGATCAGCTCGACCCTGCGGCCGTTGTGGCCGAGGCGGTTGATCTCGGCCCGGTGGTTGCCGTTCAGGGTGATGACGGACTTCTGCCATTTTGTGAACCGGCCGAGTCCGAGCAGGGTCGCGTACGCCTGGCGGAGCCCCTGGTGACGGGAGGAGGAGTACGCGGCCTTGTCGGGGGCGGGCAGGGGCCGGCCGGGCATGCGGTTGATGCCGGTGGCCTCGCCGCCGGTGAGATAGACGCAGACCAGCGGCGTCCCGTCGTGGAAGGCCTGCTGGGTGTCCGGGTTCATGAAGTACAGGTCGTCGTCCGGGTGGGCGAGGATCTGCATCATCAGGGCCGGGTGCGAGGTGCTGATCGGCAGTCCGGGCGTCGGGTCCGCGGCGGGATCGCGGCGGCGGGGCGGCGAGGGCGCCGTGCAGGCGGTGAGGGCCGCCAGACCGGTCGCAGCGGCCGCCGTCAGCATCGTGCGCCGCGGCACTCCGGGGCGGGATGCGCGCAGGGCGGGTCGATCCGTCACACCGTGGCTCCGTCCACTTCCCCCGCAGCGGGCGGCTGTGCGGCCCTGTGCTGCGTGCCGAATCCGTGCAGGCCACGGCGGGGGGCGAGCCGCTGCTGCGGGGGGATAGACGGAGATTCCCGGGGGCGGGTTGCCTGGATATCCGATGATGTGACCCGGACGGTTCAACTCACGGGTGTACGCACCATGAACACATCCACCGGGTCCTGCCGCTCAACGGTGAACCCGTGCCGTTCGTAGAGCGCGCGGGCGGCGCTGCCCTGGAGCACGTCCAGCCGTACGGCCGCGCCCTCCTCGTCGGCCCGCGCGAGCAGCGACCGGAGCACCGCGGTGCCTGTGCCGCGCCCGTGGAGCGCGGGGGAGAGGTAGAAGTTCTCCAGTCGCAGCCCGCTGCCTGCCGGGCGCAGGGTGACGGATCCGGCGAGTTCGCCGTCCACGACCACGATCGAGGTGTGCTCCGGTGCGTAGTGGTCCCGCAGCCGCTGCCGTACGCGGTGCTCGTCGTAACGTCCGAGCCGCTCCAGGTCGGGGCGCATCACCACGGCCCTGAGCTCGGCCAGGGCCTCGACGTCCTCGGGCAGGGCGGGGCGCAGGGTCCAGGTCGCGGTGGTGCTCGTCGTCATGGACGGATTCTCGCCGGCCTTCGTCACCGCGGCTCCGGCGCCTCCCCGCGGTCCGCCCGGCGCAGTCCCGCCTCCGGGATGCCGCGCAGCAGCTCCGCGCCGATCTCCGCGAGCCGGCCGCCGTCGGGCGGGGTGAGGCCCAGGCCGATGGCGTACTGGACGTGGGAGGCGTCGGCACCGTACGGGCGGGGCCAGGCGTGCGCGTCCGGGGAGCCCGCTTCCGCGAGGGCGGCGAGCAGGGCCAGTAGCCGGCCACGGAAGCGCCCCTCGTCCGCGCCGTGCCGCACGGAGACGATCGCCCAGGCGGCGTGGCGCCGGCGCAGCGGCGGCGGGGCGCAGAGCAGGGTGTGCGGTACGGGGCCGGAGTCGTCGGCGGACTCCAGGATCTCCCAGGCGCGGAACAGTTCCTCGGCCAGGAGGTCGCGGCCGGCGGGGGAGACCTGTGCGGTGCAGGAGCGGACCGGGGCGGTCGGGGTCAGCACGGTGAGGGGGAGTCCGCCGGTCCCGTCCGGGCCGCCGGGACCGGCGGCCGTGCCGGTGCCGTCTGTGCCGTCCGTACCTCCGGGCCCGACCGGGCGGTCCCAGTCCCAGGCGGCCCAGGTCGCGAAGAAGTGCCTGAGCAGGGGGAGTGGCGGCAGTCCGCCAGCCTCGTGGGCGGTACGGGCCGCGAGTACGGACCAGGCGAGGCCGGGCAGTCCGCCGCACGGGGCGGAGTCCAGACCGCGCGCCCGCGCCCAGGCCTTCACCTCGCGGGCGAGCCGGGTGAAGGCCGCCCGGTGCGGGTCCGCCGCCACGAGCACCGCGTCCGCGTCGCTCACCGCGCTCAGCGCCGTGGCCGCCGGCTCGCCCAGCTCGGTGCGCCGGGCCACCGCCTCGGCCGGGGGGAGAGCGCCCGTCGCCACGGTCGCCAGGTCCACCCCGAGCCCGCCGAAGGAGAAACGCAGTCCCGGCACGCGGGCACCGGCCACCTCGCGCAGCCCCTCGGCGTCCGGCAGGGCCGCGACCAGCCGCTCCCGTACCTTCGGCAGATCCACGGCACCGGGCAGGGCCGCGACCAGGTCCACGTCCGCGCCGGGCAGCGCACAGTCCATCCGCCGGGAGCCGGCCAGGTGGACAGCGCCTTCGGGCAGGGCAGCGGCCACCCGGCGCACGACATCGGCCGCGCACGCCTCCTCCGCCGCGTCCGCGCGGATTTCCTCCGCCACCTCGGCGGCCAGCTCCACCCGTACCCCGAAGTGGTCCGAGACGTACAGCCCGTCCGGCGCCGCAGGGACATCGCCCAGCAGCACCGCCGACACGGGCCGCAGCCGCTCCGAGCGGACCAGCACCCGGTCCAGCCGGGACACCCGCCCGGACAGGGAGGAGACCGCGGCCAGCGGGTTGACCGACGGGTCGAAGGTGGGTGCCCGGTCGTCCGGGCCGTGCACCCGGCTCCAGGCGTCCGTCATCGCCAGCCGGTCCTGCGGGGTGTCCCCGCCGTCGTTGAAGTCGCCGAGCAGTGTCACATCGCCCTCGACGGCCGCCAACCCCGTTGCCAGATCGGCCAGTTCGGCATCACGCCGGCCGGCGCCGTTCGCCGAGTGGTCGCTGCTGAGATGGGTCGCGGCGACCGTCACCGGCCCTTCTGCGGTCTCCACGACGACGGCGGCGACCGCCTTGTGCGGGCCGAGGACATGCAGGCCCGCCTCGCGCACCGGGAGCCTGCTGAGCAGCAGCAGCCCGCAGTCGGCGACGTCCCGGCCGGCCGGATCGGCCCAGAGCGTGTAGCCGTCGCGGACCCAGGGCGCCGCCAACAGCAGGGCGAGCAGGGCGGGTTCGGCCTCCTGGAGGGCGATGACATCGACGTCCGCGCCGCGCAGGGCGTCGAGCAGGAGCGGCCGGCGCCGGGCGGTGTCGATGCGGTCGCTGTCGTATCGGTCCCAGAGGGTGTTCCAGGTCAGCAGCGTCAGGGGGCCGGGCCCCGGCGCGGGCGGCGGTGCGTCCTCGGGCACCGGCACCCAGGCGGCCTGCTGCGCGGAGTACGCGTGCGGGGTGCGGGAGACGAAGTACGGGGAGGGCAGCCGGCGCGGGGCGCGCACCCGCCCGGCCTCCGTCGCGTCGATCCGGTCCACGCCCGAGGACCGGTCCCACACCACCTCGCCGTCCGCCTCGAAGAACAGGACCCGGTGCCAGGGGATCTCCCCGCCCGGTGTGAAGCGGGGCAGCGGCACCCGCTTGGGCACCGTCCCGCGCTGCGCCACGCCCAGCACGAAGCGCGCCGGATCGAACCGGGAGTCCCAGCGGACCCGGTGGTATATCTCCTCGCTGGTACGCATTCAGGGCCTTCCGTCTGGATCACGCCGGGCTCGCATGCCCCCGGTGCCGCGCCTCACGGCGTTGTCGTCACTCGCCATGGCCTTGCCATGCCTTCCTCTCCGCCTTGCGATCCACGGCACCGGAGCCCGCTCCCCGGTCCGGCCCGATCCGGACGGAAGGCCCTACGCCCTGTCCTCCACGGTCCCGCTCGCGCCGATGTACCAGGTGCGGTGCGCCTGGCCCGGGTACGGGGGCACGAACCGGTGCAGCTGCGAGGTCAGCACCCCGGGCGGCACCGGATGGCCGCGGTGTTCGTTGCGGCGGATCAGCTCGGCCTCGTCGACCAGGGCCACGGCATGGGTGAGCAGCGCGTCCCTGCGCCGGGCGACCGCGTGCACCAGGGAGCGCTGGTGCGCGTTGAGCGAGGTGGCGTCCCAGACGACCGTGGAGTCGGTGGCGAGCGCGGCGTCCAGCCGGTCCAGCCCCTCGCGCAGCACCTCCCCGTTGGCCTTCTGGCCGGCACGGGAGCCCCGGGCCAGGCGCAGGTCGTCGAGCGAGATACAGGTGTCGACGCCGGGCAGGGCGCGCGCGAAGGTGCTCTTGCCGCTGCCGGACGGGCCGACCAGCTGGACCAGGCGCGGGAAGTTGCCGGACCGCCAGCGCCAGGTCGCCGCGACGGCCTCCTCGGCGGTGGCGACCCGGCCCAGGGCGTACGCCTCCCGGGCCTGCGCCCAGCAGCGGTCCGCGGCCTCGGGCTCCAGGTCGGCGAAGGCCTCCCGCAGCCCGGCCGGTTCCGCCAGGTCGTCCGCGTACAGCGCCGACCACTCCACCTGCTCGCGCGCCCCGGCGGTGTCGGCCACCGTGGCGGCCAGGGTGTGCAGCAGCGGCAGATCGGCGGCGAACGACATCCGGACCAGTCCGGTGCGGCGCTCCTCGTCCGGGTAGGGCCGGTGCAGCCCGGGGTGCAGCCCGACGAGGTCCGCGACGCGGCGGGCGAGCGGCATCCCGAGCGAGGGGGCCAGTGCGGGCGCGAGCGCGGGGCGGCGGGACCGGTGCAGCAGCGCGGCCAGTACCCCGGTCAGCCGGTCCTCGCCCGTCCGGCCCAGCGCGTCGAGGGCGTCGCCCATCGCGCGGGCGGCCCCGGCGTCCCCCGCGTCCGTGCCCGCGGCGGCGGCCAGCGCCGTCGCGTCGACCGGTGCCCCGGACCGTACGGCCCACAGGGCGGCGGCCGGACCGAGCCCGTTCGCCACGACGGCGGCGTGCATCCAGTGCGTATCGGTCCGTACGTGGCCGGGCCGCACCCACTTGGCCACCAGCCGCCCGAAGTCCGCCGCCCCGAAGCCGTCCACGGGCCGTACGACGTACCCCTCCTGCCGTCCGGTGTCGGTCTTCCGTGCCCGCAGCGCCTTCTCGGCGCGGGCGTCGAACACTCCGCGCCACAGCACGGGCGGCACCGGTATCCCCAGCCCCCGCAGGAACTCCACGGTCCGGTCCCAGTCCAGGCAGCGCTCCCCGTCCCAGACGGAGAAACCGTAGAAGAAGCTCTCCAGGCCGTCGTACGGGATCGAGTGGCGGGCGAACATGTTCTCGCCGCAGACCCGCCACCCGTCGGGGATGCGCGCCCCGACCCGGCCCTGGAGCGCCTTCACCCAGCCCCGCGAGGGGTGGTGGGCCGAGTCGAGGGAACGGGCGTGGAGCCCGTCGGCGTAGAGCGTGGTGTTCTCGCCGTCCAGCTTCTCGGTGACGACGACCTCGCGGCCGGCCAGCGCGGCGAGACCGGCGATCCGCACGTCGTCCGAGGTGGCCCCGGGGGACCAGGGCAGATGGGCGGTGCGTGGATAGTGCGTACGCATGATCGATGCCCCTGGTGACTACGGCCGGTCCGGCCGGTCACTGTAGGCATGATGGTGCGCACCGCTCGACCCGATTTACGGTGAGGGACGCCCGGCACTGCTCCCTCTGCGCGCCCGCGTTTGACCGTGCGACGGCGGGGGGTAAGATCCTCCGCCCGATTGGCCAGGCTCACGCCCCGTATGGCACACTGACCAGGTTGCTCGGTTGAGTGTCAATGCTGCGCGCCTCCCGCCGGGAGGACCGGAAGCGAGTCCCACAGTACTCGTCGACCCCTCGCGGGTCGGACGTACGGGAATCTTCCGGGAAGCGTCAGTGGGGCACCGGCCAGGCGCCCGGTGGGTGTTCCGCCCCCGGTCCTGCGGTCCTCGGGCCCGCACCCCCTTGGTTGGGAAATCCTTCGGGAGATCTGCGTAGAGGGGATGCGACACGCCCGACCGCGTGGGTCGGAGGGGGAGTCGTCAGAGCCCCCGGGTTCCAGAGCGTTACGAGAGACAGGACTACTAGTAGCCATGGCGGGACAGAAGATCCGCATCCGGCTCAAGGCCTACGACCACGAGGTCATCGACTCCTCGGCGAAGAAGATCGTCGAGACGGTGACCCGCACTGGTGCGTCGGTCGCGGGCCCGGTGCCGCTGCCCACTGAGAAGAACGTGTACTGCGTCATCAAGTCGCCGCACAAGTACAAGGACTCGCGCGAGCACTTCGAGATGCGCACGCACAAGCGCCTCATCGACATCCTCGACCCCACGCCGAAGACGGTTGACTCGCTGATGCGTCTCGACCTGCCGGCGGGCGTCGACATCGAGATCAAGCTCTGAGGTGACGCGCGAGATGGCTAAGAACATTAAGGGCGTCCTGGGCGAGAAGCTCGGCATGACCCAGGTCTGGGACGAGAACAACCGGGTCGTCCCGGTGACCGTCGTCAAGGCCGGGCCCTGCGTCGTCACCCAGGTCCGCACCAACGACAACGACGGCTACGAGGCAGTCCAGATCGCCTTCGGCGAGATCGACCCCCGCAAGGTGAACAAGCCCCTCAAGGGCCACTTCGCCAAGGCCGACGTGACCCCGCGCCGCCACCTGGTGGAGCTCCGCACCCCTGACGCCAGCGAGTACACGCTGGGCCAGGAGGTCACTGCCGAGGTGTTCGAGTCCGGCGTCAAGGTCGACGTCACGGGCAAGAGCAAGGGCAAGGGCTTCGCCGGTGTGATGAAGCGTCACAACTTCAAGGGTGGCAAGGCGTCCCACGGTGCCCACCGTGTGCACCGTATGCCCGGCTCCATCGGTGGCTGTGCCACCCCCGGCCGTGTCTTCAAGGGCATGCGCATGGCGGGTCGTATGGGCAACGAGCGGGTCACCACCCAGAACCTGACCATCCACGCGGTTGACGCGGAGAAGGGTCTGCTCCTCATCAAGGGCGCGGTCCCGGGTCCGAACGGCGGCCTCGTCCTGGTCCGCACCGCGGCCAAGGGGGCTTGAGGAACCGATGAGCACCATTGACATCCTTTCGCCGGCAGGCGACAAGGCCGGGACCGTCGAGCTCCCCGCGGAGATCTTCGACGCCAAGACCAGCGTTCCGCTGATCCACCAGGTCGTCGTCGCGCAGCTGGCAGCTGCCCGTCAGGGCACGCACAAGACCAAGACCCGCGGCGAGGTCCGTGGTGGTGGGCGCAAGCCGTACCGCCAGAAGGGCACCGGCCGCGCGCGCCAGGGTTCGACCCGTGCGCCGCAGTTCGCCGGCGGTGGCGTCGTCCACGGCCCGCAGCCGCGTGACTACTCGCAGCGGACCCCGAAGAAGATGAAGGCCGCCGCCCTGCGCGGTGCCCTCTCGGACCGGGCCCGTCACTCCCGCATCCACGTCGTCACCGGCGTGGTCGAGGGTGCCGTCTCCACCAAGGCCGCCAAGACGCTGTTCGGCAAGATCTCGGAGCGCAAGAACCTGCTCCTGGTCGTCGACCGCGCCGACGAGGCCGCGTGGCTGTCCGCCCGTAACCTGCCCCAGGTGCACATCCTGGAGCCGGGCCAGCTGAACACGTACGACGTGATCGTCTCTGACGACGTGGTCTTCACCCAGGCCGCCTTCGAGTCCTTCGTGTCTGGCCCCCAGACCGCTGAGACCGAAGGGAGCGACGCCTGATGAGCGAGGCGACCGTTACCAGCAAGACCTACTCGGACCCGCGCGACGTTCTCGTCAAGCCGGTTGTTTCCGAGAAGAGCTACGCGCTGCTCGACGAGAACAAGTACACGTTCATCGTCGCGCCCGGCTCCAACAAGACCCAGATCAAGCAGGCCGTGGAAGCGGTCTTCTCGGTCAAGGTCACCGGGGTCAACACGATCAACCGGCAGGGCAAGCGCAAGCGCACCCGCACCGGTTTCGGCAAGCGCGCCGACACGAAGCGCGCCATCGTGACCCTCGCCGAGGGCGACCGTATCGACATCTTCGGCGGCCCGACCTCCTGACGGAGGTCGAGTCGTCCGGAATCGGACGAGGACTGAGAAATGGGTATCCGCAAGTACAAGCCGACGACCCCGGGCCGTCGTGGCTCCAGCGTCGCCGACTTTGTCGAGATCACGCGGTCCACGCCGGAGAAGTCGCTGGTCCGCCCCCTGCACAGCAAGGGCGGCCGTAACAACGCCGGTCGTGTGACCGTTCGCCACCAGGGCGGTGGCCACAAGCGCGCCTACCGAGTGATCGACTTCCGTCGTCACGACAAGGACGGCGTGCCGGCCAAGGTCGCGCACATCGAGTACGACCCCAACCGCACCGCGCGCATCGCGCTCCTGCACTACGCGGACGGCGAGAAGCGCTACATCATCGCGCCGCGTGGCCTGTCGCAGGGCGACCGTGTCGAGAACGGCCCGGCCGCCGACATCAAGCCCGGCAACAACCTGGCGCTGCGCAACATCCCGGTCGGTACGACCATCCACGCCATCGAGCTGCGGCCCGGCGGCGGCGCGAAGTTCGCCCGTTCCGCGGGTGCCTCCGTGCAGCTGCTGGCGAAGGAGGGCACCATGGCCCACCTTCGTATGCCGTCGGGTGAGATCCGCCTGGTCGACGCCCGCTGCCGCGCCACCATCGGCGAGGTCGGCAACGCCGAGCAGTCGAACATCAACTGGGGCAAGGCCGGCCGCATGCGCTGGAAGGGCGTCCGCCCGACCGTCCGCGGTGTCGCGATGAACCCGGTCGACCACCCGCACGGTGGTGGTGAGGGCAAGACCTCCGGTGGTCGCCACCCGGTCTCCCCGTGGGGTCAGAAGGAGGGTCGTACTCGTTCGCCGAAGAAGGCTTCGAACAAGTACATCGTCCGCCGCCGCAAGACGAACAAGAAGCGCTAGGAGCGGGTTTAGATGCCGCGCAGTCTCAAGAAGGGGCCCTTCGTCGACGGCCACCTCATCAAGAAGGTGGACGTACAGAACGAGGCAGGCACCAAGAACGTCATCAAGACCTGGTCCCGTCGCTCGATGATCGTCCCGGCCATGCTGGGTCACACCATCGCGGTGCACAACGGCAAGATCCACGTCCCGGTGTTCGTCACCGAGTCGATGGTCGGCCACAAGCTCGGCGAGTTCTCGCCGACTCGCACCTTCCGCGGCCACGTCAAGGACGACCGGAAGTCGAAGCGCCGCTAACGCGGGGTGACTGACTATGACTTACACCGAAGGGACAACCATGGAAGCCAGGGCCCAGGCGCGGTACATCCGCGTCACGCCCATGAAGGCCCGCCGCGTGGTGGACCTCATCCGTGGCATGGATGCCACGGAGGCTCAGGCGGTCCTGCGTTTCGCCCCGCAGGCCGCGAGCGTGCCGGTTGGCAAGGTGCTGGACAGCGCCATCGCCAACGCCGCACACAACTACGACCACACCGACGCCTCTTCGCTGGTCATCAGCGAGGCGTACGTGGACGAGGGCCCGACCCTGAAGCGGTTCCGTCCGCGTGCTCAGGGCCGTGCCTACCGGATCCGTAAGCGGACCAGCCACATCACCGTGGTCGTCAGCAGCAAGGAAGGAACCCGGTAATGGGCCAGAAGGTAAACCCGCACGGGTTCCGGCTCGGCATTACCACGGACTTCAAGTCCCGTTGGTACGCCGACAAGCTGTACAAGGACTACGTCAAGGAAGACGTCGCCATTCGTCGCATGATGACGAAGGGCATGGAGCGGGCCGGCATCTCGAAGGTCGAGATCGAGCGCACCCGCGACCGCGTCCGCGTTGACATCCACACCGCCCGCCCGGGCATCGTCATCGGCCGCCGCGGCGCCGAGGCCGACCGCATCCGTGGCGAGCTGGAGAAGCTGACCGGCAAGCAGGTCCAGCTGAACATCCTCGAGGTCAAGAACCCCGAGGTGGACGCTCAGCTGGTGGCCCAGGCCGTCGCCGAGCAGCTCTCCTCCCGCGTCTCCTTCCGTCGGGCCATGCGCAAGAGCATGCAGAGCTCGATGAAGGCCGGCGCCAAGGGCATCAAGATCCAGTGCGGTGGCCGCCTCGGCGGCGCCGAGATGTCCCGCTCGGAGTTCTACCGCGAGGGCCGTGTGCCCCTGCACACGCTCCGCGCGAACGTCGACTACGGCTTCTTCGAGGCCAAGACGACCTTCGGCCGCATCGGCGTGAAGGTCTGGATCTACAAGGGCGACGTCAAGAACATCGCCGAGGTCCGCGCCGAGAACGCCGCTGCCCGTGCCGGCAACCGCCCGGCCCGTGGCGGCGCTGACCGCCCGGCCGGCCGTGGTGGCCGCGGTGGCGAGCGTGGCGGTCGCGGTCGCAAGCCGCAGCAGCAGTCGGCTCAGACCGAGGCCCCCAAGGCCGAGGCTCCCGCCGCTGCCGCTCCGGCTGCCGAGAGCACCGGAACGGAGGCCTGACCGAAATGCTGATCCCCCGTAGGGTCAAGCACCGCAAGCAGCACCACCCGAAGCGCAGCGGTATGTCCAAGGGTGGCACGCAGGTTGCGTTCGGCGAGTACGGCATCCAGGCGCTGACCCCGGCGTACGTGACGAACCGTCAGATCGAGGCAGCTCGTATCGCGATGACCCGTCACATCAAGCGTGGCGGCAAGGTCTGGATCAACATCTACCCGGACCGTCCCCTGACGAAGAAGCCGGCCGAGACCCGCATGGGTTCCGGTAAGGGTTCTCCCGAGTGGTGGATCGCGAACGTCAAGCCGGGTCGCGTGATGTTCGAGCTGTCCTACCCGAACGAGAAGATTGCTCGTGAGGCGCTCACCCGCGCTGCTCACAAGCTTCCGATGAAGTGCCGCATCGTTCGGCGCGAGGCAGGTGAGGCGTGATGTCGGCCGGAACCAAGGCGTCCGAGCTGCGCGAGCTGGGCAACGAGGAGCTGCTCAACAAGCTCCGCGAGGCCAAGGAAGAGCTGTTCAACCTCCGCTTCCAGGCGGCGACCGGGCAGCTCGAGAACCACGGTCGGCTCAAGTCCGTCCGTAAGGACATCGCCCGGATCTACACCCTGATGCGCGAGCGCGAGCTGGGCATCGAGACGGTGGAGAGCGTCTGATGAGCGAGAAGACTGTGACTGAGACGAACACCGACCGCGGTTTCCGCAAGACCCGTGAGGGTCTGGTCGTCAGCGACAAGATGGACAAGACCGTCGTCGTCGCTGTCGAGGACCGTGTCAAGCACGCGCTGTACGGCAAGGTCATCCGCCGTACGAACAAGCTCAAGGCGCACGACGAGCAGAACGCCGCCGGCGTCGGCGACCGCGTCCTCCTGATGGAGACCCGGCCGCTGTCCGCCACGAAGCGGTGGCGCGTCGTCGAGATCCTCGAGAAGGCCAAGTAATTCCTGAGGGGCATTCCCCTCAGGCAAGTTCCGCCAGGCTCGGCGGGGGTTCGCTCCGGTGACGGAGCGGCCCCCGCCGGGAACCGGCAGACGATCAGGAGATAGACGTGATCCAGCAGGAGTCGCGACTTCGCGTCGCCGACAACACGGGTGCGAAGGAAATCCTCACCATCCGTGTTCTCGGTGGTTCGGGTCGCCGCTACGCGGGCATCGGTGACGTCATCGTCGCCACCGTCAAGGACGCGATCCCCGGTGGCAACGTGAAGAAGGGTGACGTCGTCAAGGCCGTCATCGTTCGCACCGTCAAGGAGCGTCGCCGTCAGGATGGCTCGTACATCCGCTTCGACGAGAACGCCGCCGTCATTCTGAAGAACGACGGTGACCCCCGCGGCACCCGCATCTTCGGCCCGGTGGGCCGGGAACTGCGCGAGAAGAAGTTCATGAAGATCATCTCGCTCGCGCCGGAGGTGCTGTAAGCATGAAGATCAAGAAGGGCGACCTGGTTCAGGTCATCACCGGTAAGGACAAGGGCAAGCAGGGCAAGGTCATCGTGGCCTACCCCGCTCAGGACCGCGTCCTCGTCGAGGGTGTCAACCGGGTCAAGAAGCACACCAAGGCCGGTCAGACCGCTCGCGGTTCGCAGACCGGTGGCATCGTCACGACCGAGGCCCCCATCCACGTGAGCAACGTTCAGCTCGTCGTGGAGAAGGACGGCAACAAGGTCGTCACGCGCGTCGGTTACCGCTTCGACGACGAAGGCAACAAGATCCGCGTTGCCAAGCGGACGGGTGAGGACATCTGATGGCTACCACCACCACTCCGCGTCTGAAGACGAAGTACCGCGAGGAAATCTCCGGCAAGCTGCGTGAGGAGTTCTCGTACGAGAACGTCATGCAGATCCCCGGTCTGGTCAAGATCGTGGTCAACATGGGTGTGGGCGACGCCGCCCGCGACTCCAAGCTGATCGACGGCGCCGTGCGCGACCTCACCACGATCACCGGTCAGAAGCCGGCCGTGACCAAGGCCCGCAAGTCCATCGCGCAGTTCAAGCTGCGCGAGGGTCAGCCGATCGGCTGCCACGTCACCCTTCGTGGTGACCGCATGTGGGAGTTCCTGGACCGTACGCTGTCGCTCGCGCTGCCGCGTATCCGTGACTTCCGTGGTCTGTCGCCGAAGCAGTTCGACGGCCGTGGCAACTACACGTTCGGTCTCACGGAGCAGGTCATGTTCCACGAGATCGACCAGGACAAGATCGACCGGGTCCGGGGCATGGACATCACCGTGGTCACCACGGCGACCAACGACGACGAGGGTCGTGCCCTCCTTCGTCACCTCGGCTTCCCGTTCAAGGAGAACTGACCGTGGCGAAGAAGGCTCTGATCGCTAAGGCCGCCCGTAAGCCGAAGTTCGGCGTTCGCGGGTACACCCGCTGCCAGCGCTGCGGCCGGCCCCACTCCGTCTACCGCAAGTTCGGCCTGTGCCGCGTGTGCCTTCGTGAGATGGCTCACCGTGGCGAGCTGCCGGGCGTGACCAAGAGCTCCTGGTAATTCTCCTTCGCCCTTTGGGCGTTGGGAATTGACGGAAGCTCTCGGTAAGCATCTGGTCGGCAGGATCCCACCCTCACATGCCGTAGGCTTGTGGGGTTGGGCGCCTGCCGCCCAAGACCGACTTACTACGCCGTAGGTCCCCGCACCGCACCCGTCCTGCCTCTGAGTGGGGAGAGGGATGGCGCATACAGGAAACCCCGGCGAGAGAGGCCGAAGGCCAATTCATGACCATGACTGATCCCATCGCAGACATGCTCACGCGTCTGCGTAACGCGAACTCGGCATACCACGACTCCGTCGTGATGCCGCACAGCAAGATCAAGTCGCACATCGCGGAGATCCTCCAGCAGGAGGGCTTCATCACCGGCTGGAAGGTCGAGGACGCCGAGGTCGGCAAGAACCTCGTCCTCGAGCTGAAGTTCGGCCCGAACCGCGAGCGTTCGATTGCCGGCATCAAGCGCATCTCGAAGCCGGGTCTGCGTGTTTACGCAAAGTCCACCAACCTGCCGAAGGTCCTCGGCGGCCTGGGCGTGGCGATCATCTCCACGTCCCACGGTCTCCTGACCGGCCAGCAGGCCAGCAAGAAGGGCGTAGGTGGGGAAGTCCTCGCCTACGTCTGGTAGTCGGGAACGGAGGAATAGCTCATGTCGCGAATCGGCAAGCTCCCCATCCAGGTTCCCGCCGGTGTGGACGTCACCATCGATGGCCGCACGGTCGCGGTGAAGGGCCCCAAGGGCACCCTCACGCACACCGTCGCGTCGCCGATCGAGGTCACCAAGGGTGAGGACGGCTTCCTCAGCGTCACCCGCCCGAACGACGAGCGTCAGAACAAGGCCCTTCACGGCCTGTCCCGCACGCTGGTGGCGAACATGATCACCGGTGTGACCCAGGGATACACCAAGGCGCTCGAGATCAGCGGTGTCGGTTACCGCGTCCAGGCGAAGGGCTCCAACCTGGAGTTCGCCCTGGGCTACAGCCACCCGATCGTCGTCGAGGCGCCGGAAGGCATCACCTTCAAGGTCGAGTCCCCGACCAAGCTGTCTGTCGAGGGAATCGACAAGCAGAAGGTCGGCGAAGTGGCGGCCAACATCCGCAAGCTGCGGAAGCCCGACCCGTACAAGGCGAAGGGCGTCAAGTACGCCGGCGAGGTCATCCGCCGCAAGGTCGGAAAGGCTGGTAAGTAGCCATGGCATACGGCGTGAAGATCGCCAAGGGCGACGCCTACAAGCGTGCCGCCCTCAAGCGTCGCCACATCCGCGTCCGCAAGCACATCTCCGGTTCGCCGGAGCGTCCGCGCTTGGTCGTGACGCGGTCCAACCGCCACATGGTCGCTCAGGTCATCGACGACATCGCGGGCCACACGCTCGCGTCGGCGTCGACCCTGGACGTCTCCATCCGTGGTGGCGAGGGCGACAAGAGCACCCAGGCCAAGCAGGTCGGCGCCCTGGTCGCTGAGCGCGCCAAGGCCGCAGGCGTCGAGGCCGTCGTGTTTGACCGCGGTGGTAACCAGTACGCCGGGCGGATTGCCGCTCTGGCTGACGCCGCCCGTGAAGCCGGTCTGAAGTTCTGAGCCCGGTTCCTACGCACAGCGGACGTAACAGAGAGAGGTAAATCCAATGGCTGGACCCCAGCGCCGCGGAAGCGGTGCCGGTGGCGGCGAGCGGCGGGACCGGAAGGGCCGTGACGGCGGCGCAGCTGCCGCCGAGAAGACCGCGTACGTTGAGCGCGTTGTCGCGATCAACCGCGTCGCCAAGGTTGTGAAGGGTGGTCGTCGCTTCAGCTTCACCGCGCTGGTCGTGGTGGGCGATGGTGACGGCACCGTCGGTGTCGGCTACGGCAAGGCCAAGGAAGTTCCCGCGGCCATCGCCAAGGGCGTGGAAGAGGCCAAGAAGAACTTCTTCAAGGTCCCGCGCATCCAGGGCACCATTCCTCACCCGATCCAGGGCGAGAAGGCCGCGGGCGTCGTCCTGCTGAAGCCTGCTTCCCCCGGTACCGGTGTTATCGCCGGTGGCCCGGTGCGCGCCGTTCTGGAGTGCGCCGGCGTTCACGACATCCTGTCGAAGTCGCTCGGCTCCGACAACGCGATCAACATCGTGCACGCGACCGTGGAGGCCCTCAAGGGCCTGCAGCGTCCCGAGGAGATCGCGGCCCGCCGTGGTCTGCCGCTCGAGGACGTCGCCCCCGCGGCCCTGCTTCGTGCGCGTGCGGGAGCGGGTGCGTAATGGCTCGCCTCAAGATCACGCAGACGAAGTCGTACATCGGCAGCAAGCAGAACCACCGCGACACCCTTCGTTCGCTCGGGCTCAAGCGCCTGCACGACGTGGTTGTCAAGGAGGACCGCCCCGAGTTCCGCGGAATGGTGCACACCGTCCGCCACCTCGTGACGGTCGAGGAGGTCGACTGACATGGCGGAGAACAAGCCGCTGAAGGCCCATGACCTCCGGCCCGCCCCGGGCGCCAAGACCGCCAAGACCCGTGTGGGTCGTGGTGAGGCGTCCAAGGGTAAGACCGCCGGTCGTGGCACCAAGGGCACCAAGGCCCGTTACCAGGTTCCGGAGCGCTTCGAGGGTGGGCAGATGCCCCTCCACATGCGTCTCCCGAAGCTCAAGGGCTTCAAGAACCCGTTCCGCACCGAGTACCAGGTCGTGAACCTGGACAAGCTCGCGACGCTCTACCCCGAGGGTGGAGAGGTCACCGTGGCCGACCTGGTCGCCAAGGGTGCGGTGCGCAACAACCACCTCGTCAAGGTCCTCGGACAGGGCGAGATCTCCGTGGCGCTGCAGGTTTCGGTTGACGCCGTCTCCGCCTCCGCCAAGGAGAAGATTGCCGCCGCCGGCGGCACCGTCACCGAGCTCGTCTGAGACAACTCGATGGCTTGAACATCCGACCGGGGATGCCTCTCATATGGGGCATCCCCGGTTGGTCGTTCCTAGGGGGGCATGGTCGCCGGTAAGGTGGCGTGCGTCGTTGTGTGGTAACCCCTGGGCGCCTGCCCGGGGACTTTGACTGTTTACGTATTCGTCGATCCTCAAGACCGTCACCTCTACGCTCTGCGCGGGGGTCGCAGGAGGCACCGTGCTCACCGCGTTCGCCCGGGCGTTCAAGACGCCCGACCTGCGCAAGAAGCTGCTCTTCACGCTCGGCATCATCGTGCTCTACCGGCTCGGGGCACACATCCCCGTACCGGGAGTGAGCTACGAGAACGTCCAGACCTGTGTTGATCAGGCCAGCAAGGGCAACAACAGCCTCTTCGGCCTGGTGAACATGTTCAGCGGTGGTGCACTGCTGCAGATCACGATCTTCGCGCTCGGCATCATGCCGTACATCACGGCCAGCATCATTCTTCAGCTGCTGACCGTGGTCATCCCCCGACTCGAGGCGCTCAAGAAGGAGGGGCAGTCCGGCCAGGCCAAGATCACGCAGTACACGCGTTATCTGACCGTCGCGCTCGCCATCCTCCAGGGCACCGGCCTGGTGGCCACCGCCACCAGCGGCGCCCTCTTCAGCGGCTGCCCGGTCGCCGACCAGATCGTCCCGAACCAGTCGATCTTCACGACCATCGTCATGGTCATCACGATGACCGCGGGCACCGCGGCCGTCATGTGGCTCGGTGAGCTCATCACCGACCGCGGCATCGGCAACGGCATGTCGATCCTGATGTTCATCTCGATCGCCGCCAGCTTCCCCGGCGCCCTGTGGGCCATCAAGACCAGCGGCAAGCTGGCCGACGGCTGGATCGAGTTCGGCACCGTCATCCTGATCGGTTTCGTGATGGTGGGCCTCGTCGTCTTCGTCGAGCAGGCCCAGCGCCGAATTCCGGTGCAGTACGCGAAGCGCATGATCGGCCGCAGGTCGTACGGCGGTACGTCGACGTACATTCCGCTGAAGGTCAATCAGGCGGGTGTGATTCCCGTCATCTTCGCTTCTTCGCTGCTCTACATTCCCGCCCTGATCGTCCAGTTCTCCAACTCCACCGCGGGCTGGGCGACCTGGATCAAGGACAACTTCGTCAAGGGCGACCACCCGTACTACATCACGGCGTACTTCCTGTTGATCGTCTTCTTCGCCTTCTTCTATGTGGCGATTTCGTTCAACCCCGAGGAAGTCGCCGACAACATGAAGAAGTATGGTGGCTTCATCCCGGGTATCCGGGCTGGTCGACCTACTGCCGAGTACCTGAGCTACGTGCTCAACAGGATCACTTGGCCGGGCTCGCTGTACCTGGGTCTGATCGCTCTTGTGCCGACGATGGCGTTGGCAGGCTTCGGCGGCGCAAACCAGAACTTCCCGTTCGGCGGGACGAGCATCCTCATCATCGTGGGTGTGGGTCTGGAGACCGTGAAGCAGATCGAGAGTCAGCTCCAGCAGCGCAATTACGAAGGGTTCCTCCGCTGATGCGAATCGTCCTCGTCGGGCCGCCCGGTGCCGGCAAGGGAACGCAGGCTGCGTACCTTGCCAAGAACCTGTCGATTCCGCAGATCTCCACGGGCGATCTCTTCCGCGCCAACATCAGCCAGGGCACCGACCTTGGCAAGCAGGCCCGCTCCTTCATGGACGCAGGCAAGTTGGTCCCGGACGAGGTCACCATCGGGATGGCCAAGGACCGCATGTCCCAGCCGGACGCCGAGAACGGTTTCCTGCTGGACGGCTTCCCGCGCAATGTGGGTCAGGCCGAGGCCCTTGACGAGATGCTCAAGAGCGAGGGCACGAAGCTCGACGCGGTCCTGGACCTGGAGGTCCCCGAGGACGAGGTGGTCAAGCGCATCGCCGGCCGCCGGATCTGCCGGAACGACGGCTCGCACGTCTTCCACGTGACGTACAACCCGCCGAAGGCCGAGGGCGTCTGCGACGTCTGCGGCGGCGAGCTGTACCAGCGCGACGACGACACCGAGGACACCGTCCGGACCCGGCTGGAGGTCTACCACTCGCAGACCGAGCCGATCATCGACTACTACCGGGCCCAGAACCTGGTGGTCACCATCTCCGCGCTCGGCAAGGTCAACGATGTGACCGAGCGTGCGATGGAGGCTCTCAAGTCCGACCAGGGCTGAGCGAAACACCCGCAGTACTCGTGCATTCGGCCGCGGCGTCCATGGGCGCCGCGGCCGACTGTTTGCGCCGTATCGTTGTGTGAGTACGCCGCAGACGTCACCGTTCGACGCAGTCCGATGCAGAGAGGCGCCACGCAATGGTGCAGATCAAGACCCCCGAGCAGATCGCGAAGATGCGCGAGGCGGGGCTGGTGGTCGCTGCCATTCACGCGGCCACCCGCGAGGCGGCGGTGCCCGGCGCCACCACGCTCGACCTGGACCAGGTCGCCCGCAAGGTGATCGCCGATCACGGTGCGAAGTCGAACTTCCTCGGGTACGGCGGTTTCCCCGCGACCATCTGCACCTCGGTCAACGAGGTCGTCGTCCACGGCATCCCGGACGACAAGACCGTCCTCAAGGACGGCGACATCATCTCCATCGACGCCGGCGCGATCGTCGACGGCTGGCACGGCGACGCCGCCTACACGGCCTTCGTGGGCACCGGTCACGCTCCGGAGCTGGTCGAGCTCTCCCGGGTGACCGAGGAGTCCATGTGGGCCGGCATCGCCGCGATGAAGGTGAACAACCGCCTGGTCGACATCTCGAAGGCGATCGAGTCGTACATCCGCCGCCAGCCCCGCCCCGCCACCGGCAAGTACGGGATCATCGAGGACTACGGCGGCCACGGCATCGGCACCGAGATGCACATGGACCCGCACCTGCTGAACTACGTCGCGCGCAAGCGCGGCAAGGGCATCAAGCTCGTCCCCGGCGTCTGCCTGGCGATCGAGCCGATGGTCTCGCTCGGTACCGCGCGGACCGAGGTGCTCCAGGACGACTGGACCGTCATCACGACCGACGGCACCTGGTCCTCCCACTGGGAGCACTCGATCGCCCTCACCGAGCAGGGCCCCCTGGTCCTGACCGCCCCCGACTGCGGCAGGGCGAAGCTGGCGCAGTACGGCGTCGAGGTGGCGCCGGACCCTTTCCCGAAGTCCTGAGGACCAGGGGACACCCCATTGGCTGACGGCCCCCGGGGGATTTGACCTGCTTGTGGAGGTCTAAGGATCTCCCCGGGTGGGCAAACTTGACGGATTCGTCTTTTGGGGTCCGCTGACGTAGACTGACTCGTCGGCTGTCGTGCATCAGTGTGTCCGCATGCGATGCCGAGAGTCGATCAAGGTAGCCGATTCGAAAGGCGAAGCGTGGCCAAGAAGCAAGGTGCCATCGAAATTGAGGGCACCGTGATCGAGTCCCTCCCGAACGCCATGTTCAAGGTGGAACTCCAGAACGGTCACAAGGTCCTCGCGCACATCAGCGGCAAGATGCGGATGCACTACATCCGAATCCTTCCGGATGACCGGGTCGTCGTGGAGCTCTCCCCGTACGACCTGACGCGTGGCCGGATCGTCTACCGCTACAAGTAGATCTTGCCTCCACCTCGCTTCCGCGTGGTGACGGCACTGACCCGGAGAACCTGACATCCCATGAAGGTCAAGCCGAGCGTCAAGAAGATCTGCGACAAGTGCAAGGTGATCCGCCGTCACGGTCGGGTCATGGTCATCTGCGACAACCTGCGCCACAAGCAGCGCCAGGGCTGACGCACGACCCCCTGCATCTCGCAGCACTTCGCGCGACGCACGTAATACGTACATACGCAGAGTCCGTCCAAGCTTCGGCTGACGACACCTCCGGTGGGGGCCGGGGACCCGGGCGTACCACCTCTCCTCGTGAGGGGTCGGCGATCGGGAGCGGCACTGCGGAAGACCCCCGAATGAACAACTGGAGCCATTGAATGGCACGCGTTTCAGGTGTTGACATCCCGCGCGAAAAGCGCGTGGAGGTTGCCCTCACCTACGTCTTCGGTATCGGGCGCACCCGGTCCAAGGAGATTCTCGCCACCACTGGCGTGAACCCCAACACCCGCGTTCGCGACCTGGCCGAAGAGGACCTGGTCAAGATCCGCGAGTACGTGGACGCCAACCTCCGCACCGAGGGTGACCTCCGTCGCGAGATCCAGGCCGACATCCGCCGCAAGGTCGAGATCGGCTGCTACCAGGGTCTGCGTCACCGCCGCGGCCTGCCGGTCCACGGCCAGCGCACCAGCACGAACGCTCGTACCCGCAAGGGCCCGCGTCGCGCGATCGCCGGCAAGAAGAAGCCGGGCAAGAAGTAGTCCTCAGCGGACGCACTGCGGGCGTCCGGGCCACCGGTCATCCGCAGCAACCAGCGGTCTTCGCTGTAGGACCGATCACCTCCCCTCTCCATCTGGAGTCAAGACATGCCCCCCAAGGGTCGTCAGGGCGCAGCCAAGAAGGTGCGTCGCAAGGAAAAGAAGAACGTCGCTCACGGCCACGCGCACATCAAGAGCACGTTCAACAACACCATCGTCTCGATCACGGACCCCTCGGGCAACGTGATCTCCTGGGCCTCCGCCGGCCACGTCGGCTTCAAGGGCTCGCGCAAGTCCACCCCCTTCGCCGCGCAGATGGCCGCCGAGTCGGCCGCCCGCCGCGCGCAGGAGCACGGCATGCGCAAGGTTGACGTCTTCGTGAAGGGTCCGGGCTCCGGCCGCGAGACCGCGATCCGTTCGCTCCAGGCCACCGGCCTGGAGGTCGGTTCGATCCAGGACGTCACCCCCACCCCGCACAACGGATGCCGCCCGCCCAAGCGTCGCCGCGTCTGATTTCTTCGGGCTCTGCTCCAGGCAGTAGCCCGTGGGTCCGGGCGGTACGGCCCCTTCGGGGTCGTACCGCCCGTACCCTTGTCAGTATCTGGGGGCGTCAAATAGTGGGCGCCCACGACTGAAGGAACGCAACATGCTTATCGCTCAGCGTCCGTCGCTGACCGAAGAGGTCGTTGACGAGTTCCGCTCCCGGTTCGTCATCGAGCCGCTGGAGCCGGGCTTCGGCTACACCCTCGGCAACTCTCTCCGCCGTACGCTCCTCTCCTCGATCCCCGGTGCCGCTGTCACCAGCATCCGGATCGACGGTGTCCTGCACGAGTTCACCACCGTGCCGGGCGTCAAGGAGGACGTCACCGACCTCATCCTCAACATCAAGCAGCTGGTCGTCTCCTCGGAGCACGACGAGCCGGTCGTGATGTACCTGCGCAAGCAGGGTCCGGGCCTGGTCACCGCTGCCGACATCGCGCCGCCGGCCGGTGTCGAGGTGCACAACCCGGACCTGGTCCTCGCCACGCTCAACGGCAAGGGCAAGCTGGAGATGGAGCTGACCGTCGAGCGCGGTCGCGGCTACGTCTCCGCCGTCCAGAACAAGCAGGTGGGCCAGGAGATCGGCCGTATCCCGGTCGACTCCATCTACTCGCCGGTGCTCAAGGTCACGTACAAGGTCGAGGCGACCCGTGTCGAGCAGCGCACCGACTTCGACAAGCTGATCGTCGACGTCGAGACCAAGCAGGCCATGCGTCCGCGTGACGCCATGGCTTCGGCCGGCAAGACCCTGGTCGAGCTGTTCGGTCTGGCGCGCGAGCTCAACATCGACGCCGAGGGCATCGACATGGGCCCGTCCCCGACGGACGCCGCGCTCGCCGCCGATCTGGCGCTGCCGATCGAGGAGCTGGAGCTCACGGTCCGTTCGTACAACTGCCTCAAGCGCGAGGGCATCCACTCCGTGGGTGAGCTCGTGGCTCGTTCCGAGGCCGACCTGCTCGACATCCGCAACTTCGGTGCGAAGTCGATCGACGAGGTCAAGGCGAAGCTGGCCGGTATGGGCCTCGCGCTGAAGGACTCGCCTCCCGGCTTCGACCCGACCGCCGCCGCCGACGCCTTCGGCGCCGACGACGACGCGGACGCCGGTTTCGTGGAGACCGAGCAGTACTGATCCGCCTCCGGCAGGGGTGCCCGGGTTTCCGGGTGCCCCTGACCGGGCGAGGGCTTTGTCCTCGATCGCCGGACGGGCTTGATCCTGCCCGCCGGCTCCTGAACTTCCGTGCGGCGGCCGCCGCACGGGAACTGACACCGGTACCTGATACGGCCGGTGCAGCACACAAGGAGAAACACCATGCCGAAGCCCGCCAAGGGTGCCCGTCTGGGCGGCAGCGCCGCGCACGAGAAGCTGCTTCTCAACAACCTCGCGAAGTCGCTGTTCGAGCACGGCCGCATCACCACGACCGAGGCCAAGGCCCGTCGCCTGCGTCCGGTCGCCGAGCGTTTCATCACCAAGGCGAAGAAGGGCGACATCCACAACCGTCGCCTGGTGCTGCAGTCGATCACGGACAAGGGCGTCGTGCACACGCTCTTCACCGAGATCGCCCCGCGGTACGAGAACCGCCCCGGTGGTTACACCCGCATCACCAAGATCGGCAACCGTCGTGGCGACAACGCCCCGATGGCGGTCATCGAGCTGGTCGAGGCGCTGACCGTGGCCCAGCAGGCCACCGGTGAGGCCGAGGCCGCCACGAAGCGTGCGGTCAAGGAAGACGCCCTCAAGAAGGACGAGGCTCCGGCCGAGGCCGTCGAGGACGCCAAGCCGGCCGACGACGCCGAGTCCAAGGACGCCTGAGCGTTCTGAGACCACTGGACGGGCCCGCATCACCCTTCGGGGCGGTGCGGGCCCGTTCCGTATGTACCTGTGAGCAGCTGCGGAAAAGGACCCTTGGGTGAGTGACGACGTGGAGCCCGGCTTCGTACGGGTGCGGCTGGACCTGGCCTACGACGGCAAGGACTTCTCGGGCTGGGCGAAGCAGACCGCCAGGCGGACCGTCCAGGGGGAGATCGAGGACGCGCTGCGGACCGTGACGCGGTCCTCGCGGACGTACGACCTGACCGTCGCCGGGCGGACCGATGCCGGGGTGCACGCGCGGGGGCAGGTCGCGCATGTGGATCTGCCGGACGAGGTGTGGGCCGAGCACGGGGAGAAGCTGCTGCGGCGGATGGCCGGGCGGATGGCGCCCGATGTGCGGATCTGGCGGATCGCGCCGGCGCCCGACGGTTTCAACGCGCGCTTCTCGGCGCTGTGGCGTCGCTACGCCTACCGCGTCGCCGACCGGCCCGGCGGGGTGGATCCGCTGGTGCGCGGTCATGTGCTCTGGCACGACCGGCCGTTGGACCTGGCGGCCATGAACGAGGCGGCCGCCCGGATGGTCGGGGAGCACGACTTCGCCGCGTACTGCAAGAAGCGCGAGGGCGCGACGACCATCCGTACGCTCCAGAAGCTGAGCTGGGAACGGGACGGGGCGACCGGGATCCTGACGGCGACCGTGCAGGCGGACGCGTTCTGCCACAACATGGTCCGCGCGCTGATCGGGGCGGCGCTCTTCGTCGGGGACGGGCGCCGTCCGGCGGAGTGGCCGGCCCAGGTGCTCGCGGCCCGGGTCCGGGACCCCGGGGTGCACGTGGTGCGTCCGCACGGGCTGACGCTGGAGGAAGTCGCGTACCCGGCCGACGAGTTGCTGGCCGCCCGGGCCGTGGAGGCGCGCAATGTGCGCACGCTCCCCGGGGGCGGCTGCTGCTGACGCCCGGAGCGCCCGCTCCTACTCCGGGGCCGTCGTGTGCGCCCGACGGCGGCGCCAGGCGCGTGTCATTGCGATGGCCGGGTACAGGGCCAGGAGGGTGTACGCCGTCGCGTGCGCCGGGGGGACGCCGGGCGCCGTCCAGCCGTGCACCGAGGCTGCCGTGAACAGCAGCAGGCCCAGCGTGCGCAGCACCCACCAGCGCGGCCGCCGGGGCCGGAACGCGCCCGGCGGCGCCGGGTGTTCGCCGTCCCGGGTGGTGAGCGCGGAGCCCATGCCGGCCAGCAGGCCCCGCCGGGTGAGCACCCGGGCGCCCGGCAGGGTGTCCAGGACGTCCGGGCGCTCGCCGAAGCCCGGGGGGAGCGGGGGCAGGGAGAGCGCCGCCAGGAGGTCCGCCTGGTGGCGGGGCGGGTTGCCGGTGGAGCGCAGGACGTGCGTCAGCGGGCGGGGGTCCGGGAGCGCGAAGGCGCGGGCCAGGGCCTCGGCCGTGGCGGTGACCGCGGCGTGGTCGGGGGCCGGGGAGGTGGCGTCCCACTCGTGGGCGGCCAGCGGCCGGCCCTTGAGGAACAGCGTGAGCCCGCAGCGTTCGGGGGTGCGGCGCAGAACCAGCGTGGGCCACTTCTCGCCGGTGGTGAAGTTGTCCGCCGCCGTGGTCAGCGGGTCCTCGGTGGACAGGACCGAGCGCTTGGCCGGGCGGGCGTCGGCGACCGCCTCGACATAGGTGTGGGTGTCGGTCGCGGGGGCGGTACGGAGCGAGACGCCGCACATCAGCGCCGCCTGAGCCACGGCCGCCGGGCGGGCCGCCGCTATCGCGACCGCGCAGGGCGCGCCGGGCGCCCGGCCGGGGGCGGGGGCCGGTGCGGTGCGGGGCTGCGGGGGACGGCCGAAGAAGGGGGTCCGGGACGCCAGTTGGACACGGGTGCCGGAGCGGGTTTCGAGGAACTCCTGGCGCGGGTCGTCGCCGAAGTACGCCCAGGGGTACTTGGTGGCGCGGGTGCCGATGCCGCGGAAGGCGTCGAGCGCTTCGTCCCAGCGCTCCGTGCGCAGCAGCATCAGGGCCAGGCAGTTGCGGAAACCGGCCGCCTCCCGGCTGTCCGGCGCGTACGCCGCGGAGAGGTCCAGGGCGCGGGCGACCGCGGCCTCGACGCGCGGCGCGTACGGATCGGGGCCGGGCGGTGCGCCGGGGGAGAGCACCGTGTACTCCAGCGCCGCGGACAGGGGCAGCGCGTGCAGCTTCGAACCGGGCGGGGCCGTGTCGGCCGCGCGCTCGGCGAAGTCGAACATCTCCGTGTGCGAGCCGTGCCACTTCGCGCAGAGGTACGTGAGGGCGGCGGTGTGGCATCCGTAGTGGTGCGGGTCGAGGGCCAGCGCCTGCGCCCAGTACTCGTCGAAGACCTCGCGGGGGGCCTGGCTGCCCAGCGCGTGGGTCAGGGCGATGCGCCAGGGCACCGGGTCGGCGGGGTTGAGCTCGGCCGCCCTGCCGATCACCGGTGCGGCGTCCTCCAGCAGCGCGAAGAAGGCCCGGAACTGGTCGGGCGTGACCTGTCCGGAGCCCTCCCCGGTGCGCACCTCCCACGCCCGGTGGACGCAGAGGTCCGCCCAGACCAGGGCCGCGTCCGGGTCCTCGGGGTGCCCGGCCCGCCAGGCGTCCAGCCAGCCGGGGTTGTGCAGGGCGGCCTCCGCGAGCCGCGACACGTAACCGTCCCTCAGCTCCCACTGCCGGTGCTCCCGGGTCTGGGCGAGCAGCTCCCGGGCGGGGCCGTGGTCCCCGTCGGCGGCCGAGGCCAGGGCCGCCCGGAGCGCGGGGTCCGGGGCGTCGACGGACACCGCCTCGTCGGGCGGCAGATCGGCGCCGACGGACGCGCTGTGGCGCAGTACGCGGGGAAGGGTGAGCAGGAACGGAAGGCGCACGTGACCCCGGTGCCCGTCAGCCGGTCTGCGCGGTGGCCGCGGCCGAGGCCTGGAGTTCGCCGCGGCGGTGGATCTGACGGAACGTGAAGTTCGTCAGGTCGTCGCCGGTGGCGTAGACGTTCTTGTCGCCCGTGGTGACGCTCTTGCCGCTGGTGAACCCGCTGATCGCGAAGTAGGCGTACCGGCCGTAGGAGTTGGCGGTACGGCGGCAGACCGATCCCGGTGGGCAGAAGGCCGGCACGCCCGCGCCGCTGAGCGTGGCGACGCTGCCGGTGGCCTGCTGGGCCGCCTTCTTGGCCTGTGCCTCCGTGGGGAAGACCGCGAGGCCGACGGTGACCGCGACGCCGTCCTTGCTGTACGTGGCCCGTATGACCTGGTCGCAGCCGTTGTTCACCAGGATCGAGCCGAGCGCGCCCTTCGTGGTCGCGGCGCAGCTCTTCGTCTGCTGCGTCGCGCCCTTGACGTAGACCCGGTCGCCCATCGTCAGCTTCTTGCCGGGGAAGAACGCGTCGACGGTGATCGGCGCCCGGTCCTTCTTCGCGCTGGAGATGAAGTCCTTCGGGTTCGGCGGGGGCGGCGGGGCCACCGAGGAGAAGGACGGTTCGGGCTCGGCGGTCTCGTTCGGCAGGTCGGTCGCGGCGGGCAGTTCGCTCGCGTGCTTGCCGGAGGTGTTGCTCTTGTTGGTCGAGATGACCGCCGTGGCCACGATCGCGCCGATCGCCGCGGTGGCGAGCACGCCACCGCCGATCAGCAGCCACTTCTTGCGTCGGTTGCGCGCGGCGGACTCGTCGGCCAGCGCTGCCCAGTCCGGAGTCTGTGTGCCCCCGGGCCCCCAGGAGGGCCCCCCTTGCCCAAAGCTCATGCCGCGAATCCTAGAGGAGACGTAAACCGGTTGGGCCAGGGCTTCGCGGGCCGTGACAATGCTGTGCATGGGACATCTCGAAGCGGGCCATCTGGAGTACTACCTACCGGACGGGCGGGTGCTGCTCGGCGACGCTTCCTTCCGGGTCGCGGACGGGGCCGTCGTCGCCCTCGTGGGAGCCAACGGGGCCGGCAAGACGACGCTGCTCAGGCTGCTTGCCGGGGAGCTCCAGCCGCACGGCGGTTCCGTGTCGGTGAGCGGCGGGCTCGGGGTGATGCAGCAGTTCGTGGGCTCCGTACGGGACGAACGCACGGTCCGGGACCTGCTCGTCTCGGTGTCCCAGCCGCGTATCCGGGAGGCGGCCCTGGCGGTCGACAGGGCGGAGGAGCTGATCCTCACCGTCGACGACGAGGCCGCGCAGATGAAGTACGCGCAGGCCCTGAGCGACTGGGCGGAGGCCCGGGGGTACGAGGCCGAGACCGTCTGGGACATGTGCACCACGGCCGCGCTCGGCGTCCCGTACGAGAAGGCGCAGTGGCGCGAGGTGCGCACGCTGTCCGGCGGTGAGCAGAAGCGGCTGGTGCTGGAGGCGCTGCTGCGCGGCCCCGACGAGGTGCTGCTGCTCGACGAGCCGGACAACTATCTCGACGTGCCCGGCAAGCGGTGGCTGGAGGGGAAGCTCAAGGAGACCCGTAAGACGGTCCTGTTCGTCTCCCACGACCGCGAGCTGCTGTCCCGGGCCGCGGAGAAGATCGTCAGCGTGGAGCCGAGCCCGGCGGGCAGCGACGTGTGGGTGCACGGCGCCGGCTTCGACACGTACCACCAGGCCCGCAAGGACCGGTTCGCCCGGTTCGAGGAGCTGCTGCGGCGCTGGGAGGAGGAGCACGCCCGGCTGAAGGCGCTGGTCCACCGGCTGCGGCAGCAGGCGGCGATCAGCCCCGACATGGCGTCCCGCTACCGGGCGATGCAGACCCGCTTCAAGAAGTTCGAGGACGCGGGCCCGCCGCCGGAGCCGCCGCGCGAGCAGGACATCAAGATGCGGCTGCGCGGCGGCCGGACCGGGGTGCGTGCGGTGACCTGCAAGAACCTTGAGCTGACCGGGCTGATGAAGCCGTTCGACCTGGAGATCTTCTACGGGGAACGGGTCGCCGTGCTCGGCTCGAACGGATCGGGGAAGTCGCACTTCCTGCGGCTCCTCGCGGGCGAGCCGGTCGCGCACACGGGGGAGTGGAAGCTCGGGGCCCGGGTCGTGCCGGGGCACTTCGCGCAGACCCACGCCCATCCGGAGCTGCTGGGCAAGACGCTCGTCGAGATCCTGTGGACGGAGCACGCCAAGGACCGCGGCGGGGCGATGTCCGTGCTGCGCCGCTACGAGCTGGAGCGCCAGGGCGACCAGCCCTTCGAGAAGCTGTCCGGGGGGCAGCAGGCGCGGTTCCAGATCCTGCTCCTGGAGCTGGCCGGAACGACCGCGCTGCTGCTGGACGAGCCGACGGACAACCTGGACCTGGAGTCGGCGGAGGCGCTGCAGGACGGCCTGGAGGCGTACGAGGGGACGGTGGTGTCCGTCACGCACGACCGGTGGTTCGCGAAGTCCTTCGACCGCTATCTGGTGTTCGGCTCGGACGGGGTCGTACGGGAGACGGTGGAGCCGGTGTGGGACGAGCGGCGGGTGGAACGGGCCCGGTGACGCGGCCGCTCCACGGCCGGGGGACGACCCGCACCGGCCGGCCCGTCCGGCGAGTGAGGACCGAACCCCCGGCAGTGGGGCCGACCGGGCCGGGGAACCCCGCTGCCGCCCGCCCGGGGGCCACGCGTTTTGACCCGTCCGGGGCAGGGCGGGTAGTCTCGTCGATTGTTATGCGTATTGGCTTCGTCGTTCTCACGCGTAGGGCCCTTACGTAGGTTCTCTGGAGCAGTTACCAGTGGCTCGCATACGGGCAGCGTCCCCGGCATTGTGGGCCCCAGCTGCATGATCGCTTCAGAGGTGCCATGTGTCTGGACCCCATCCACTGAAGAAGCGAAGGCTACGAAGTGCGTACGTACAGCCCCAAGCCCGGCGATGTGACGCGCCAGTGGCACATCATTGACGCGCAGGACATCGTCCTGGGCCGTCTGGCCACCACGGCTGCGAACCTCCTCCGCGGCAAGCACAAGGCGATCTACGCCCCCCACATGGACATGGGCGACTTCGTCATCATCATCAACGCCGAGAAGGTTCACCTCTCCGGCAACAAGAAGACCCAGAAGATGGCGTACCGCCACTCCGGGTTCCCGGGTGGTCTGCGCTCCGTCCGTTACGACGAGCTGCTCGCCAAGAGCCCCGAGAAGGCCGTCGAGAAGGCCATCAAGGGCATGATCCCCAAGAACAGCCTGGGCCGTCAGATGCTCTCGAAGCTCAAGGTCTACGCGGGCGACCAGCACCCGCACGCTGCTCAGCAGCCGGTCCCGTTCGAGATCACCCAGGTCGCGCAGTAGTTCCGGCCTCCCCCTAAGACCAAAAGAAAGATCTGAGGAGAATCGTGGCCGAGACCACTGTTGAGAACCCCGTCGAGGGCACCGAGGGCGAAGAGGTCTTCGCCGAGGTGACCACCTTCGAGTCCGAGGTTCCCGTCGAGGGCGAGTACACCAGCGAGTCGCTGGCCTCCCGCTTCGGCGACCCGCAGCCTGCCGCCGGCCTTGGCCGTCGGAAGAACGCCATCGCCCGCGTCCGGATCGTTCCGGGCACCGGCAAGTGGAAGATCAACGGTCGCACCCTTGAGGACTACTTCCCCAACAAGGTGCACCAGCAGGAAGTCAACGAGCCCTTCAAGGTGCTCGAGCTCGACAACCGCTACGACGTCATCGCCCGCATCTCGGGTGGCGGCGTCTCGGGTCAGGCCGGCGCCCTGCGTCTCGGTGTGGCTCGTGCGCTGAACGAGGCCGACGTGGACAACAACCGTCCCACGCTGAAGAAGGCCGGCTTCCTCTCCCGCGACGACCGTGCGGTCGAGCGCAAGAAGGCCGGTCTCAAGAAGGCCCGCAAGGCCCCGCAGTACAGCAAGCGCTAATCCGCCTGCTCATCCTGCTGTACACGTTCGCCCCGGCGGCACACTTCGTGCTGCCGGGGCGTTCGTTTATCGGCACCCTCGGGCGTATAACGGCATAAGGCGTTCATATGCTTGTTGCGTTGCTTTGGTTGTTTTTGGTTTTGCGGTTTCGGAGCATCTTCGGAGGACACCAGTGGGACGACTCTTCGGCACGGACGGTGTGCGCGGTGTCGCCAATGCGGATCTGACGGCCGAGCTGGCGCTCGGTCTCTCGGTCGCTGCGGCGCATGTTCTCGCCGAGGGGAGCACCTCCGACGGAACCAGGCCGACAGCCGTGGTGGGCCGCGACCCACGCGCGTCCGGAGAGTTCCTGGAGGCCGCCGTGGTGGCCGGCCTCGCCAGTGCCGGCGTGGACGTCCTGCGTGTCGGTGTGGTGCCCACCCCCGCGGTGGCGTACCTCACCGGCGCGCTCGGTGCCGACCTCGGCGTGATGCTCTCCGCGAGCCACAACTCCATGCCGGACAACGGTGTCAAGTTCATCGCCCGCGGCGGTCACAAGCTCTCCGACGAGCTGGAGGACCGGATCGAGACGATCTACCGGCAGCACCGCACCGGTGAGCCGTGGGAGCGTCCGACCGGCGCCGGTGTGGGACGTGTCACCGAGTACGCGGAGGGCTTCGACCGTTACGTGGCCCACCTGGTCGCGGTCCTGCCGAACCGGCTCGACGGGCTGAAGGTCGTGCTCGACGAGGCGCACGGCGCGGCCTCCCGGGTCTCGCCCGAGGCCTTCGCACGGGCCGGCGCCGAAGTGATCACGATCGGTGCCGACCCGAACGGCCTGAACATCAACGACGGCTGCGGATCCACCCACCTGGAGCCGCTGAAGGCCGCCGTCGTCGAGCACGGCGCCGACTTCGGCATCGCGCACGACGGCGACGCCGACCGCTGCCTGGCCGTGGACGCCTCGGGCGAGGAGGTCGACGGCGACCAGATCCTGGCGGTCCTCGCCCTCGCCATGCGCGAGGCCGGACAGCTGCGCAAGGACACCGTGGTCGGCACCGTCATGTCCAACCTCGGCTTCAAGATCGCGATGGAGCGGGAGGGCATCCAGCTCGTCCAGACCGCCGTCGGCGACCGCTACGTGCTGGAGTCGATGAAGGCCGAGGGATACGCGCTGGGCGGCGAGCAGTCCGGCCATGTCATCGTCCTGGACCACGCCACGACCGGCGACGGCACCCTGACCGGCCTGCTGCTGGCGGCCCGGGTCGCCGCCACCGGCCGCACCCTCGCCGACCTGGCCGGGGTCATGCAGCGGCTGCCGCAGCTGCTGATCAACGTCCGCGACGTCGACAAGTCCCGCGTCGGGACCTCCCCCGAGATCGCCGAGGCCGTGGCCGAGGCCGAGGCCGAGCTGGGCTCCACCGGACGCGTGCTGCTGCGCCAGTCGGGCACGGAGCCGCTGGTGCGGGTCATGGTCGAGGCGGCCGACATCGAGCAGGCACGGGCGGTCGCCGAGCGGCTGGCCGACGTGGTGAAGTCCGCGCTGGGATAGTGCTCGGCGGTCAGTCGCCGGACGGGTTCACTATGAGGCCCGTCCGGCGGCGGTGCGCCCTCCACAGGACCTTCTGGACCAGCAGGGTCAGCGTCCCCGCGACCACGATCCCGCCGAGGTTCGCCAGCAGCTGCGTCACGGAGCCCGTCATCTGGTGGTAGTCGCTGTAGCTGAACGCCACCGCCGCGTTGGACGCGGCCGGCACGGTCGTCACCGAGATGGCGACCCCGATCAGCGCCCCGGACTTCGCCGAGGTCAGCGAGAGCGTGCCGGCGATCCCGGCCAGGAAGGCCACCACGAACGACATCGCGTCGGGCTTCCAGATGAACGCCGTGTTGGGACGGTCGCCCTCGATCATCGAGCGGGTGAACAGCCCCAGGCCGTCCATCAGCCAGGCGAAGCCGACCGTCAGCGCCATCGCCAGGGCGAAGCCGCCGATCAGCGCGTACAGGGAACGCAGCGCCAGCCGCGGAGCGCGCTGCACCAGGGCCGTCGAGATCCCGGCCAGCGGCCCGAACTCCGGGCCGACCGCCATCGCGCCCACGATCAGGATCGCGTTGTCGAGCATCACACCGCAGGCGGCGAGCATCACCGCGACGGTGAGGAACGCCACGTACGTGACGCTGAACGTCGACTCCTCGTGGGTCGCCTCCGTCAGCTCCTCCCACAGCACCGCGTCCGCGCCCTCGCCCGGCGCGTCCTCCTCGGCCTTGTCGGCGTGGGCGGAGAGCGTCAGATCCATGTTCTCGACGGTGATCGAGCCGGACTTGTCGATACCGAGACGGCGCAGCGCGGAGATCAGCTCGTCGCCCGCCTCACGGGCCACGTCGCAGAGCACCACGTCCCCCGCGGGGTTGCGGGCGGCCCCGGCCATCACGACGAGATGGGTCGTGCCCAGAGTGTGCTCCAGCAGGTGCAGCACCTCGTCCGTACGGTCGGCGGGGACGATCAGGCGCAGATGCAGCACGTGGCCACTCCCAGGGGGCTCGCGGACTCGGAGGCTGTCAGAGTTTGCGCAGTGACAGGCGCTGGACCTTGTGGTCCGGGCCCTTGCGCAGCACCAGGGTGGCACGGCCCCGGGTGGGCGCCACATTCTCCACCAGATTGGGCTTGTTGATGGTCCGCCACATCGTCGCCGCGTACTCCATGGCCTCCTCCTCGGAGACCTGGGTGTACTTGCGGAAGTACGAGAAGGGGTTCTGGAACGCCGTCTCCCGCAGCTTCCGGAACCGGTCGAGATACCAGCTCTCGATGTCCTCGGTGCGCGCGTCCACGTACACGCTGAAGTCGAAGTAGTCGGCGAGCCCGACCCTGGTCCGGCCGTCCTTGCCGGGCATCGCGGGCTGAAGCACATTCAGCCCCTCGACGATCAGGATGTCCGGGCGGCGTACGGTGAGCCGCTCGTCCGGCACGATGTCGTAGATCAGGTGCGAGTAGACCGGCGCCGTCACCTCGTCCTTGCCGGCCTTGATGTCGGCGACGAACCGGGTCAGGGCGCGCCGGTCGTACGACTCGGGGAACCCCTTGCGCGACATCAGGCCGCGGGCCCGGAGCTCCTTCATCGGCAGCAGGAACCCGTCCGTGGTCACCAGCTCCACGCGCGGATGCTCGGGCCAGCGGGCCAGCAGCGCCTGGAGGATGCGCGCGGTGGTGGACTTGCCGACCGCGACACTGCCCGCGACGCCTATGACGAACGGGGTGCCGCGCTGCGCGCCGTGGCCGCCGCCCGCGTCCCCGAGGAAGGTGTTCAGGGCGCCGCGCAGACCCGAGGTGGCCTGGACGTAGAGGTTGAGGAGCCGGGAGAGCGGCAGATAGACGTCCCGTACCTCGTCGAGGTCGATGACATCGCCGAGTCCGCGCAGCTGCTCCACCTCGTCGGCGGTCAGCGGGAGCGGCGTCTTGTCGCGCAGGGCGCTCCACTCGGCGCGGGACAGGTCGACGTACGGCGTCGCCGCATGCTCGGCGCGTCGGTGGGTGCTCCGTGGCGGCGAAGTGATCACGGGTTCATTGTTGCGGGAGTTTCCACGCGGTGGAGGGTGGGCTCGGTCACGTGGGGGAGGGGGAACAGGGGTACCGTCGCCGTCGCTCACGGCCGTGCGCCCGCCTTCCTCAGCACACAGAGCTCTCCGCTGTCGGGGTCGCCGATGAAGGTCCACAGGAGAGGGGAATCGGCTTTGCCCCTGGCGGTGAGCTGTCCGCTGACACGGCCGGGGGCGAATGAGGTGGACAGCTCCGTCGCACGGTCCCGGGTCGTGTTCACGACGGACTCCCAGGTGCCGGGCCCGGTCATGGTGGAGGGGAAGCCGAATCCGGAGCTGTCGCCGGTGCGGGAGTCCGTGTAGTCGCCGCAGACGTGCGTGGCGCTGAAGGTGCCGTCCTCGGCGAGGACGAGCCGGCCGCCCTGTCCGTCCTGCCAGACGCCCACCAGTTGACTGTGCGTCAGCACGAGTGGCGGGCCGTCCGGTTCCGGGGGGATGTTCACGAAGCGCAGCAGGATCACCAGGGCGAGCAGTCCCACGGGGACGAGCACCAGGAGGACCGCCCCGACGCCCAGCCCCAGTGCGACGGCGGCCCCGTTCGACATCCCGCGCCGGGGCGGCGGCGGGCCCGGGAACGGCCGGGAGGGCCGGAGGTCCCAGGGCGGGCGCCGCGGCGGTGTGACCGGCCCTTCGGCATCCGACACGCGCCCCACCCCCGAATTCCCGTCCCGCCGACCGGAATCGGTGCCGGTCGGCGGCGACGCCATGATGCACCCGGGGCCACCCGCCGCCGACGGCGGGGTCCGGTGTCCGCTCCCCGGCGGCGGACACCGGACCCGGCTCACGGTCTCCGCGGGATCAGGGCTTCTCGCCCTCGGCGTCGACGACGGCGGCCTCGACCCGGGCGTCGCCGGTCAGGATCCGTCCCGCCCTGAAACCGGACGCCGGGCCCTGCGCCTTGCCGCTGGAGAGTTCGTACGTGTAGTCCTCGGTGACCACGAAGCGCTGACCCACGTGGCCGGAGTCGTGCGGGTCGGGCAGGATCTCCCGCTGTTCGTGGCCGCTGTCCTCCTTCCGGGTGATGGCGATGGCCTCGCGCCCGGCCGCGTCCTTCACCAGGTGGCCGGTGACCCGCACGCCGGGGATGGTGGCCATGGCGCGGTGGATCCGGGCGAGGGCGGCCGGAGCGACCGGGCAGGCCTCGGCCATCGGTCCGATCGCGCGGAAGCTGTGCTGTGCCCTGCCCTCGGGCGGGCCGTCGGCCGTGCGGCCGGTCGGACAGAACGAGCGGATCGTCGTCGGCAGCCGCGCCGGGTCGTCGGGCAGCGTGTTCGCGTCCCGGTGGACCTCAGGTGCCGTGCGGGAGTCCTCGTCCTTGCCGTTCCCGGCCGCGGCGGAGCTGTCGTACGGCACCCGGTCGGGCTCGTACGTGACGGGGCCGCTGACCCCGGAGTCGTCGTGGAGCAGCTGCCGCACCGGGCTCGCGTCCGCGGCGGGCGGACCGCCGGCGCCGCGCGGTGCGGGGAGCGTGCCCTTCGCGGGCGGGCATGGGCCGAGGACAGGGCCTGCGGACCCGGCGGGGCGGCTGGGTCCGGGGCCCGGCCGCCCGCCGCTCGCCCCACACCGTCCTCCCTGCCGCCCCGTTCGCCTTCTGCGACGATGCGAAGAAGAGGGGTAGATGGCCAGGAAGGGAACGGTATGTGTGGAATCGTCGGTTACGTCGGAGGGCAGTCGGCGCAGGACGTCGTCGTTGCGGGTCTCAAGCGCCTTGAGTACCGGGGCTACGACTCGGCGGGCCTCGCCGTGCTCGCGGACGGCGGCCTGGCCGCCGCCAAGAAGGCCGGCAAGCTCGTCAATCTGGAGAAGGCGCTGGCCGAGGCACCGCTCCCGGCCGGGACCACCGGGATCGGACACACCCGCTGGGCCACCCACGGCGCCCCCACCGACACCAATGCCCACCCGCACCTCGACAACGCGGGCCGCGTCGCCGTCGTGCACAACGGGATCATCGAGAACTTCGCCGCCCTGCGCGCCGAACTCGCCGAGCGCGGCCATGAGCTGGCCTCCGAGACCGACACCGAGGTCGTCGCCCATCTGCTGGCCGAGGCGTACTCCTCCTGCGCCGACCCGGCGGAGGCGATGCGGCAGGTCTGCCGCCGGCTGGAGGGCGCGTTCACCCTCGTCGCCGTGCACGCGGACACGCCCGGCACCGTGGTCGGGGCCCGGCGCAACTCGCCGCTCGTGGTGGGGGTGGGTGAGGGCGAAGCGTTCCTGGCCTCCGACGTCGCCGCGTTCATCGCGCACACCCGCTCCGCGATCGAGCTGGGCCAGGACCAGGTGGTCGAGCTGCGCCGCGAGGGGGTCACCGTCACCGACTTCGACGGGCGGCCCGCCGAGGTCCGTGAGTACCACGTGGACTGGGACGTCTCCGCCGCCGAGAAGGGCGGCCACGACTACTTCATGCTCAAGGAGATCGCCGAACAGCCCAAAGCCGTCGCCGACACGCTCCTCGGCCGGATCGACGGCTCGGGCTCGCTCCGCCTCGACGAGGTGCGCATCCCGCCGCACGAGCTGCGCGAGGTCGACAAGGTCGTCATCGTGGCCTGCGGCACCGCCTTCCACTCCGGGATGATCGCCAAGTACGCCATCGAGCACTGGACCCGCATCCCCTGCGAGACCGAGCTGGCCAGCGAGTTCCGCTACCGCGACCCGATCCTCGACCAGCGCACCCTGGTCGTCGCGATCTCGCAGTCCGGCGAGACGATGGACACCCTGATGGCCCTGCGGCACGCCCGGGAACAGGGCGCCAAGGTCCTCGCCATCTGCAACACGAACGGCTCCACCATCCCCCGGGAGTCCGACGCCGTGCTCTACACGCATGCCGGGCCCGAGGTCGCCGTCGCCTCCACCAAGGCCTTCCTCACCCAGCTGGTCGCCTGCTACCTCGTCGCCCTGTACCTCGGACAGATCCGGGGGACGAAGTGGGGCGACGAGATCCGCACCGTCATCCGCCAGCTCTCCGAGATCTCCGGCGCCGTCGAGAAGGTCCTGGGGACCATGGAGCCGGTACGCGAACTCGCCCGCTCCCTCGCCGGTCACGACACCGTGCTCTTCCTGGGCCGCCACGTCGGCTATCCGGTGGCCCTGGAAGGCGCGTTGAAGCTCAAGGAGCTCGCGTACATGCACGCCGAGGGCTTCGCCGCCGGTGAGCTCAAGCACGGCCCGATCGCGCTCATCGAGAACGGCCTCCCGGTCGTCGTGGTGGTGCCGTCGCCGCGCGGCCGGTCACTGCTGCACGACAAGGTCGTGTCGAACATCCAGGAGATCAGGGCCCGCGGCGCCCGCACCGTCGTCATCGCCGAGGAGGGCGACGAGGCGGTCGTCCCGTACGCCGACCATCTGATCCGGATTCCCGTGACGCCCACGCTGCTCCAGCCGCTGGTGTCGACCGTGCCCTTGCAGGTCTTCGCCTGCGAACTGGCGACGGCACGCGGCAACGACGTGGACCAGCCGCGCAATCTCGCGAAGTCCGTGACCGTGGAGTGATCCCCGGTCCGGCTAGCTTGCATGCATGCAAGCAAGTCGGCGAGGGATGAGGGAACACGCGTGATCATCGGGGTCGGGATCGACGTGGCCGAGATCGAACGGTTCGACGCGGCACTGGAACGTACGCCGCAGATGGCCGAGCGGCTCTTCTTGGAGCGGGAGTTGCTGCTGCCCAGCGGCGAGCGGCGCGGCATCGCCTCGCTCGCCGCCCGGTTCGCGGCGAAGGAGGCCCTCGCGAAGGCGCTCGGCGCGCCCGCCGGGCTGCTCTGGACGGACGCCGAGGTGTACGTCGAGGACAGCGGGCAGCCCCGGCTGCGGGTCCGCGGCACCGTCGCCGCCCGCGCCGCCGAGCTGGGCGTACGGCACTGGCACGTCTCGCTCAGCCATGACGCGGGGGTGGCGTCGGCCGTGGTGATCGCGGAGGGTTGAGCACATGCGTACCGCCTACAGCGTCGATACCGTACGGGCCGCCGAGCGGGCCCTGATGTCCCGGCTGCCCGAGGGCGCGCTGATGCAGCGCGCCGCCGCCGGACTCGCCGCGGCCTGCGCCGATGTGCTGCGGCGGCGCGGCCGGGTGTACGGGTCCCGGGTCGTCCTCCTCGTCGGCAGCGGCGACAACGGGGGCGACGCGCTGTACGCGGGTGCCCGGCTCGCCCGCCGGGGCGCCGGGGTGCGCGCCGTGCTCACCGCGCCGGACCGCGTCCACAAGGGCGGCCTCGCGGCCCTCCTCGCGGCCGGCGGACGGATCGCCGAGGGCGCGGACGCCTGGGGCGGCCACATCGATCTCGTGGTGGACGGGATCACCGGCATCGGCGGACGGGGCGGGCTGCGGCCGGACGCCGCCGAGCTGGTGCGGGCCCTCGCGGCGACCGGCGCGCCGCTCGTCGCCGTCGACCTGCCCAGCGGCGTCGAGGCCGGCACCGGCGAGGTGCTCGGCGAGGCGGTGCGCGCCGATGTGACCGTCACCTTCGGCACGTACAAGCCGGGCCTGCTCGTCGACCCGGCCGCCGAACGGGCCGGCGCGCTGCACCTCGTCGACATCGGGCTCGGGCCCGAACTGCCCGGGGTACCCGAGCTGGAGGTGCTCCAGTACGCGGACGTCGCGGCCCTGCTGCCCGTCCCGGGGGCCGAGAGCGACAAGTACCGGCGCGGGGTCGTCGGAGTCGTCGCCGGTTCCGCGCGCTACCCGGGGGCGGCGGTGCTGGCCGTCTCCGGGGCGCTGCGGGGCGGCGCGGGGGCCGTGCGGTACGTCGGCCCGGGCGCGGCCGCGGTGATCGCCCGTCACCCGGAGACGCTGGTCCACGCGGGGCCGCCGTCGAAGGCGGGGCGGGTGCAGGCCTGGGTCGTCGGGCCCGGACTCGGCGACGGCGCGGAGGCCGCCGAGGCGGTCCGGGACGTGCTGGCGGCCGATGTCGCGGTGCTGGTGGACGCGGACGGGCTGCGGCTGCTGGACGCCGGTGCCGTGCGCGCGCGCACCGCGCCGACCGTGCTCACCCCGCACGCCGGCGAGGCCGCCGCGCTGCTCGGCGTCCCGCGCGAGGAGGTCGAGGCGGGCCGGCTCGCCGCGGTACGGGAACTGGCCGCCCGCTACCGTGCCACGGTCCTGCTCAAGGGCTCGACGACCCTGGTCGCCGGTGACGGCCCGGACACACCCGTACGGGTCAATCCCACCGGCACCTCCTGGCTGGCCACGGCAGGCAGCGGCGACGTCCTCTCCGGGCTGACCGGCTCCCTGCTCGCCGCGGGCCTCGCCCCGCGCGACGCCGCGTCGGCCGGCGCCCATCTGCACGGACTCGCCGCCCGCCACGCCTCCGACGGCTCGCCCGTCGCCGCGCAGGACGTCGCGGAGGCGATCCCGGTGGCGTGGCGGGACGTACGGGCCTGAGTGATCATGGGCCCGGCGGGGACCGACCGCAGCCGACAGGAGGGCCGACCGTGGGCAGCAGCAGCGACGTACGCGTACGCCGGGTGTACGAGCCGAAGGAGGACGGCGACGGCACCCGCGTCCTCGTCGACCGGCTCTGGCCGCGCGGCGAGTCCAAGGAGAAGGCCGCGATCGACAAGTGGCTCAAGGACATCACCCCGTCGAACGAGCTCCGCGACTGGTACCACGAGGACCGCACCGAGACCCGCTACGACGAGTTCGTCGAGCGCTACCGCACCGAACTGGCCGACCCCGCCCACACGGCGGCCGTCCATGAACTGGTCGAACTGGTCCGGGCGGGCGGCCCGGTGACCCTGGTCACCGCCGTCAAGGACGTACCGCACAGCCATGTCCCGGTCATCGTCGACCAGCTGGAACACGAGCTGCGCCGTCGCTGAGGGGCTGTCGGGTGACCTGCCGCCCGAGGGCGCTGCCGTACGCCTCTGAGAGACTGGGCGCGATGAACGAGACTGCGTCCTTGAGAGCCCGTGCCGAGATCGACCTCGACGCACTGCGCGCCAACGTGCGTGTGCTGCGCGCGCGGGCGGGCGGCGCGCAGCTCATGGCCGTCGTCAAGTCCGACGCCTACGGGCACGGCGCGGTGCCCTGCGCCCGCGCCGCGCTGGAGGCCGGGGCGACCTGGCTGGGCACCGCGACGCCGCAGGAGGCGCTCGCCCTGCGGGCGGCCGGACTCGGCGGCCGGGTGATGTGCTGGCTGTGGACCCCGGGCGGCCCCTGGCGCGAGGCCGTCGAGGCCGACATCGATGTATCGGTGAGCGGGATGTGGGCCCTGCGCGAGGTCGTCGCCGCCGCCACGGAGGCGGGCATCCCGGCCCGGATCCAGCTCAAGGCGGACACCGGCCTCGGGCGCAACGGCTGCCAGCCCGCCGACTGGCCGGAGCTGGTCGCCGCCGCCCGGGCCGCGGAGGACGCGGGCACCGTCCGGATCACCGGCCTCTGGTCCCACTTCGCTTGCGCCGACGAGCCCGGCCACCCCTCCATCGCCGCCCAGCTGGCCGTGTTCCGGGACATGGTGGCGCACGCGGAGAAGGAGGGCGTCGACCCCGAGGTGCGCCACATGGCCAACTCCCCGGCGACGCTGACGATCCCCGAGGCGCACTTCGACCTCGTCCGGACCGGGATCGCGATGTACGGCATCTCGCCCAGCCCCGAGCTGGGCACCCCGGCCGACTTCGGGCTGCGCCCCGTCATGACGCTCGTCGCGTCGATCGCCCTGGTCAAGCAGGTGCCGGCCGGCCACGGGATCAGCTACGGCCACCACTACACGACCTCCGCCGAGACCACCCTGGGCCTGGTGCCGGTCGGCTACGCGGACGGCATCCCGCGCCACGCCTCCGGCCGCGCCCCGGTCCTGGTCGGCGGGGTCACCCGGCGGATCGCCGGCCGGGTGGCCATGGACCAGTTCGTCGTCGACCTCGACGGGGACGAGGTCGAGGTCGGCAGCGAGGCGGTGCTCTTCGGCCCGGGGGACCGGGGCGAGCCGAGCGCCGAGGACTGGGCGCAGGCCGCCGACACGATCGCGTACGAGATCGTCACCCGGATCGGCACCCGTGTACCGCGTGTGCATCTGCACGCGGTCCCGGCCGGGTCCTGACCGATCGCCCACCGCCGACCGGGCACGATCTGATCACGACCGGAACGGACCGGCCCTGACCTGACGGACACGAGCGACGAGGAGCGCGGCACGGTGAGCGAGATCAGCGCGGGGGACGCGGCGGCGACGGCCGCCGCTGCGGCGGCCGGCTGGCGCCGGGCGGGTATCGCCGGAGCCGCCATAGGCGTGATCGCGGCGGGCGCGGCGGCCGGTGTCGCGGTCGAGCGGCTCACCGTCGGCCGGGGCATGCGCAGGAGGGCCAGGCTGGCCCTGGACGCCACCGGGCCGTACGGCTCGCTGCGCGGACTGCCGGGCCGGGCCACCGCCGACGACGGCACCGAGCTGTACTACGAGGTCGACGAGGTCGAACCGGACGGCGCCACGGGGACCGCCGCGGGCGGGGCCGAGCCGGCCGGCTCCGGAACGCGCCGCCGCAGGCTCTTCGGCCGCAAGGATCCCGCGCAGGTGACCGTGGTCTTCAGCCACGGCTACTGCCTCAGCCAGGACTCCTGGCACTTCCAGCGGGCGGCGCTGCGCGGTCTGGTGCGCACCGTCCACTGGGACCAGCGCAGTCACGGCCGCTCCGAGCGGGGCCGGGCCCAGGCGGACGGGGTGACGGTCGGCATCGACCAGCTGGGCCGCGATCTGAAGGCGGTGATCGACGCGGCGGCCCCCGAGGGCAGGCTGGTGCTGGTCGGGCACTCGATGGGCGGCATGACGATGATGGCGCTCGCCGACCAGTTCCCCGCGCTGGTCCGGGACCGGGTCGCCGCCGTCGCCCTCGTCGGCACGTCGAGCGGGAAGCTCGGCGAGGTCAGTTTCGGGCTGCCGGTCGCGGGCGTGAACGCGGTGCGGCGGGTGCTGCCCGGGGTGCTGCGGGCGCTCGGTTCCCAGGCCGAGCTGGTGGAACGGGGCCGCCGGGCGACCGCCGACCTCTTCGCCGGGCTGATCAAGCGGTACTCGTTCGGTTCGCGGGACGTCGACCCGGCGGTGGAGCGGTTCGCCGAGCGGCTCATCGAGTCCACCCCGATCGATGTGGTCGCCGAGTTCTATCCGGCCTTCACCGAACACGACAAGAGCGGCGCGCTGCCCGCCTTCCGCGACATGCCGGTGCTGATCCTGGCGGGCGACAAGGACCTGGTGACGCCCAGCTCGCACAGCGAGACCATCGCGGACCAGCTCCCGGACGCGGAGCTGGTCATCGTCCCGGACGGGGGCCATCTGGTGATGCTGGAGCACCCCGAGACGGTCACGGACCGGATGGCGGACCTGCTGGTACGCGCCGGAGCCGTGCCGCCAACGGCTAACGTTGGCGGACATGGAAGCACCGCACAACAGCCTGGCGGCTGAGGCCACCGAGGGTGCCGCGCCGGGCACCGTCACCGTCGGCCTGGCCGTCGACTCCCCCGAACAGATGCAGGCGCTCGGCCGCCGGATCGCCGCGATCCTGAGGCCCGGCGATCTCGTGATGCTCACCGGCGAGCTCGGCGCCGGGAAGACGACGCTGACCCGGGGCCTCGGCGAGGGCCTCGGAGTGCGCGGCGCGGTCACGTCCCCCACCTTCGTGATCGCCCGTGTCCACCCGTCGCTGACCGGCGGTCCGGCACTGGTCCACGTCGACGCGTACCGCCTGGGCGGCGGTCTCGACGAGATGGAGGACCTGGACCTCGATGTGTCGCTGCCGGAGTCGGTGGTGGTCGTGGAGTGGGGCGACGGCAAGGTCGAGGAGCTCTCGGACGACCGCCTGCAGGTGGTGATCCACCGCGCGGTCGGCGACACGGACGACGAGCGGCGCGTGGTGACGCTGGTGGGGATCGGCGCGCGCTGGGCGGGACTGGGCGAGGTCTGAGCGCGGGGCCGGATTCCGACAGGCTGTCGGCAAATTGTTGCGCCGGGCGGTCCGGGCGTGGTCACATGGATGACGAGAGCTGGTTAGGCCTGCCTAACCACGCCTTCCGCCGGAGCCCCAGGAGGCATCCATGACGACGTCCGCCGAACGTGAAGTGCCGCCGCCGCCATCGATGAAGGACCTGCTGGCGGCCTGTGCCGCGGCCACGGCGGTTTCCACGCCGCCCCCGTCCGCGGACGCCGGTGAGGGCGAGGGCGAGAGGGAGGACGAGGGCGACGGAGCTCCGGCCGCCCCCGGGCCCCGCTCCGGATCCGATCTTCCCGGGCCCAGGGAGGCCTGAGGCGGCCCAGGGAGGCGCGGGGGCCTACGGGACGACGACGACCTTCGTGGTCACCATCGCGAAGTCCCACATCGCGTCCCCGTCGGCCCGGGACATCCGCACGCCACCCGTCTTCAGCGTCGGGTCCGGGCTCTCCATCGAGCCGTCCACCGCCGCGCTGAACCCGACGGACGCGTCGTCCACCATCGCGAACCGCACCACGTGCTCGATCATCACGCCGTCCGAGCCCTTGGTGGGGGTGCCCTGGCGGGTGTTCACCTGATAGGTCCCGGGCCGCGGGCTGAGCGCGCTCGGCATGACCTCGAAGGTCCGCTCCACCTTCCCGTCCGCGTCGACGAGCCACACGCGGCGGTCCTCCAGGGCGTACACGACCCGCTTCCCGGTGCCGGAGTGCGCCGGGAGCGCGGCCGGGCGCGACTTCTCCTTCGGCTTCGCGTGCTCGGTGGCGGTGGCGGAAGCCTTCGGTTTGGGGGCCGCCAGGTTGTCGGGGGCGTTCGCCGATGCCTGGAAGGCCAGGACGCCGACGGCGACGAGCGCCGCCGCAGTGAGCCCGGCCACGATTCCCGAGCTGCCCCTAGACACCGTGCGCGCCCCTTTCGCTTCCGTATGTCGTACAAGCGTTTAGCGTTTACGTCGTACCCGCGTGTGCACGGTGACGGTAGCAGCCGGGACCGGTCGTGCCGGGACGCCGTACGGGGCGCAGTGCCCCCGTCGGCGGAGCCGTAGGCTGTTTGCGTGCTCTTGCTCGCCGTGGATACCGCCACCCCCGCCGTCACCGTCGCCCTTCACGACGGGACCTCCGTCGTCGCCGAGTCCGGACAGGTCGACGCCCGAAGGCACGGGGAGCTGCTGCTGCCCGCCGTCGACCGGGTGCTCGCCGAGGCCGGCGTGAAACTCGACGCCGTGACGGACGTGGTCGTCGGCGTCGGCCCCGGACCGTACACCGGGCTCCGGGTCGGTCTGGTCACCGCCGCCACCTTCGGCTCCGCCCTCTCCGTCCCCGTGCACGGGCTGTGCACCCTGGACGGTCTCGCGTACGCAGCGGGCCGGGCCGGGCTGGAGGGCCCGTTCGCCGTCGCGACGGACGCCCGCCGCAAGGAGGTCTACTGGGCGAGATACGACGACCCGCGCACCCGGGTCACCGGGCCCGCCGTCGACCGGCCCGCCGACATCGCCGAACAGCTCGCCGGGCTTCCGGTCGTCGGAGCGGGCGCGGTGCTCTACCCCGAGGCGTTCCCGGACGCCCGGGAGCCCGAGCACGTCAGCGCCGGCGCGCTGGCCGCCCTCGCCGCCGAGCGGCTCGCCGCGGGCGCGGAGCTGCTGCCGCCGCAGCCGCTCTACCTCCGCAGGCCCGACGCCCAGGTGCCGAAGAACTACAAGGTGGTCACCCCGAAGTGACGAGCACGACTGCCGTTCTGCGCGAGATGCGCTGGTGGGACATCGATCCGGTGCTGGAGCTCGAACACGAGCTGTTCCCGGACGACGCCTGGTCAGCCGGCATGTTCTGGTCCGAGCTGGCGCACGCGCGCGGCCCCCGGGCCACCCGCCGCTATGTCGTCGCCGAGGACCTCGTCACCGGCCGGATCGTCGGCTACGCGGGCCTCGCCGCGGCCGGCGACCTCGCCGACGTGCAGACGATCGGGGTCACCCGCGACCACTGGGGCGGCGGCCTCGGCTCCGTGCTCCTCACCGACCTGCTGAAGCACGCCACGGCCTTCGAGTGCGCCGAGGTGCTGCTCGAAGTCCGCGTCGACAACACCCGGGCCCAGAAGCTGTACGAACGCTTCGGCTTCGAGCCGATCGGCTTCCGCCGCGGCTACTACCAGCCGGGGAACATCGACGCACTCGTCATGCGCCTCCACGTACAAGAGCACGTGCAAGAACACGTACAGGAAACAGAGACTGACTGATGGCTGACGAACCGCTCGTACTCGGCATCGAGACCTCCTGCGACGAGACCGGCGTCGGCATCGTCCGCGGTACGACGCTGCTGGCGGACGCCGTGGCGTCCAGCGTCGACACGCACGCCCGCTTCGGCGGCGTCGTCCCGGAGATCGCCTCCCGCGCCCATCTGGAGGCGATGGTCCCCACCATCGAGCGCGCCCTGAAGGAGGCCGGGATCAGCGCCCGCGACCTCGACGGCATCTCCGTCACCGCGGGCCCCGGGCTCGCGGGCGCGCTGCTGGTCGGCGTATCGGCGGCCAAGGCGTACGCGTACGCGCTGAACAAGCCGCTCTACGGGGTCAACCACCTCGCCTCGCACATCTGCGTCGACCAGCTGGAGCACGGCCCGCTGCCCGAGCCGACGATGGCGCTGCTGGTCAGCGGCGGCCACTCCTCGCTGCTGCTCGCGCCGGACATCACCAATGACGTACGGCCGCTGGGCGCGACCATCGACGACGCGGCGGGCGAGGCCTTCGACAAGATCGCCCGGGTGCTGGACCTGGGCTTCCCCGGCGGCCCGGTCATCGACCGGCTGGCGAGGGAGGGCGACCCGGCCGCGATCGCGTTCCCGCGCGGGCTCACCGGCTCGCGCGATGCCGCCTACGACTTCTCCTTCTCCGGTCTGAAGACCTCGGTGGCCCGCTGGATCGAGGCCAAGCGCGCGGCGGGCGAGGAGGTGCCGGTACGGGACGTGGCGGCGTCCTTCCAGGAGGCCGTCGTGGACGTGCTCACCCGCAAGGCCGTCCGGGCCTGCAAGGACGAGGGCGTCGACCACCTGATGATCGGTGGCGGGGTCGCGGCCAACTCGCGGCTGCGGGCGCTGGCCCAGGAGCGGTGCGAGCGGGCCGGCATCCGGCTGCGGGTGCCGCGCCCCGGGCTGTGCACGGACAACGGCGCGATGGTCGCGGCGCTGGGCGCGGAGATGGTCGCCCGCAACCGGCCGGCCTCGGACCTGGAGCTGTCCGCGGACTCCTCGCTGCCGGTGACCGACACCCATGTGCCGGGCGCCTCCGCACACGGCCACGACCACGACCACGTCCACGAGATCAGCAAGGACAACCTCTACTCATGACCGTCGCACTCATGTGGGAGGCCCGTGCCGTGGCGGGCCGGGGCGCCGAACTCCTGGAGTGGGCGCGGGCCCGGTCGGCCGAGCTGGCCCGTGAGCCGCTCCGCCGCGAGCTGCTGCGCGCCCCGCAGGACCGGGTCCTGGTCATCACCTGGTGGGTGGGGGAGTACGGCGACGAGCTGCCCGAACTCCCGGAGCCCGACGCCGAGCTGATCACCCGTCCGGTGCACCGCTGGCGCTTCGAGTCGCTGGGCAGCGGCTTCTAGGGAGCGGACCCGGCGCCGGCCGACCGCCCCTCAGCCGGTGGCGGTCGCCCGCTCGATCAGTCCCCGGACGATCGCGTCCAGTTCGTCCGCCACCTCGTAGTCGGCGGCGTACGCCCGCCACTCGTCCTTGATCGCGGCGAGCCGGGGCAGCGTCGCCGCGTCCTCCTCCGTCACCATCTCGGGGAAGCAGCGTCTGCCCGGAGGCGTCCGCGTACGGCGTTCGGCGGCCCGGCGGAAGACCAGGTCGCCGTAGACGTAACTCCAGATCGTCCGGTACGCGCGTACCGCCTGGGCGGGGGAGAGGCCGCAGGCGAGCGCCGAGTCGATGATCTCCTCGACCATCCACAGCGCGTTCTTGTCCGTCAGCTCGCCCAGCGCCAGGACGTCCAGCACCCACGGGAGCCGGGCCAGGATGCCGTGCATGTGCACGGCCACGACGAGCAGCCGCTCGCGCGGGTCCTCGGGCAGCTCGGGGCGGGGGAAGGCGGCCGCGGTGCCCGACAGGGTGAGCATCAGCAGCTCGTCCTTGTCCTGCACGTAGTGGTAGAGCGCCATCGGGGTGGAGCCGAGCTCCTTCGCCACCCGTCGCATGCTGAGGGCGTCCACGCCCTCTTCCTCGATGATGCGGCGCGCGGTGGCGACCATCGCGTCCGGGTCGAGCCTGCGTGGCCGCCCCACGGACCGCTTCGAAGGCGCCTGCTTCTTCGCAGGCGCCTTCTTTATGGGTGCCTGCTCCGTCGGTGCCTGCTTCTTCTCGGTCCCTGCCACCTCGGCATTGTCTCCCGTACCACTGCTCCCGCTCCTTCCCGGGGCCCCTCGCACGTAATTTCTATACGCGTATAGTAATGACTCGACCGTACGACCGCGAGGGAAGGGGACGTCGTGAGCGATCAGTCACGGCATACGCGTTGGCTGCTGGCGGTGGCTCTCACCGTGCAGTTCATGGTGGCGTTGGACATGTCCGTGGTGAACGTCGCGCTGCCGGACATGCGCGGCGATCTCGGCTTCACACCCCAGGGGCTGCTGTGGGTGGTGAACGCCTACGCGCTGGCCTTCGGCGGGCTGCTGATGCTCGGCGGGCGGCTCGCCGACCTGCTCGGCAGCCGCCGGATCCTGACGGCGGGCCTGGTGCTGTTCGGCGTGGCGAGCCTGGCGGGCGGACTCGCCCGGTCGCCGGGCGGGCTGATCGCCGCGCGGGCGGTGCAGGGGATCGGCGCCGCCGCGCTCGCCCCGGTCGCCTTCGCCCTGATCGCCCTGGCCTTCCCGGCCGGGCCCGCCCGTTCCCGCGCCCTGGGGCTGTGGGGCATGGCGGGCGCGGCGGGCGGCGCGGTCGGCGTGCTCGCGGGCGGGGTGCTCACCGATGCGGCGGGCTGGCGCGCGGTGATGCTGGTGAATGTGCCGATCGTGGGGTTCGCGCTGGTGGGGGCCGTGCGCAGCGGACTGCGGGGCGAGCCGGCCCGTGGCAGCGGCCGGCTCGACGTGGCGGGAGCGCTGCTGGCCACCGCGGGTACGACACTGCTGGTCCTCGGGCTCGTACGGACATCGGCCGACGCATGGGGGTCGGCCCGGACGCTGGGCACGCTCGGCGCCGCCGTGCTGCTGCTGACCGTCTTCCTCGTCGTCGAGCTGCGGGCCCGCACCCCGCTACTTCGTCCCGGGCTGCTGAGGGGGCGGCCGGTGCTGACCGCCAATGTCGTCTGCCTGCTGCTGAGCTCCGGGCAGTTCGCCGCGTTCTACTTCGTCTCGCTCTACATGCAGCAGGTGCTCGACTACGGGCCGACCGCCGCCGGAATCGCCTTCCTGCCGTTCTCGGCGGGCGTCGTCGCCGGCTCGCTCGTCGCCACCCGTACGGTCGCGGCGCTCGGCACCGGACGGCTGCTGGCGCTCGGCGGCTTCCTGGCCGCGCTCGGCCTGGCCGGATTCGCGGCGACGGCGCGGGCGGACGGCGGCTTCCTGTACTCGATCCTCGGCCCGTCCCTCGTCTGCAGCATCGGCATCGGGATGTGCTTCGTACCGCTCGGCACGGCGGCCACGACCGATGTGGCGCCCGAGGAGACGGGCATGGCCTCCGGGCTGCTGAACAGCTCCCGCCAGGTGGGCGGCTCGCTGGGGCTCGCGGTCCTGGTCACCGTCGCCGCCCGGGTCACCGGCGACGGGAACCGTCCGGCCGACCTGGCGGCCGGGTACTCGGCGGCGTTCTGGGTCTGCGCCGGGCTGCTCGCCGTCGCGGCACTGGTGGCCCTGGTGCTGCTCCCGGGACGGGGGCGGGAACGGGCGGCTGCGGCGGGGGCCGCGGCGACCGGCGCGGAGACGGCTGCGGCGACCGGCGCGGAGACGGCTGCGGCGAACGGCGCGGAGACGGCCGCGGCGAACGGCGCGGAGACGGCTGCGGCGAACGGCGCGGAGACGGCTGCGGTGACCGGCGCGGAGATGGCCGCGGTGACCGGCGCGGAGATGGCCGCGGTGACCGGCCCGGAGACCGCTCCGGTGGCCGGTCCGGAAATTTCTCAGAAGAATTTCCAGGGAACTGTCGATCCGGCCGGGTCCCGTTCGACGCAAGGGTGAGAGGCGGGGAAAGCCCCCGCCCGTTCGACCTGGGAGTCACCATGCCGCGCTTCATGTCACTGATCCGTATCGACGAGCAGAACCCCTTCGACGCCCCGGACCCCGATTTCGAGAAGCGCATGGGCGCCCTGTTCGAGGAGATCACCAAGGCGGGCGTCATGCTGGAGACGGCGGGGCTCACCCCCACCTCCCAGGGGACCAGGGTCACCTGGTCCGGCGGGAAGCTCACCCACACCGACGGGCCCTTCACCGAGACCAAGGAGGTCGTCGGCGGCTACGCCATCCTCCAGGTCAAGGACAAGGAGGAGGCCCTGGAATGGACCCGGCGCTTCCTGCGGTGCCACCCGGAGAACTGGACCGTGACCTCCGAGGTCCGCCAGATCGACGAGGCCACCCTGGGCGCCTGAGGGCCTGCCGCGTGGCCTCCGGCCGGGCGGCCACGCCCTGGTGCGCGTGCTTGCCGCGGCCCGGTACGGCTGCTGTGATGAGTGATCATGACGGCAGCAAACGCGACCGCGGCGGTCGAGGCGGTCTTCAGGATCGAGTCCGCGCGGATCATCGCGGGCGTCACCCGCATCGTGCGCGACGTCGGCATCGCCGAGGAACTCGCGCAGGACGCGCTGGTGGCCGCACTGGAACAGTGGCCGGAGTCAGGTGTCCCGGACCGGCCGGGCGCCTGGCTCATGGCCACCGCCAGGAACCGCGCGATCGATCTCGTACGCCGCAAGGAGACCTACGCGCGCAAGCTCGCCGAGGTGGGGCGGGCCCTTGAGGACGTGCCGCCGCCCGAGCCCGCCGCGGCGGACGACATCGATGACGACCTGCTCCGGCTGATCTTCACCGCCTGTCACCCGGTGCTCTCCACCGAGGCCCGGATCGCCCTCACCCTGCGGCTGCTCGGCGGCCTCACCACCGACGAGATCGCCCGGGCGTTCCTGGCCCCCGAACCGACCGTCGCCCAGCGCATCGTCCGGGCGAAACGGACCCTGGGCCGCGCGGGCATCCCCTTCGAGGTGCCGTACGGGCCGGAGCGCGCGGCCCGCCTCGGCTCCGTGCTCGAAGTGATCTACCTGATCTTCAACGAGGGGTACGCGGCGACCGCGGGCGACGACTGGCTGCGCCCGGCGCTGTGCGAGGACGCGCTGCGGCTGGCCCGGGTGCTCGCCGGTCTGATGGAGCGGGAGCCCGAGGTCCACGGACTGGCCGCGCTGCTGGAGTTCCAGGCCTCCCGCACCGCCGCCAGGACCGGGCCGGACGGTGCGCCGGTGCTGCTCGCCGACCAGAACCGGGCCCGCTGGGACCACCTGCTGGTGCGGCGCGGGGTCGCGGCCCTGGAGCGGGCCGTGGCGGCGACCGGGGAGGGCGCCGGGCTCGGCCCGTACACCGTGCAGGCCGCGATCGCCGCCTGTCACGCGCGGGCGGCGACGTACGCGGACACCGACTGGGCCACCATCGCCGCCCTCTACGACCGTCTCGCCGCGATCGCACCGTCCCCGGTCGTCGAACTGAACCGGGCCGTGGCGGTCTCGATGGCGCACGGCCCGGAGGCCGGTCTCGCCCTGGCCGACGCGCTGGCGGACGATCCGGCGCTCAAGGACTACCACCTGCTGCCCAGCGTCCGCGGCGATCTGCTCGCCAGGACGGGGCGCGAGGAGGAGGCCAGGGCGGAGTTCCTGCGGGCGGCCGCACTGACCCGCAACGAACGGGAACGGGCGATGCTCCTGGACCGCGCAGGGCATCCGGACCGCGACGGCCGTTGAGTCCCGGCCGCCGCACGGGCCGGCCGGGCTGCGCGGGCCGGGCCCGGAGCCGGTGCGCGACAACTGAGCCGGCCCGCGCGGTCGATAGGGTCTGCCCCATGTCTCGCCGCGCTCAACTGCCGCCGCCGCCACCGCCCGTGGAGATACGTTCCTGGCCCGACCGGAAGGCCCTGCTGACCGACCGGGCCGCGGTGCTCGGCATGTTGGTGAAGGCGCATCTCTCGCCGGGCCGGCTGGCGATGCTGTGGCTGTGGGGAGCGCTCTGCGCGCTCGGCTGGCTGCTGGTGGGCACGGCGCTGATCACCTTCGAGGAGTCCTACGACGTCATCAGCGCCGGGATCGGTGCGCTCCTCGCCGTCCTGGGCGTCGGCTGCGTGGTGCCCGCGGCCGTCCTCGTCGTCGTCGGCCTGCGCCGCGACATCAGGATCCGCCGGCTGCTCGACGCCTGGGGCGGCCTGGACCGCGATCCGGCGCGCGACGCGGCCCTGCGGATGCCGGGCGCCTCGCTCGCCTGGCTGCTGATGTCCTTCGCGCTCTGCGCGGCCGGGCTGTACACCTGCTTCGCGGTCCCGGCCGGCGGCACGCTGGAAGGAAGCGCCTACGGCCTGGCCGTCCTGGTCATGGGGCTCGGGCTGACCGGCTGGATCGTCGGACTCATCGGCCTCGTCAAGGCATTCGCCCACCGGCGCTGGGTGCTGCGGGTACTGGCCGGGGCGCCCGCCCCGGAGCCGCTGTTCTCCGTCGGGGGCGGTGCCCACCGCTGACCGCGGAACTATCCTGACGGGACACATGGGTCACGCCGGGGGAGGGCGACATGGAGTGGTACTGGTGGGTGCTCATCATCTTCTGGACGGGCGGCTTCGGATGGGCCGTCGACAACGTCCGTACGGCACTGCGCAATCGGCACGACCGCAAGCTGGAACTGCTGGAGGCCTCCAAGCAGGAGAGGCTGGCCCTCGAAGCGGCGAACAGGGCGCCGGAGCCGGTCTGCGGCTGCACGCACCATCTCGCCAAGCACGACAAGCAGGGCAAGTGCCATGAGCGGGTCGAGGTGCCGACGGCCTGGGACGAGTCCAAGAAGCCGGTCCGCTTCGAGTCCGGGCAGTGCAACTGCCAGCAGTACGTGGGCCCCCAGCCGCTCTCGCAGGTGTACGCGGACGAACTGACCGACCTCGCCTGACCGGCCGCCCGGCGCCTCAGGCCGGGCCGGTCAGCGGGTGGCCGATCAGCATCGTCGGCGCTCCGGCCACCCGGGTCAGGAAGACCGTCGCGGAGTTCGGCCCCTGGAGCTTCATCCGGCGTCGCAGCTCCTCCGGTTCGACCGCCGAGCCGCGCTTCTTGACGGTCAGTACGCCCACCTTCCGCTCCCGCAGCAGCGCCTTCAGCTTCTTCATGTTGAAGGGCAGCTCGTCGGTGATCCGGTACCCGGAGGTGTACGGGGACTCGTACGGCCGGTCGCTCGTGATGTACGCGATGGTCTCGTCGATCAGCCGGCCCTCGCACCGCGCGACGACGTCGGCGACCAGATGGGCGCGGATGACGGCGCCGTCCGGCTCGTACAGATAGCTGCCGACCGGACCGACGGGCGGGGCGGGCAGCGGGGCCCCGGACCACAGCGTGGCCCCGGCGGGGAGCACGGTGGCGCGGTACGAACCGGCCGCGAAGCCCTCGCCGAACCAGAGCACCGCCTCCTTCACGTCCCCGCCGTCCGAGATCCATTCGGCCTCCGCCTGCGCCGGGATCGCCTCGTGCGGGATGCCCGGAGCGATCTTCAGCGCGGCGCGGGGGGCCGCGAGCGCGGCGGCGGTCGCCCAGGAGAGCGGCGGCGAGTACGCCTCGGGGTCGAAGATCCTGCCCCTGCCGCCGCGCCGGGCCGGGTCGACGAAGACCGCGTCGTACGGCGTGGTGTCGATCTCGGCGACATCGGCGCACCGCACCTCGATCAGCCCGTCCAGCCCGAGCGCGGCGGCGTTGGCGCGGGCGACCTCGGCCGTCAGCGGGTCGCGGTCCACGGCGAGCACCGAGATGCCCGCCCGCGCGAGCGCGATCGCGTCGCCGCCGATCCCGCAGCAGAGGTCGGCGACCGAGCGCACCGCACCCGTCCCGGCGAACCGCCGCGCGCGATGGGCGGCCACCGACGTACGGGTCGCCTGCTCGACGCCGTTGGGCGTGAAGAACATCCGGTACGCGTCCTCGGCGCCGAACTTCGCCACCGCCCGCTGCCGCAGCCGCGCCTGCCCCAGCGCCGCCGACACCAGGGCGGCCGGGTGGGTGCGGCGCAGCCGGGTGGCGGTGGCGAGTTCCTGGGCGGGGTCGTACGACCGCAGCTCGTCCAGGAGCGCGGTGCCTTCGGGAGTGCGCAGGGCCAGGAAGGCGGCGAGGGGGTCTCCCCCGCTCGATCCGGGCCGGGAGCCCGGGGAAGGGGCGGGGGCGTCGGACCGGTCGTCGGCGGACGGGTCGTTCGGGGCGAAAGCGTTCACCCGCCCCATTGTGAGCCAGCCGGGTAGACCGGCGGGCCCGGCGGCGGTGTCGGGCCGGCGGGCCGGTCACGTACTGGCAGGATGCGACGCCATGCAACTTGTGCGACAAAAGGAAAAAATGACCATGAAACGGAGCGGATCGGCCACGCCCGATTCCGGGCGGAGGCGGCGCCCCGGCGGGCGCCGGCCCGCCTGCGCCGTCCTGGTCGCGCTCCTGGTCGCCGCGGCCGGCTCCGGCTGCGCCTCCGGGTCCGGCGGGCAGCCGGGCGACACCGAGCACCGGGACCGGCCGGCCGCCGGGCACCCGGGCGGGGACCCCGCCCCGGACCCCGCCGCCGGGCATCCGGGCGGCCCCGGCCGGCTCGCCGGCCAGGACCGCGCGCCCGGCGCCCATGAGAACGCGAAGTTCAGCCCGGCCGTGCGGGCGGCACTCGCCAAGAAGTGGGGGCTGGGGAAGCCGCCGCTGATCGCCCCGCGGCCGCCCGCCGTGAAGCCGCGCATCACCACCCGCGAGGGCTTCGAGGTGAAGGGTGGCGACGACTCGCTGCCGCCGGTCTTCACCACCGTCCCGACCAAGGACCGCGTCGTCTTCCTGACGATGGACGACGGCTCCGAGAAGGACCCCGAGCTCTTGCAGATGATGGACGAACTGGACATCCCGTACAGCGCGTTCCTCAGCGACTACGAGGTGAGCGACAACTACGGGTACTTCGGCGAGGCGCAGCGGCTGGGCGTCACCCTCAACAACCACACGCTCAACCACCCCTATCTGCCCGGCCTCTCGTACGCCGGGCAGAAGCGCGAGATCTGCGGCCAGCAGGAGATCATCGAGAAGCAGTTCGGGAAGCGGCCCAGGCTCTTCCGCCCGCCGTACGGCAACTACAACGGGGACACGCTCCGCATCGCGAAGTCCTGCGGGATCAAGGCCGTGCCCCTCTGGAACGCCGAGGCGTTCCCGGACCACATGGAGTGGCGCGAGGGGGACCAGGACCTGCACCCCGGCGACATCATCCTCACGCACTTCCGGGGCCGCGCGGAATGGGGCGGCAGCATGGCCGACCTGGTCCGGGCGGTCATGAAGACCGTCACGGACCGGGGCTACGCCGTGGCCCGCCTGGAGGACTACGTATGAGGGGCGCGCACCGGCTGCTGGCCGGACTGCTGGTGGCCGGTGCGCTGGTGGCCGCCACCGGCTGCGCCCAGTCGGTGGACCCGATCGAACGGCTGGGCCGCAAGGCCGCACAGCGGGTGCACCATCCGTCGCCCACGCCTGCGGCGGGTCCGTCGGCCCGCGGCGATCACGGCGAGCCGGGGTCGACGGTCGTGATCTCCTGCCGTCAGCCGCCGGAGTCCCGGCACTCGCGGCTGTCGCCGCCGCTGAGGCACTGGTGGCCGGTCCGGCCCGGATCGTCCGAGGGGGCGGGCGCGGGCGCCGGGTGCGAGCGGCGGTAGTCCCCGTGCCCGGCCTGCACCGTCACCATGCACAGCACCAGCGCCGCCAGCAGCTGGATCACTCCCGCCCAGGGCCAGTTGCTGCGGATCAGCACGACGCCGAACAGACAGGTCACCGCGGCGATCGCGCCGAAGACGAGGACGGGTGTCCAGTCCATCGGCGGTGGGCCTGCCGCCTTCGTGCCGCCGGGTTCCGTGCGCGAAAGGGCCAGTTGGAGGGCGGCGACCGCACAGATCAGTGCCTCCAGAAGGACCATCAGCAGTCCGAGCACCACATCGAGGCAGCCGTTCACGGCGCGCGACGCGTACGGCCGCGGCCCGGACCGCTGGTCCGGCCGTGGGGAGGGGGAAGGGCGGGTCATGTCCACACGGTCGTACGGAACGGACCGGTCCGTCCGTACGTTGTCCTCATGTTGTCCGGACTGTTGTCCGGACCGTGCCCCGGTCGTCGCCTCCAGGGCCGTCGGAGCCGCCCGCCGGCGACGCCACGATCGCTCGAATTGGCACTCCGCTTGACCGAGTGCTAATCGCGGTCATAGTCTCGGTGCTGGCACTCACCACTGGAGAGTGCCAGCAGTACTGCGCGACTGGCAGGTCCGGCACCCGCGACGACGGATCGACCTGGTCGCCACCCCAAGACTGTTACCCCGTGAGATCTCCGAAGGGGGAGACCGGATCGTGTCGACCGCCAGCTCCAAGGTTGCGATCAAGCCGCTCGAGGACCGCATTGTGGTCCAGCCGCTCGACGCCGAGCAGACCACGGCCTCCGGCCTGGTCATTCCGGACACCGCCAAGGAGAAGCCCCAGGAGGGCGTCGTCCTGGCCGTGGGCCCGGGCCGCTTCGAGAACGGCGAGCGCCTTCCGCTCGACGTCAAGACCGGCGACGTCGTGCTGTACAGCAAGTACGGCGGCACCGAGGTGAAGTACAACGGCGAGGAGTACCTCGTCCTCTCGGCTCGCGACGTGCTCGCGATCATCGAGAAGTAATTCACCCACGTTTGCTTCTGTTCTGCGCCCCTGGCCCCCGCGAATAACCAGCCGGGTGGTCGGGGGCGCAGTTCGTTCGAGAGGAAAGCTCAGCTCCCATGGCGAAGATCCTGAAGTTCGACGAGGACGCCCGTCGCGCCCTTGAGCGCGGCGTCAACAAGCTTGCCGACACGGTCAAGGTGACGATCGGCCCCAAGGGCCGCAACGTCGTCATCGACAAGAAGTTCGGCGCTCCCACCATCACCAACGACGGTGTCACCATCGCGCGCGAGGTCGAGCTCGACGACCCGTACGAGAACCTCGGTGCCCAGCTGGTGAAGGAGGTGGCGACCAAGACCAACGACGTCGCGGGTGACGGTACGACCACCGCCACCGTGCTCGCCCAGGCGCTCGTCCGCGAGGGCCTGCGCAACGTCGCCGCCGGTGCCTCCCCGGCCGCCCTGAAGAAGGGCATCGACGCCGCGGTCAAGGCCGTGTCCGAGGAGCTCCTCGCGACCGCCCGGCCGATCGACGACAAGACCGACATCGCCGCCGTGGCCGCGCTCTCCGCGCAGGACCCGCAGGTCGGCGAGCTCATCGCGGACGCGATGGACAAGGTCGGCAAGGACGGTGTCATCACCGTCGAGGAGTCCAACACCTTCGGTCTGGACCTCGACTTCACCGAGGGCATGGCCTTCGACAAGGGCTACCTGTCCCCGTACATGGTGACCGACCAGGAGCGTATGGAGGCCGTCCTCGACGACCCGTACATCCTGATCCACCAGGGCAAGATCGGCTCGATCCAGGAGCTGCTCCCGCTGCTGGAGAAGGTCATCCAGGCCGGTGGCTCCAAGCCGCTGCTGATCATCGCCGAGGACGTCGAGGGCGAGGCGCTGTCGACCCTCGTCGTCAACAAGATCCGTGGCACCTTCAACGCCGTCGCGGTGAAGGCCCCGGGCTTCGGTGACCGCCGCAAGGCCATGCTCGGCGACATCGCCACCCTCACCGGTGCGACCGTCATCGCCGAGGAGGTCGGCCTCAAGCTCGACCAGGCCGGTCTGGACGTGCTGGGCACCGCCCGCCGCGTCACCGTCTCCAAGGACGACACGACGATCGTGGACGGCGGCGGCGAGCCCGGCGACGTCAAGGGCCGGGTCAACCAGATCAAGGCCGAGATCGACGCCACCGACTCCGACTGGGACCGCGAGAAGCTCCAGGAGCGCCTCGCGAAGCTGGCCGGCGGCGTGTGCGTGATCCGTGTCGGTGCCGCCACCGAGGTGGAGCTCAAGGAGAAGAAGCACCGTCTGGAGGACGCCATCTCCGCGACCCGCGCCGCGGTCGAGGAGGGCATCGTCTCCGGTGGTGGCTCCGCTCTGGTCCACGCCGTCAAGGTCCTGGAGGGCAACCTCGACAAGACCGGCGACGAGGCCACCGGTGTCGCGGTCGTGCGCCGCGCCGCCGTCGAGCCGCTGCGCTGGATCGCCGAGAACGCCGGCCTCGAGGGCTACGTCATCACCTCGAAGGTCTCCGAGCTCGACAAGGGCCAGGGCTTCAACGCCGCGACCGGCGAGTACGGCGACCTGGTGAAGGCCGGCGTCATCGACCCGGTCAAGGTCACCCGCTCCGCGCTGGAGAACGCCGCGTCCATCGCGTCGCTGCTGCTCACGACCGAGACCCTGGTCGTCGAGAAGCCGGCCGAGGAGGAGGCCGAGGCCGCCCACGGCGGTCACGGCCACTCGCACTGACGCGTAGCCGTTCAGGGCGCACAGCCGCAGAAGGCCCCCTGTCCCACCGCTCGGCGGAGGGACAGGGGGCCTTCGGGCGTTCAGGCGCGCGCCGCGGTCCCGTCGAGGGCGCCCAGCTCGCGCATCAGGCCCATGAGGTCCTCGTGCCACCAGCCTTCCTTGATCCTGCCGTCCTCGAACCGGAAGATCGTGGTGCCGGTCATGACGCACTGCCTGCCCGTGGGGGCGATGCCCATGAACGCGCCCTTGTGGGTGCCGGTCCAGGTCCACAGCGTCACGACGTCGTCACCCCCGCAGATCTGCCGGTCCAGCTCGAAGGTGAAGTCGAAGGCGGCCCGCCAGCGGGCGACGTCGGCGCGCAGCCGGCCGGAACCGACCATGGTCCGTTCCGGCCTCGCGATGCCGTGGTCGGTGTAGTCGGCCGCGAACACCTCGTCGATGGCGTCGAGATGACCGCCGACGGCGATCTCGTGGAAGAAGCGGCGGGCCTGCGCCTGGTTCAGCTGCTCGTCGCGGACCACGTCGAGGTCGGTGAAGGAGGGCATGCCGTCGCAGAGCGCCACCATCTCCCGGAAGATCCGCTCGGTCTCGGGCAGCCCGGAATTCGCCATCGCGTCCTCGTACGACGGGAATTCGATGATCTCCACGTAGTGGGACCCGTCGGAGCGGTCCTTGCCGACCAGGCTGTGCGTGGCGGCCCGGGTGCCCCGGTTCTGCTCGGCCCAGCGGTCCATGAGACGGTCCATGTCCTCGAACCGCTCCGTCTTGCAGTCGATAACTTGTACGAATCTCATGGCATCTCCCGGTCGCACGTTCCGGATGGGATGCCTCCAGTCTAGTGAGGCAGGGGCTTTCCGACGGCTCGGGACGACCGGGCCCGCAGTGGTCCGAAGGCTCGGACGGAACGGCTCGGGCGGAGTGGCTCAGGCGGAGTGGCTCAGGCTCCCGGAGTGCACGGGGTCCGCGAAGGGCAGGCCGGCCGCGAAGCGCTCCAGCTCGTCCAGCGCCTGGTCGGCCATCCGGTGCAGCTCATCGCCCAGCGAACCCGCGACATGCGGGGTGAGCAGCACATTGGGCAGGGTGTACAACGGCGATTGCGCGGGCGGGAGTTCGGGGTCCGTCACATCCAGCACCGCTTGCAGGCGGCCGGTCGTCAGCTCGGCCAGCAGCGCCTCCTCGTCGACCAGCGAACCCCGCGCCGTGTTGATCAGCGTCGTCCCGGTCGCCATGGCGGACAGTTGCGCCGCACCGATCAGATGGTGCGTCTCCGGGAGCTGGGGCGCGTGCACCGAGACGACGGAGCTGCTCGCGCACAGCTCGTCGAGCGAGGTGAGCCGCACTCCGAGCCGCGCGGCCTCCGGGCCGTCCACGTACGGGTCGTACAGCAGTACGTCCAGGTCGAAGGGGCGCAGCAGCTCGATCACGCGCCGGCCGATGCGGGAGGCACCGACGATGCCGACCGTACGGCGGTAGTTGCCCGCCCCGTCGAGCTCCGCGAGCCAGTCGTGGTCGGCGCGCAGATCGCGGTAGCGGTGCGCGGTGTGCAGCACCCGCTTGCCGGCGAACAGGATCGTGGCGAGGGTGAACTCGGCGACCGGCAGGGCGTTGGCCCCGGCCGCCGATGTGACGGCGATGCCGCGTTCCCAGCAGGCGTCGGTGATGTGGTGCTTGACGGAGCCCGCGGCGTGCACCACGGCCCGCAGCCGGGGCGCGGCCGCCAGGACCCCGGCGGTGAGCGGTGTCGCGCCCCAGCAGGTGAACAGCACCTCGGCCTCGGCGAGGGCGGCGGCCACCTCGGGCGTCGGGGCGGCCAGGTCGTGGCCGACGAGGTACGGGTCGGTACGGGTGAGCTCGGCCAGCCGGGTGCGGTGGCGGTCGGCGAGGAGGCGGTCGGCGATGCCGGGGCCCATCGCGAGCAGGGCCGTCGGCCGGTTGTCAGTGGCGTGGGGCATGGTGGAACTCGTACTCCTCAGGGCTCGCGGTGAGAGTCACTTGACGCTGCCGGCGGTCAGTCCGGCCTTCCAGTGCCGCTGCAGCGAGACGAAGGCGACGATCAGGGGGATGACGGCGAGGAGCGAGCCGGTGACGACGAGCGGATAGAAGCTCGGCTCGCCGTGGGTGTTGGTGTTCCAGGAGTACAGGCCGAGGCTCAGCGGGAAGAGCTTGCGGTCCGAGAGCATCACGAGGGGGAGGAAGAAGTTGTTCCAGATCGCGGTGAACTGGAAGAGGAAGACCGTCACGAAGCCCGGCATGACCATGCGCAGTCCGATGGACCAGAAGACGCGCAGCTCGCCGGCCCCGTCGATACGGGCGGCCTCCAGGGCCTCGTTCGGTATGTAGCCGGTGCTGAACACCCGCGCGAGATACACGCCGAACGGGTTGACCAGCACCGGGATCAGCACGGACCAGTAGGTGTTGACCAGGCCGGTCTTGGAGGCCAGGAGATACATCGGCAGGGCGAGCGCCGTGGTCGGCACGAGCACACCCATCAGTACGAGGCCGAAGAGCTTCTCCTTGCCCCGGAATTCGTACTTGTCGAAGGCGTATCCCGCGGCCACGCAGATCAGCGAGCAGACGATCGCCCCGCCGCCCGCGTACATGAGGCTGTTGAGGTACCAGCGGAAGTAGATGCCGTCGCCGTAGGAGGCCAGGTCGGACAGGTTCTGGCCGAGGTTGAAGCCCTCGAAGGAGAAGGCGTTGCCGGCGAGCAGACCGCCGGTGTCCTTCGTGGCGGCGGTGACCAGCCAGACGAGGGGGAAGAGCATGTAGACGACGGCGAGCACGAGGAAGCCGTTGACGGCGGTCTTCGACATCCAGCGGCCGCGGGAGGCGGGGGAGTTCATGCTTTCTTGCCCTTCCGGCCGGTGAAGCGGGTGACGACGAAGGACAGCAGCGCGGCCGTGAGCGCCAGCAGGATGGAGGCGGCCGCGGCGAGACCGTAGTCGTTGCGCTCGAAGGCCGCGGTGTACGCGTACATGTTCGGCGTCCAGGTGGAGGAGACGGCCGATCCGGTCCCCTTGTTGAGGATCAGCGGCTCGGTGAACAGCTGGAGCGAGCCGATGACCGTGAACAGCGCGACCATCACGAGGGAGGAGCGGATCAGCGGCACCTTGATGGAGAGCGCGGTGCGCCAGGCACCGGCCCCGTCGACCGTGGCCGCTTCGAGTACGGAGCGGTCGATGGCCTGCAACGCGGCATAGAAGATCACCATGTTGTAGCCGAGCCACTCCCACAGCGCGATGTTGACGACGGAGGGAAGGGCGCCTTCGGGGGAGAAGAAGTCGAAGCCGATTCCGCCAGACTCCATGGCGCTGACCACCGGGCTGAGCTGCGGGGTGTAGAGGTACACCCAGATCAGCGCGGCGATGATGCCGGGCACGGCGTGCGGCAGGAAGAGCGCGAGCTGGAAGAACCGGCGGGCGCGGGCCAGCGTGGAGTCCAGCAGAAGGGCGAGGGCGAGGGCTCCGACGAGCAGCAGCGGAATGTAGAACAGGCAGTATCCGAGGAGTACGCCGAAGCCCTCGCGGAACGCCCGGTCGCCCAGGGCCGCCGTGTAGTTGTCGAGTCCGCTGAAGACGGTCTCGGTGCCGCCGAAGCCCAGGCCGGACTGCTTCTCGGTGAACAGGCTGAGCCAGACCGCGTAACCGATCGGCAGCACCATGGCCACGGTGAACAGTACGAAGAAGGGCCCCAGCAGGATGGCGGCGGCTCTGTTCGTCCGGGCGCGCTTCATCAGCCTGCGTCCTCGACCTTCAGACCGCGCTTCTTCAGCTCGGCGACCGTGGCGTCGTGCCCGGCCTTCACGGCGTCCTTGATGGTGGTGCCGCCGCTCGCGACCTTGCCGAACTGGTCCTTCATGGTGGTGTTCGTCGTGCCGGTCGTCGGGCCCCAGCTCCAGTTCTGGCCGATCGACGTCGCGGCGCCCTCGAACACCTGGTAGATGTCCTCGCCGCCGTAGAACCCGGCGTCGAAGGACTTCTTGGCCACCGGGCGCAGGGCCGCCGCGGCCGGGAAGGCGCTCGAAGTGCCGGACTCGATGCGGGCCTTGATGCCTTCCTCGGTGGTCGACATCCAGGTGGCGAACTCGACCGCGGCCTCCGCCTTCTTGCTGGTCCTGGTCACCGCGAAGGTGGAGCCGCCGAGCATGCCGCTGGCCGGCTTGCCGTCCCAGCTGGGCATCGGGGCGACGGCCCACTTGCCGCTCTGCTCGGGGAGCGTGCCCTTGAGGACGCCCGCGCCCCAGGCGGCGCCGAGGTAGCCGACGGTGCCGCCGTTCTTGAGCGAGTTGGTCCACTCGGGGCTGAACGAGGCGTTGGAGCGGATCAGCTCGTCGTCGAGCAGACCCTGCCAGTAGTCGGCGACCTTGTTGGTGGCCGCGTCGGCGGTGCTGACCTTCCAGGTGTCGCCCTCGGGCTTGTACCACTGGGCGCCGGCCTGCCAGGCCATCGCCTGGAAGGTGGTCGGGTCATCGGGGAAGAAGGTGCCGATCCGGGCCTTCTTGTCGGCCTTCTTGATCTTCTCGGCGGCCTTGCGGAACTCGTCCCAGGTCTTGGGGACCTCGACGCCGTACTTCTCGAACAGGTCCTTGCGGTAGTAGAAGGACTGCGGCGAGGCGTCGAACGGAACGGCCCAGTTCTTGCCGCCGAGCGTCGTCAGCTCGACCGCCTGCGGCAGCAGCTTCTTCCGGATGTCCTCGGTGAAGTACTGGCCGATGTCCTGGAGCGCGCCCTGACTGACGTACTCCGGAAGCTGCGGGTACTCGATGGAGACCAGGTCGGGGGCGTTGCCCGCCTTCACCGCGTTGGAGATCTTGGCGTATCCGCCCGCGTTGCCGGACGGGATCTCCTCGTAGACCACCTTGATGTTCTTGTGCGAGGCGTTGAACGCGTCAACGACCTCCTTGGACCCCTTGGCCCAGCCCCAGAAGGTGATGCTGACGGGCTTGCCGTCGCTTCCGACGGCTGCGTCGTCGTCGCCGCTGCCGCCACAGGCCGTGAGAAGGGCGAGGGCGGTGGCGGTGCCGACTACGGCGAGGGACGTTCTGCTCGGACTGCGGCTCACAGCGAGGCTCCTGAACTGGCGGCGACATTGGCGTTGGCCGTGATCCTTGGACCAGTTGTGACCGAAGTCAAGAGCGAAAGATCGATTGATCGAAAAAAGATCAGATACGTTACGTCCGGAAGCGGGCGGAGTACGCTGCGGAACCGGACGGGAACCCGCTGGGAACCCGCTGGGAACCTGCTGAGAACCGGACGGGAACAGCGCGGGAACCGGCTGCGGGAGCCAGGCGCGAAACCGGGCGGGAAGGCCGCCGCGACGCCTGCTCCCGGGGCCGCTCGCGCGCCTACGGCAGGCGCGCCCCGCACGAGTCCCTGATCCTCAGCTGCGGCAGCAGCGTCAGATGCCGCCGGGGTACGTCCCCGCTCTGGCCCAGCCGCTCCACCAGCAGTTCCGTCGCGTGCCGGCCCACCTCGCGCTTGGGCGGCGCCACCGCCGTCAGCGGGGTGTCCGCGAGCGCCGCCACCTCGTCGTCGTAGGCGATCAGGGCCAGGTCCTCCGGCACCCGCACGCCCAGTTCGGCCAGGCGCTGCACCACCTGGATCGCGTCCACGTCGTTGTGGATCAGCGCCGCCGTCGCCACCCCCGACAGGACCGCCTCGCGCAGCGCCTGCACGGCCTGCTCGAAGGCGTCCGGGGCGAGTTCGGCCGGTACGGAATCGATCACGTCCTGCGGTGCGCGCAGCCCGAGCACGGCCAGGGCCTCCGCGTATCCGGACCGCACCGCGACGGCGGTCGGGGAGTCCGCGCGGGCCATCAGCAGCGGCGCCCCGTGCCCGAGGTCCACCAGGTGGCGGACGGCCAGCAGCACTCCGTGGGCGTGGTCCGAACAGACCCGGTCCAGGCCGTCCAGCGGGGAGCCCGCGGTGGGCCGGCGCTCCAGCAGCACGGTCGGCACGGGCAGCGAGGCGATCCAGTCGCCGAACGCGGCGGGGTCGCCCGGGTCCTGCCAGCCCGGCGCGACCAGCAGCCCCTCGGCGCCCGCGGAGAGCAGCCCCTCGGTGCGGGACTGGTCCTCCTGCGGCCGGTAGTCGGAGATCCGCAGGATGAGCCGGGCACCGGCCTTCGCGGCGGCCTCGTGGGCGCCGCGGATGACCTCCGCGAAGTAGTAGGTCGACGAGGGCGCGAGCATGCCGAGGACCAGACCGCTGCCCGTGGAGCCGGGTCCGGCGGCGGCGCCGGGGACGCTCTCCTGCGGCCAGGACACCGATCCGTGGACCCGGTCGAGGAGGCCGCGGCCGGCCAGCTCCTCCACGTCCCGGCGGGCCGTGACGGGCGAGACGCCCAGCTGCGAGGCCAGGTCCGAGACCCGGGCCGAACCCCGTTCCCGTACCAGCCCGAGCAGGCGGTCATGACGTTCAGCAGCACTTTCGCGCACGGCGGCAGTCCCCTCGCAAGTGTGTGGTCCGGACCCGCTCCCCGATCCGGCCTGGTCCAACAGAAAACCCTAGACCAACTTGATCGAACGATGGGAGTTTCGATCATTCAAACGGTATCCATTGACGTTCGATCAATCCGAGTCCAGGATTCCGGCGGTGCGGGCTTGTCCCGCCCCCACCCCGACTGTCCGCCCCCCCCCGACAGTCCGTCCCGACCCCGACTGTTCGTACGGAGGAATTGTGAGACATCGCGTCACCGCTGCGGCGCTCGCGGCCCTGACGGCCGCCGGCGGCCTGACCGTCGCGAGCCAGACCGCCGCACAGGCCGCGCCCACCGGCCGTACCTTCTACGTCGACTGCGCCGCGGACCCGGCCGGCGCCACCGGCGGCAAGCAGCACCCCTGGACCTCGCTCGCCGAGGCCAACGCGCACACCTACGGCCCCGGTGACCGCCTCCTGTTCAAGCGCGGCGCCACCTGCACCGGCACCCTCGCCCCCACCGGCACCGGCTCCGCCCGCGCCCCGTTCACCATCGCCGACTACGGCAACGGCCCGGCCCGCGCCAGGCTCGACGGCGCGGGCGCCCATGACGTCGTCCTGCTCGCCAACACCCAGTACGTGCAGCTCAAGGCGCTGGAGATCACCAACGCCGACAACCCCGGCAGCGAGCGCAACGGCGTCCGGCTCCGCCTCACCGACTACGGCGTCGCCCGCGGCTTCGACATCTCCGGCCTCTACATCCACGATGTGCGCGGCGGCGACTACAAGACGGTCTCCGGCTCCAGCGCGATCCACATCGCGGTCGAGGGCAGGACGAAGGCCAGCTGGTACGACGGTCTGGACATCGGCAACAACCGCATCGAGGACGTCGACCGCGAGGGCATCTACTTCAAGTCGACCTTCTCCAAGCGCGATCTGGTCGGCGAGCAGCAGGACCCGAACGTGTACCCGGGGAAGTGGACACCCAGCACCGGGGTCCGTATCCACCACAACACGCTGAAGTCCCTGGCGGGCGACGGCATGAAGCTCGACACGACCAGCGGCGCCCGCGTCGACCACAACCGGGTCGACGGCTTCCAGCTCCGCTCGCCCTCCGCCAACGCGGGCATCTGGACCTTCAACACCGACGACACGACCGTCGAGTACAACGAGGTCTCGGGCGGCGGCAACACCCACGACGGGATGTCCTTCGACGCCGACGGCGCCTCCCAGAACACCGTCTTCCAGTACAACTACAGCCACGACAACAAGGGTGGCTTCCTGCTGATCTGCCCGTACAGCGGCGCCAAGACCATCGGCACGGTCGCCCGCTACAACATCAGCAGCAACGACGGCGCCCGCCTCGTGCAGAACTGCTGGGGCCCGATCCTGGGCACCGAGATCTACAACAACACCTTCCACAACAAGGAGCAGATCCCCGGCTACCTCGTCCAGGACGACGCCGGCAGCCCCGCCACCACCCAGCACGAACTGTCCATCCGCAACAACGTCTTCGTGAGCGAGGGCACCGGCGGCTACGCCTTCAAGAACCCGACCCCCGGGCTCTCCTTCGACCACAACGCCTTCTACGGCATCGACATGACCCGCCCGAACCCCGGCGGCATCACGGCCGACCCGAAGCTCCGGGCCGACTTCCGGCTCGGCGCCGGCTCGCCGGCCCTCGCCGCCGGAGCCGTCATCGAGAACAACGGCGGCAAGGACTACTTCGGCAACGTACTGAAGCCCGGCGCCCCCAACATCGGCGCCTACGCGGGCCGCGGGATGCGGTAACCGACCGCTCACCGAGGACCGTACTTGCGGCCTGTCTTGGAGGTGACCCCTCCGAGCAGGCCGCGCGGCGTCACCTTCACGAGCCCCATCAGCGCCTTGTACCGGGGATCGGGAACCGAGACCGACTTGCCGCGGGCCAGATCGGCCAGGGCCGTCTCCACCAGCTTGTCCGCGTCGAGCCACATCCAGCCCGGGATGTTGCCGGTTCCCATCCCGGCCCGCTGGTGGAACTCCGTCCGAACGAACCCCGGGCACAGCGCCATCAGCCGCACCCCCGAACCGGCCATGTCCTTCGCCGCGCCCTGGGTGAACTGCACGACCCATGCCTTGGACGCGCCGTACGTCCCGCGCGGCACGAACGCGGCCACCGAGGCCACGTTGACCACCCCGCCCCGGCCGCGCTCCCGCATCCCGGCCGCGGCCGCCGAGGTCAGCCGCAGCACCGCCTCGCAGTGCACCTTCAGCATCTTCAGCTCATCGGCCATGGGCACTTCCAGATACTGGCCCTTGTTGCCGAACCCGGCGTTGTTGACCAGCAGGTCGACCGGGTGCCGACGGTCCGTCAACCGGTCCTCGACCGCGCCGATCCCCTCGTCCTCGGACAGATCGGCCCTCAGGACCTCGGCCTCGATGCCGTGCCGGTCGTGCAGCTCGGTCGCCTGCTCGCGCAGCCGCTCGGCGTCCCGCGCCACCAGCACCAGGTTGTGCCCGTCGGCCGCGAGCCGCCGCGCGAAGGCGGCACCGATCCCCGCGGTCGCGCCCGTAATCAGTGCAGTCGTCATACGCGGCACGTTAGTGCCTGTCCGCCACGCCGTGATCAGCTGTCCGCCGCCGGCTTCCCGGTGTACTTCAGCGCGGCACGCAAGGCCTCGGGATGCAACGCGTCCCCGGCCGCGAGCAGTTCGGGCAGCAGCTCCCGCCGCGTCGTGGAGGCGAGGAACTCCATTCGCACGGTGACGTCGTGGTCCGGGCGGTGCACGATCTCGACCGGGTCCCCGGCCCGGATCTCACCCGGCTCGATCACCCGCAGGTAGGCGCCCGGAGCGGCCGCCTGCGTGAACCGCCTGACCCAGCGCGGCTCGTCGAGATGACCGGCGAACGTACGGCACGGGATCCGGCCCGACGTCACCTCCAGCACCAGAGCGGGGCCGATCCGCCAGCGTTCGCCGATCCTCGCGCCGCTCACATCGAGCCCGGCGGTCGTCAGGTTCTCGCCGAACGCGCCATTGGCCAGCGGGCGGCCGAGCTCCCGCTCCCAGCCGTCGAGATCCTCACGGGCGAAGGCGTACACCGCCTGGTCGGAGCCGCCGTGGTGGCGCAGGTCGCACACCGCGTCCCCGGCCAGGCCACTGCCGCCGGTGCCCTTGGGCCCGGGGTCGCTGACGAGTACGGAGCCCTCGACGGGCCGCTTGTCGATGCCGGTCAGGCCCGCGGGGGCGTCGGTGTGGCCGACGGCCTCCGGCCGTCCCGTGTTCACGCTCAGCAGCCGCATCGGCTCTGCCGGTTCCATGGATGTCATAAGAGAACGCTAACCACTCGCCCCCCAAAGAAGCGCGGCAATAATTCACATACGATCCAAGATTCGCTTATGGTTGAGGGGTGATCGAAGCCCGTCATCTCCGTGTCCTGCGCGCCGTGGCCGCCACCGGCTCGTTCTCCGCCGCCGCCCGCGAACTGGGCTGCACCCAGCCGGCGGTCAGCCAGCAGATGAAGGCCCTGGAGGCCTCCGCGGGCACCACGCTGCTGATCCGTACGGGACGCGAGATGCGCCTCACGCAGGCGGGCGAGGCCCTCGTCCGGCACGCCTCCGGCATCCTCGCCGGGCTCACCGCCGCCGAGGAGGAGGTCGCCGCCATCGCCGGGCTGCGGGTCGGCCGGGTCCGGCTCGTCTCGTTCCCCAGCGGCAGCTCCACCCTGGTCCCCGGTGCCCTCGCCGCACTGCGTGAGGCCCATCCCGGCACCCGGGTCTCGCTGGTGGAGGCCGAGCCGCCGCGCTCGGTCGAGATGCTGCGCGAGGGCGACTGCGACATCGCGCTGGCCTTCCGCTACGGCACCTCCGGCACCGAGTGGGACGACCTGGTCGTCCGCCCGCTGCTCACCGACCGGCTGATCGGCCTGGTCCCCGAGGGACACCGGCTCTCGCGCTCGGCCGCGGTGGACATCGCCGACCTGGCCGGGGAGTCCTGGATCGCGGGCTGCCCGCGCTGCCGCCGTCAGCTGGTGGAGGTCTGCGAGGAGTCGGGCTTCACTCCCCGGATCGACTTCGCCACCGACGACTACCCGGCGGTGGTCGGCCTGGTCGGTGCCGGACTAGGGGTGGCCGTGCTGCCCGAGCTTGCGATCGAGTCGGTACGCCCCAAGGGGGCGCGCACCGTGACGGTGGAGCCGGCCATCGAGCGCGAGATCGTCGCGCTGACCCTGCCCGACCTGGCCCAGGTCCCGGCGGTCGCGGCGACCCTGGACCGGCTGTCCCTGGCGGCCGCCCGCTGAGCGGCCTGCCGATGGCCCGGCCCCGAGGTCATGCCCTCGCCGTGGCCGGGTGAATTGCCGAAACGATTCTGTTGTTGCGGTACGGGTACGGCGGGATCAGCCGTGCCCGGACGGGGACGGAACGCCCGAGGGTGCCGCCGCGATCAGCCGGCTGCGGGCCCGTCCCATGAGCTCCTCGCGCTCGTCCTCGGTCAGTCCGCCCCACACTCCGTAGGGCTCTCGCACCGCCAGGGCGTGTGCCGCGCACTCGGCGCGTACCGGGCATCGCATGCAGACCTCTTTCGCCGAGTGCTCGCGGGCGCTCCGTGCTGCCCCGCGTTCACCCTCCGGGTGAAAGAACAGCGAGCTGTCCACTCCGCGGCAGGCCGCCAGCAGCTGCCAGTCCCAGAGATCGGCGTTGGGTCCGGGAAGGCGGGAGAAATCTGCCATTGCTTGTCCCCTCGAAACCATGCTGAGTCGGAAACGTCGTTGTCGTCCGTCATCGACCGTGCCCACGACCGTACATCTACTGTGTAAGTAGATGTAAATATGACTGATTGCGAATCTATCCACAGACACCAGCAAAAGGGAAGAAAACCCGCTAAATGGGGCATACCTTCATACGAAGTTTCGGTTGAGCGTTGGATGATCCGCGCCGGTTCTCCTCCGTGTGCGCTTCCTCACGTAGAGTGCCGAACCCGCTTGTCCGACCCGTAACTCTTTCGAGTGACCGTCGTTGAGAGGGCGGAAGCGGTTGACGAAAAAAGCGATCGGGCAGGTGTCCGAGAGTGTCAACCGCACAGGTGACGACATGTAACAGCCTGGAGGCTCAAGGTGACGCGCATCAGCTGCGGAGGACGGTCATGACATCCGTCCTCGTCTGCGACGACTCCCCGCTTGCCCGGGAAGCGCTCCGTCGGGCGGTCGCGACCGTGCCCGGCGTCGAGCGGGTGACGACGGCGGCCAACGGCGAGGAAGTCCTCCGCCGCTGGGGCGCCGACCGTTCGGATCTGATTCTGATGGACGTACGCATGCCCGGTCTGGGGGGTGTGGAGACGGTCCGGCGGCTGCTCTCCGCCGACCCCGGCGCCAGGATCATCATGCTGACCGTCGCCGAGGACCTGGACGGGGTCGCGCTCGCGGTCGCCGCCGGCGCCCGCGGCTATCTGCACAAGGACGCCTCCCGTGCGGAGCTGCGCGCCACCGTCACCCAAGCGCTGGCCGATCCGACGTGGCGGCTCGCCCCGCGCCGGCTGCGGTCGGCCGAGATGGGTGCGGCGCCGACGCTCACCGCGCGTGAGATCCAGGTGCTCGAAGGAATGAGCCACGGCCGTTCGAACGCGGAGATCGGCCGTGAGCTGTTCCTCTCGGAGGACACCGTGAAGACGCACGCCAGGCGTCTGTTCAAGAAGCTCGGGGCCTCGGACCGGGCACACGCCGTGGCGCTCGGCTTCCGCTGGGGCCTGGTCCGCTGAGGTCCGGCCGTGGCCGGACCCCGATCGGTTTCCCCGTCCGCGTTCCGGCGGACGGGGCGACGTGACCGACGTGCGCGGGGCGGGCTCCGCTTCACCTGTGGAGCCCGTCGCGACGACGGTATGTGAAGCTTCCCGGCCGATGCCGCATCCTTGAGATGTGGAGTTCCTCGGGAACGATTCGGTCGAGCGGAAGGGGAGGGCGCAGGACATGACTTCCGGCGCACCCGCTCATAACGCTTCGGTGCACAACTACGGACGTGGCAGCACGGATGACGCGGCTCCGGGGCACCATGGTCCGATGCGCGACGACGAGACGACGGGAATCGGTGCCCTGGTGCACCGTGCCGTCGAGGGCGACGCGCAGGCCACCCACGATCTGCTGGCCCATGTCCATCCCCTCGCGCTGCGCTACTGCAGGTCCCGGCTGAACCGGCTGCCCGGTGATGCCCGCCACTTCGTGGAGGACCTGGCGCAGGAGGTCTGTGTCGCGGTGCTGATGGCGCTGCCGCGCTACAAGGACACCGGCAGACCCTTCGAAGCCTTCGTGTTCGCCATCGCGGGCCATAAGGTCGCCGATCTCCAGCGGGCTGCCATGCGGCACCCGGGATCGACGGCCGTACCGTCCGACGAGATGCCCGAGCGCCCGGACGATTCGCTGGGGCCCGAGGAGCGCGCCCTGCTCAGCAGCGATGCCGCCTGGGCGAAGAAGCTCCTCGCCAACCTCCCGGACAACCAGCGCGAGCTGCTCGTCCTGCGGGTCGCCGTCGGGCTGACCGCCGAGGAGACCGGACAGATGCTGGGCATGTCGCCGGGCGCGGTCCGGGTCGCCCAGCACCGCGCCCTGAGCAGGCTGCGGGCCCTCGCCGAGCAGTGAGCGGACCCGGCCGGACCCGTACGGAAGGTTCCGTACGAAGCTACAGAACCTCTGGGTGATCTTGCTCGTGGAATGAGACACCCCCGAAGGCCGTTAGCATGGACATCCGCACCGATCAAGGCCATTTGGGGAAGGTGTCATGACTGCAAACGTCGACGGAGTGCCCGAGAAATTCGCGACGCTCGGGCTGACATACGACGACGTGCTGCTGCTGCCCGGCGCATCCGAAGTGCTGCCCAACGCAGTCGACATCTCGTCCCGCATCTCCCGCAACGTACGCGTGAACATTCCGCTGCTCTCCGCGGCGATGGACAAGGTCACCGAGTCCCGCATGGCCATCGCCATGGCGCGGCAGGGTGGCGTCGGTGTGCTGCACCGCAACCTGTCCATCGAGGACCAGGTCAACCAGGTCGACCTCGTGAAGCGCTCCGAGTCCGGCATGGTGACCGACCCGATCACCGTGCACCCGGACGCGACGCTGGCCGAGGCCGACGCGCTGTGTGCCAAGTTCCGCATCAGCGGCGTCCCGGTGACCGACCCGGCGGGCAAGCTGCTCGGCATCGTCACCAACCGCGACATGGCGTTCGAGTCCGACCGCGGCCGCCAGGTGCGCGAGGTCATGACGCCGATGCCGCTGGTGACCGGCAAGGTCGGCATCTCCGGCGTCGACGCCATGGAGCTGCTGCGCCGCCACAAGATCGAGAAGCTTCCGCTGGTCGACGACGCGGGCGTGCTCAAGGGCCTCATCACGGTCAAGGACTTCGTGAAGGCCGAGCAGTACCCGAACGCGGCCAAGGACGCCGAGGGCCGTCTCCTCGTCGGCGCGGCCGTCGGGGCCAGCCCCGAGGCCCTGGAGCGCGCACAGGCTCTGGCCGGGGCAGGTGTGGACTTCCTCATCGTCGACACCTCGCACGGACACAACAGCAACGCGCTGAACTGGATGGCGAAGATCAAGTCCAGCGTCGGCGTCGACGTCATCGGCGGCAACGTCGCGACGCGTGACGGCGCGCAGGCCCTGATCGACGCCGGTGTCGACGGCGTGAAGGTCGGCGTGGGCCCCGGTTCCATCTGCACCACGCGCGTGGTCGCCGGTATCGGCGTCCCGCAGGTCACCGCGATCTACGAGGCCGCTCTCGCCGCCCGCGCGGCCGGCGTCCCGGTCATCGGGGACGGCGGTCTGCAGTACTCCGGCGACATCGGCAAGGCGCTCGCCGCCGGTGCCGACACGGTCATGCTGGGCAGCCTTCTCGCGGGCTGCGAGGAGTCTCCCGGCGAGCTCCTCTTCATCAACGGAAAGCAGTTCAAGTCGTACCGCGGCATGGGCTCCCTCGGGGCGATGCAGTCCCGAGGGCAGGGCCGCTCGTACTCCAAGGACCGCTACTTCCAGGCCGACGTGGCCTCGGACGACAAGCTGGTGCCCGAGGGCATCGAGGGCCAGGTGCCCTACCGCGGCCCGCTGGCCAACGTGCTGCACCAGCTCGTCGGCGGCCTCCGCCAGACCATGGGCTATGTGGGCGCCGCCTCCATCGACGAGATGGAGACCAAGGGCCGCTTCGTCCGCATCACGTCCGCGGGGCTCAAGGAGAGCCACCCGCACGACATCCAGATGACGGTCGAGGCACCGAACTACAGCAGGAAGTAACGCGACTGCACGGCGGAGGGGCGGGTCCGGGGTTCCCGGGACCGCCCCTCCGCCGTGTGTCGGGGATACTGGACAGCGCAGACGTAGAGGGAAAGGCCACACCATCGTGACTGAGATCGAGATCGGGCGCGGCAAGCGCGGCCGCCGGGCGTACGCATTCGACGACATCGCCGTCGTTCCGAGCCGCCGTACCCGCGACCCGAAGGAGGTCTCGATCGCCTGGCAGATCGACGCCTACCGTTTCGAGCTGCCCTTCCTGGCCGCTCCCATGGACTCCGTGGTCTCCCCGCAGACCGCGATCCGCATCGGTGAGCTCGGCGGCCTCGGCGTCCTCAACCTCGAAGGGCTGTGGACCCGGCACGCCGACCCGCAGCCGCTGCTCGACGAGATCGCCGAGATGCCCGTCGAGTCGGCGACCCGCCGCCTCCAGGAGATCTACTCCGCGCCGATCCAGGAGGAGCTGATCGGGCAGCGCATCAAGGAGGTGCGCGACTCCGGAGTCGTCACCGCCGCCGCGCTCTCCCCGCAGCGCACCGCGCAGTTCTCCAAGGCCGTCGTCGACGCGGGCGTGGACATCTTCGTCATCCGCGGTACGACGGTCTCCGCCGAGCACGTCTCGGGTGCCGCCGAGCCGCTCAACCTCAAGCAGTTCATCTACGAGCTGGACGTCCCGGTGATCGTCGGCGGCTGCGCCACGTACACCGCCGCCCTGCACCTGATGCGTACCGGTGCGGCCGGTGTCCTCGTCGGCTTCGGTGGCGGCGCCGCGCACACCACGCGCAACGTCTTCGGCATCCAGGTCCCGATGGCGACCGCCGTCGCCGATGTGGCCGGCGCCCGCCGCGACTACATGGACGAGTCCGGCGGCCGGTACGTGCACGTGATCGCGGACGGCGGCGTCGGCTGGTCCGGCGACCTGCCGAAGGCCATCGCCTGCGGCGCGGACGCCGTGATGATGGGCTCCCCGCTGGCCCGTGCGACGGACGCGCCGGGCCGCGGCCGGCACTGGGGCATGGAGGCCGTCCACGAGGACGTGCCGCGCGGCAAGCTGGTGGACCTGGGCTCGGTCGGCACCACCGAGGAGGTCCTGACCGGCCCCTCGCACACCCCCGACGGCTCGATGAACATCTTCGGCGCGCTGCGCCGGGCGATGGCGACGACGGGGTACAGCGACCTCAAGGAGTTCCAGCGCGTCGAGGTCACGGTGGCGGACTCGCAGCACCGCCGCTGAACGTCTCGGGCATGACGGGAGGGCCCGGACCGCGACGGCGGTCCGGGCCCTCCCGTGTGTGCGTCCGTGACTACTCGGCGGCCTTCTTGGCGCCGGAGAACGCGGCGACGGCCGCGATGACGAAGAAGACGTACGTGAGGAAGTTCGAGTCGGCCTTCCACGCCTCGTTCAGCAGGCTGAAGTGGTCGAAGAAGAGCTCGGAGACGGTGACCGGGAGTTCCTTGGCCGCGATCATCGCCTCGCCGAGCAGCTGGCCGAAGTAGACGGCGACCAGCGAGAGCAGGGCGCTGACGACCGGCAGCGCGGGGTTGCGGCCGCCGACCTTGCCCGAGGCGAAGCCGACGACGAAGCCGACACCCACGGCCGCGTAGCCGATCTCGTGCTTGGTGGCGCCGATGATGGCGCCGTAGATGGCCGCGGCGACGACGGCCGCGACGACGGCGGCGACCAGGCCGAGGCCGATGTTGTCGCGTGCGGGGGCCGGCGGGGTGAAGGGCGCGCCGCCGAACGGGGCGCCGGGCTGCTGGCCCGCGAAGGGGTTGCCGCCGGGCTGGGCGCCGGGCTGCTGGCCCGCGAACGGGTTGCCGCCGGGCTGGGCGTTGTACGGCTGCTGCGGCTGGTCCGACGGTGGCACGGGCTGGCTCATGGTGATATCCCCCCTGGGACGGATGCGCACGACTGTGCGAGAAGTGACGCCGCAGGCTAGCAGCAGCCTGTGACATCTCCTACCGAAATCCTGGGGAGAGATGTTTAAAGCCGGTGTGCGGCCCCCGCCGGGGTCGCGCCCCGGGTGTCCAGGAGGAGTTGGGCCTTCACGGCGAGGCCCTGGAGGTCGTACGTACGGTGGTGCTGGAGCAGCACCGTGAGGTCGGCGCTGGACGCCGCTTCGTACAGGGAGTCGGCACGCGGCACCGGGAGCTCGCGCACCCGCCAGTCCAGGACGTGCGGGTCGTGGTAGCCGATCTGGGCGCCCATGTTCATCAGCCGGCTCGCGATCTCCCGGGCGGGGGAGCCCTCCTGGTCGGCGAGGTCGGGCTTGTAGGTGACCCCGAGCAGCAGGACCCGGGCGCCGCGGACGGACTTGCCGTGTTCGTTCAGCAGGGTGGCGCAGCGCTGGATCACGTACTGCGGCATCCGGTCGTTGATCTCCTGGGCGAGCGAGACCATTCGCAGGGGGTGGCCGGGGGTGCGGCTGTTGTACGGGAGGTAGCCCGGGTCGACGGGGGCGCCGTGGCCGCCGACGCCGGGGCCGGGGCGGAACGGCTGGAAGCCGAAGGGCTTGGTCTCGGCGCACCGGATGACGTCCCACAGATCGACGCCGAGGTCGTGGCAGAGCACCGCCATCTCGTTGACCAGGGCGATGTTGACGTGCCGGAAGTTGGTCTCCAGGACCTTCGTCATCTCGGCCTCGCGCGGCCCGCGGGCCCGGACGACCTTGTCGGTGAGCCGGCCGTAGAAGGCGGCGGCGGACTCGGTGCAGGCGGGGGTGAGGCCGCCGATGACCTTGGGGGTGTTGGCGTAGACGTGGTTCCGGTTGCCGGGGTCGAGGCGGCTGGGGGAGCAGGCGAGGTGGAAGTCGCGGCCGGCGCGCAGCCCCGAGCCCTCTTCCAGCAGCGGCAGCAGGTAGTTCTCGGTGGTGCCGGGCGGCACGGCCGATTCCAGCAGCACGGTGGTGTGCGGGCGCAACCGGGCGGCGAGTGCGCGGGCGGCGTCGCCGACGGCGGTGAGGTCGATGGTGCGGTCGGCGCCGAGGGGGGCGGGCGCGCAGATCACCGCGGTGCGGACCCGGCCCAGTTCGGCCGGGTCGGTGGTGGGCCGGAAGCCGCCCGAGAGCATCCGGCGGATCTCGGAGGCGGTGAGCGATCCCTCGACGGGGGTGCGGCCGGCGGAGAGTTCCGTGTAGGCGTGTGGATCGGTGTCGTAGCCGATGGTCTGCACGCCTGCGGCCACGGCGGCCTGGGCGAGGGGCAGGCCGAGGTGGCCGAGTCCGATGACTGCGAGGTCTGCGGGCATGTGGATGGGCCGTCCTTCCCGGTCGGTCTATGGACCATGAGGGCAGAAAGCGCAACCGCTGTGGACAGCGCAATGTCACACTAGGCTTAAATATGACCTATATGTCGCATTGCTGGCCTTCTGTCGTCCTGGTGTTGTCCACAGGCGGTGGCCGAAGTCGGGGACGGCGGACAGAATCGAGAGGTGGGCACGGGCCGCCCCGACCGGGACGGGGCGTGTCGCCGTGCCGGACCACCCCGATCGACCCGGGAGGCAGCAGTGAGGACAGCGACACTGGGACCTGCGGAACGCGCCGAGGCGCTGGCCGCGATGGCCGAGCGCGAACTGGACGTGCTGGTCGTGGGAGCGGGCGTGGTCGGCGCCGGTACGGCGCTGGACGCGGCGACGAGAGGACTCTCGACCGGCCTGGTCGAGGCCCGCGACTGGGCGTCGGGCACATCGAGCAGGTCGAGCAAGCTCATCCACGGCGGGCTGCGCTACCTGGAGATGCTCGACTTCGCGCTCGTCAGGGAGGCGCTGAAGGAGCGCGGGCTGCTCCTGGAGCGGCTGGCCCCGCATCTGGTGAAGCCGGTGCCGTTCCTCTACCCGTTGCAGCACAAGGGCTGGGAGCGGCTCTACGCCGGTTCCGGAGTGGCGCTCTACGACGCGATGTCGGTGTCATCGGGCCATGGCCGCGGCCTGCCCGTGCACCGGCATCTCTCCCGCCGCCACGCCCTGAGGGTCGCCCCGGCGCTGCGGAAGGACGCCCTGGTCGGGGCATTGCAGTACTACGACGCGCAGATGGACGACGCCCGCTATGTGGCGACCCTGGTGCGCACCGCCGCCGGTTACGGCGCGCATGTGGCCAACCGTGTGCGGGTGACCGGTTTCCTCAGGGAGGGCGAGCGGGTCGTCGGCGTCCGGGTGGAGGACGTCGAGGCGGGCGGGGAGTACGAGGTCAGGGCCAAGCAGGTGGTCAACGCGACCGGGGTCTGGACGGACGACACCCAGGCGCTGATCGGGGAGCGCGGACAGTTCCACGTCCGGGCGTCCAAGGGCATCCACCTGGTGGTCCCCAAGGACCGCATCCACTCCTCTACCGGCCTGATCCTGCGGACCGAGAAGTCCGTCCTCTTCGTCATCCCGTGGGGGCGGCACTGGATCATCGGGACGACCGACACCGACTGGGACCTGGACAAGGCGCACCCTGCGGCGTCCAGCGCCGACATCGACTACCTGCTCGAACATGTCAACTCGGTCCTGGCCACGCCACTGAGCAGGGACGACGTCCAGGGTGTCTACGCCGGGCTGCGGCCGCTGCTGGCCGGCGAGTCCGACGCCACCAGCAAGCTCTCGCGCGAGCACACGGTGGCGCATCCCCTGCCGGGACTCGTGGTCGTGGCGGGCGGCAAGTACACGACGTACCGGGTAATGGCGAAGGACGCCGTGGACGAGGCGGTGCACGGTCTGGACCAGCGGGTGGCGGCCTGCGTCACCGAGGAGATCCCGCTGCTGGGGGCGGAGGGATACCCGGCGATGTGGAACGCCAGGGCGAGGATCGCGGCCCGCACCGGCCTCCATGTCGCCCGGGTGGAGCACCTGCTCAACCGGTACGGCTCGATGACCGAGCAGCTCCTCGAACTGATCGTCGCCGATCCGGTGCTGGGGGAGCCGCTGCCCTCGGCCGACGACTACCTGAAGGCCGAGATCGTCTACGCCGCCTCGCACGAGGGGGCCCGCCACCTCGACGACGTACTGACCCGCCGGACCCGGATCTCCATAGAGACCTTCGACCGGGGCACGCGCAGCGCCCGGCTCTGCGCGGAACTGATGGCGCCGGTGCTGGGCTGGGACGAGGGGCAGATCGACCGGGAGGTCGAGCACTACGAGAAGCGGGTGCAGGCGGAGCGGGAGTCGCAGCGGCAGCCGGACGACCTCACGGCCGACGCGGCGCGGCTCGGCGCTCCGGACATCGTGCCGATCTAGGAACTCCGGGAGTTCTGCGGCCGGTCGCAGAACTCCGCGTCCAGCAGCGCCGCTTCGAGGGCTTCCGAGTCGGCCAGGGTGTCCGTGTCGACGCGGAAGGTCATGGTGTGGCCACCGTCGCGCGTGGCGGCGGTGCGGACGTAACCGCCCGCGATGTGGCCGTTGTGACCCCAGACGGTGACGCCGCAGGAGAGCTTCTGCGGATAGATGCCCGCGCCGTAGACGCCGTGCGTGGCCCGGGTGTTCAGCAGGACCTTCAGCTGGGCGGGCGCGAGGAGACGGCCGCCCAGCAGGGCCGCGTAGAAGCGGTTCAGATCGTCGAGGGTGGAGATCAGCTCGCCGGCCGCGCCTGCCGTGCGCGGGTCGAGCGCGGTGACGTCGCGCAGGCGGCCGTCGGCCGGGTCGCGGGTGTAGCCGCGGCCGTGCGGGGAGGGCAGCGTGGTACGGGCACCGGGAAGGGAGGTGCCGGTGAGACGGAGGGGGGTGAGGATGCGGTCGCGGATCTCGGTGGCGTAGCCGTGTCCGGTGACCCGTCGGACGACGAGTCCGAGTACGGCGTAATTGGTGTTGGAGTAGGCGTAGTGGCCGGGGGCGACCGTCGGACGGTGGGCCAGGGCCACGTGGACCGCCGCGGTGGCGGAGAGGGGGTGGGCCGAGAGGTCGGCGGTGTAGTCGTAGAGGCCGCTGGTGTGGCTGAGCAGGGCGCGCAGGGTGATGCGGCGGCCGTCGTTGCCGTTGCCGCGCACCAGCCCGGGCAGCAGTCGCTGGACCGTGTCCGACAGGCGCAGCTTCCGTTCCCGGACGAGCTGGAGGACGACCGTGGCGACGAAGGTCTTGGTGATGCTGCCCGCCCGGAAGTGGTCCGCCCGTCGGATGCCGGTCCCCGTCGAGCGGTAGGTGTCGTACGGTGCGGAGGAGGTGCGGCGGGCCAGCAGCGCCGCCGTGGGAGCACCGCCGTCGGCGACGAGCCGGGGGAGATGGGCGGCTGCGGGGGTGAGGTGTGGTTCGCTGGGCAGGGGCACTGTTCCGAGCCCGAACAGCGCCAGCACCAACGGGGCGGCGAACAGCGCCCTGAGTATCGGCATGGCAGGGATTCCCTTCCTCCGGGCACATCATGGCGGCCGTGTGGACCCGGCACCATGGCCGGTGCCGGGGTGAGGGACAATGAACGCTCTGCCAGGGCGGGTTGATCGCAGAGGGGACGCATGTCGGAGGCGGAGCAGGCACGGGAGCCCCAACGGGACAAGGACGGACGTCTCCTTGCGGGGCGCTACCGGCTCGGGGAGGTGCTCGGCCGGGGCGGTATGGGCACGGTCTGGCGTGCCGTCGACGAGACGCTGGGCCGCACGGTCGCGGTCAAGGAACTGCGGTTCCCCTCGGCCATCGACGACGACGAGAAGCGACGGCTCATCACACGCACGCTGCGTGAGGCGAAGGCGATCGCCAGGATCCGCAACAACGGCGCGGTGACGGTCTACGACGTGGTCGACGAGGACGACCGGCCGTGGATCGTGATGGAGCTCATCGAGGGCAAGTCCCTCGCCGAAGCCGTGCGCGAGGACGGTGTGCTGACGCCGAGGCGTGCCGCCGAGGTCGGCCTCGCCATCCTCGACGTGCTGCGCTCGGCGCACCGCGAGGGCATCCTGCACCGCGATGTGAAGCCGTCCAACGTGCTGATCGCCGAGGACGGCCGGGTCGTGCTGACCGACTTCGGCATCGCCCAGGTCGAGGGCGACCCGTCCGTCACCTCCACGGGCATGCTCGTCGGCGCCCCCTCGTACATCTCTCCCGAGCGCGCCCGCGGCCACAAGCCGGGTCCGCCCGCCGACCTCTGGTCGCTCGGCGGACTGCTGTACGCGAGCGTCGAGGGCTCCCCGCCGTACGACAAGGGCTCGGCCATCGCCACCCTGACCGCGGTGATGACCGAGCCGCTCGACCCACCGAAGAACGCCGGTCCGCTGGAGGAGGTCATCTACGGCCTGCTCGCCAAGGACCCAGAGCAGCGGCTCGACGACGCGGGCGCCCGCGCCCTGCTCGACGGCGTGATCCACGCCCCCGAGAAGCCGGACCCGGTGGTGCCCCCGCCCGCCGAGGCCACCCAGGTCATGACGCTGCCCGAGTCGCCGGCCGAACCCCGCGCCAAGGCGGCGTCGAAGGCCACGGAACAGGGCGAGGGCACGCGGGACCGGCTGCGGGGCGCACTGCGCTCGGTACGCAACGCGAAGGGGACACCGGCCGCCGCGGCCTCGGCCACCGTGCCGCCCAAGCCCTCCGGCTCCCCCTCGGCCGGTGGCGCGGGCACCCCCGCGAAGCCGGCCCGGCCCGCGGCCGCCGCGGCCACGGCCTCCACCGTCGTACCGCCGCAGCGCCCGGCGACGTCACCGGTCACCCCGCCCCGGGCGTCCATCACGGACGTGGTCCCGCGCCGCACCCTGGCGATCATCGCGGCGGTGATCGTGCTCGCCGTGATCGGTACGATTCTCGCGCTCACGGTCGGCGGCGACGACACGAACAACGCGGGCGACAAGGGCGGCAAGGGCGACAAGTCCACCTCGGCCGGGCCCTCGGCGTCGACCGGCGGCTCCACGGAGACCGACAGTGGCAGCGGCAAGGACCAGGGCAAGGGCCAGGACCAGAGCGGCGACCAGAGCCAGAGCCAGGGGCAGGGCGAGGGCGAGGACAAGGGCAAGGGCAACGGAAAGGACGGCGACAAGGGCGGCAAGCCGGGTGACGCGCTGCCCGCCGGATTCAAGAAGGTCACGAACAAGAAGTTCCACTTCACGATGGCCATGCCCGAGGACTTCCGGTTCGATACGACGGCGGGCAGCAACTCAGGTGGCATCTACAACGTCAGCGGCGGCTTCCCCCGTGTCCAGGTCGACTACACCGATTCGCCCGGTGGCGACGCGGCCGCGGCCTGGAACGCCGCGAAGCCCGGCGTCGCCGCCAGCAGCAACGGCTACCGCCATCTCAACATCAAGAAGGTCCAGTACAACAGCTACCCGACCGTCGCCGACTGGCAGTTCGAGCGCACCCAGCACGGCCAGCGGGTCCGGGTGCTCAACCGGGGCTTCAAGGTCGACGCCACCCACGGCTACGCGATCATGATCAGCTGCAAGGCGGACGAGTGGGACGACGCGGAGTGCCGGGCGCTGCGCAGGACCGCGTTCGACACCTTCAAGCCCACCGACTGACCCAGGGGGAAAAGGGCCGGGATGCGACGACCCGGCCGCGTGGCCGTCACTTGCCACGTATCGTGAGAGCCTGAAGACCGTACGCAGCCAGAACGGTGGGTCAATTGCACGGTAAGTGACCGCAATTGATGGATCGACGCGGTCTTCGCGGCCGGGGGAAAGCGCGCTCTGGGGAGGCGTCGTGGACGACTACGCGGGTCGGGTGCTTGCCGACCGCTACCGCCTTCCGCTGCCTTCGCACGATGAGTACGAAGCGGTCGAGACCCGGGCGTTCGACACATACAGCGGGCAGGAAGTCCTGGTCCGTCAGGTGCCGTTGCCCGAGGTGGTGGACGCCGAGGTGCTCGACGCCGACGGTCCGGCGCCGATGGCCCGCCGAGCCACCGGCCGGGCCGTGCGCGCGCCCGCGGACCCGGCGGTCCGGCGCGCCGTGGAGGCCGCGCAGGCGGCGGCCCAGGTGCCCGACCACCCCAGGCTCGCCCAGGTCTTCGACGTGTTCGCCGAGGAGGGCTCGCTCTGGATCGTGAGCGAACTCGTCCCGGCCCGCCCGCTCGCCGCCCTGCTCACGGAGCGGCCGCTCAACCCCTTCCGGGCCGCCGAGATCGGTTCCGACGTGCTGACCGCGCTGCGGGTGCTGCACGCCCACGGCTGGACCCACCGGAACATCACCGTCCGCACGGTGCTGATCTGTGACGACGGCCGCGTCGTGCTGACCGGCCTGGCGGCCGGTGCGGCGGAGGAGGCGCTCTGCGGCTACGTACCGACACCGCAGCCCGACGAGGACGAGGACGGATACGGGCACGAGAGCGGATACGGGCACGACGACGAGGACGGCTTCCGCCGCCCGGCGATCGCCGAGGGCCCGGCCGGGACGTACGCACCGCCCCCGCCGGCCATACCGCCCATGCCGGCCGTGCCCGCCCCTCCGGCCGGGGTACCGGTCTCACGCGGCCCGGCGGCGATAGAGGCGGGCCGGGCGACCGGCGGCCCCCACGACGATGACGACACCGATCCGCGCGGTGAGGATCTGCCCGGCGCGGGCCCGTACACGGACGATGCGCACGGCGAGGAACCGTACGGCGAGGACCCGCACGACGACGGCGACCGCCCCGACGGCCCCCGCGGCGGGACGACGGACGCCGCGCACCTGCGGGCGGCACGCGCCGGGGCCATCGCCGCCTACCGCGAGGGCGCCCGCGCCGCCGCACGCGTCACCGAGGACCGGCACCGCACCGGGGCGGCCGGGGCGGAGGACACCGGCAGCCTGCCGGTCCAGCGTTCCGCACGGCCGGAGGGAACCGGACCGGCCGCCCCCCGGAGCCACGCCACCGACGACCGGTACAGCGACGACGCGTACACCGACGACCCGTACAGCGACGACGCGTACACGAAGGGCCCGTACACCGACGACCCGTACAGCGACGACGCGTACACGAAGGGCCCGCACGCCCACGACCCGTACGCCGAGGCATCCCACGCCGAGACATCCCACGACGAGGTCTCCCACGACGACTGGGACGACGACGGCGACGAGGACGGCCGGCCGCCCGCGCGGCGGCTGCATCTCACCGGTTCCTGGAGCGACGGCCCCATGTCCGGGCGCCCCGTCCCCGCCGGAGGCTCGGACGTCCGGCGCCGCGACGACACCCCGGCCCTGCCCGCGCACCTCCCCGGCGGGCAGCGGCAGCCGGACCGCTGGGACGAGGCCGCCGGGAGCGGCCGTACCGGCTCCGCCTACCGGGGCCCCGCCACGCCCCTCGCCGCCGAGCGCGCCCGGCAGGCCCGGATCGCCGTGGTCGGCGCGGTCACCGAGCGCTGGGCGCCCGAGCAGGCCGGCCCTGTCCACGAGAACTGGCGGCTGGCCCCGCCGATCGGACCCGCCACCGACCTCTGGGCACTGGGCGCGCTGCTCTACCGCGCCGTCCAGGGCCACGCCCCCTACCCCGAGGAGAACGCGGCCGAGCTCGTCCAGATGGTGTGCGGGGAGCCGCCCGCCTTCGCCGAGGAGTGCGGCCCGCTGCGCCCCGTCGTCGAGTCCCTGTTGCGTCAGGACCCCACCGAGCGCCCGGACTTCGAGGAGCTGAGCGGCTGGCTGCGCTCCCTGGTGCGTTCGGCGCCCGAGCCCGAGGCCGGGCTGGACGTCGTGCCCCTGCCGTCCGCCGACAGCGCCCGGCTTCCCGTCGTGCGTCGCCGGGGCGAGCTGGTCCGCAGACGGCGCGGCAGGAACGCGGCGCACGGCCGCCACCGCCACACCAGGGGAGCCGACCGGCAGGACGGCCCCGGGCCGGAGAAGGCCGCCCGGACCCCCTACCCTCCCCAGCCCCCGCGGCCGCTGCGCGAGCCCAAGGGCCCCAAGGCACTGCGCACCCCGCCCCGCCCCCAGGACGGCGAGCGGCGGGCGCCGCGGCGGCTCGGGCGGCTGCTCCTGGCGCTGATCCTGCTGGCCCTCGTCGCGGCCATCACGTACGCCGTGATGTTCATGCCCAAGGCGGGCACCGAGCCGGGCAAGGGCTCCACGGGCCCGGCATCGTCGACGTCCGGTTCGCCGGAGCCCGGCACCGGCGACTCCGGGGCCTCGCCGTCACCCGGTGCGCAGCAGCCGCAGACCAGCCGCTCCGCCGTCGCGCTCGCCCCCGGCTACACCCTGCGCAAGGACGCGGAGGGCTTCGAGGTCGGCGTGCCCAAGGGCTGGCAGCGCAGCCCCGCCAACGCGGACCGTCAGATCCGCTACGGCCGCGACGGCTTCAGCCTGCTGATCGTCCCGGGCCGCGACACCGTCAAGGCGGGCGGCGACGACCCGCTGGCGTACCAGGCCGACAAGGAGCTGGAGTTGCAGCAGTTCCGCGACTCCACCTGGTCGGGGTCGAGCGGGCTGCGCCGGATCGACGTCGGGCGACAGGCCATGGCGGAGGGCCAGTTCACCTGGCAGGACGCGTCGGGACGCGAGGTGTACGCCCGCAACCTCGTGATGGCCGTGGGCGGCCGGTACCACATCATCCAGGTCATCGGCCCGGAGAACCGGCGCGAAAAGGTTTCGGACATCTACGAACAAGCCATCTCCTCCTACCGCGTGACGCACTGAACTCTCTCCGTGCATCACCCGGCCGGTGGGAAGCGACAAGCATCACAGTGCGGTCTCGTGGGCGGTGCGAGGTTCCGTGGTCGTGCGTCCGCTCCGTAATCTGGCACCCGAGGAACGGGGCGGGGACACGTGGATCGATCACAGAACACGGACACGGGACTGTTGCTGGCCGGAAGGTACCGGCTGGGCGAGGTCCTCGGGCGCGGCGGCATGGGCAAGGTCTGGCGCGCCCACGACGAGGTGCTGCACCGCACCGTCGCCGTGAAGGAGTTGACCGCCGGTCTGTACGTCGCGGAGGCCGACCGGATCGTGCTGCACGCCCGCACGCAGAAGGAGGCCCGCGCGGCCGCCCGGATCACGCACCCGGGCGTGGTCACCGTGCACGATGTGATCGAGTACGACAACCGGCCCTGGATCGTCATGCAGTACGTCGACGGCCCGTCCCTCGCGGATGCCGCCAAGGAGTCCGGCGAGATCGAGCCGCGCGAGGCCGCCAGGATCGGCCTCCATGTGCTGAGCGCCCTGCGCGCCGCGCACGGGGCGGGGGTCCTGCACCGCGACGTGAAGCCCGGCAACGTGCTTCTCGCCAAGGACGGCCAGGTGCTGCTCACCGACTTCGGGATCGCCGCCATCGAGGGCGACTCGACCATCACCAGGACCGGCGAACTGGTCGGCTCCATCGACTACCTGGCGCCCGAGCGGGTACGTGGCAGCGACCCGGGCCCGGCGTCCGACCTGTGGTCGCTCGGCGCCACGCTCTACACCGCGGTCGAGGGACGTTCGCCGTTCCGCCGCACGTCCCCGATCTCCACCATGCAGGCCGTCGTCGCCGACGAACCCCCGCCGCCCGCGCAGGCCGGCCCGCTGGCCTCCGTGATCACCGCGCTGCTGCGCAAGGAGCCGGACGAGCGTCCGTCGGCCGCGGAGACGGAGCGGATGCTGCTGGACGCCATGGAGGGCCGTGCCCCCGTGGCCGCCCAGGCGTACGTGCCGACGCAGAGGGTTCCCGACGAGGTCCTGCGCTCGCTGGGCCCGGACGGTCCCTCCGCGCCCGCAACCACTCAACTGCCCCACCAGGCGACCCCCGCACCGGCACCGGCACCGGCCCCGACGGTCCGGCGCAGCCGCTGGCGCACGGCGGTCCTGGTCATCGCGGCCGCGGCGCTGGTCGGCGGCGGCGCGGGACTCGCCGCGATGAAGTACGGCGACTGGACGCGGGACACCACCGGACGCGACGGCACGGGCACGCACGCGCCCGTCGACCCCGGGAAGCGTGACACCGGGAAGCCCGACACCAAGGCCCCGTCCTCGGCCAAGCCCGATGCGCGGGTGAAGGACGTGCCCGACGGCTGGAAGCGGGTGAACGACCCCGAGGGCTTCAGCCTGACCGTGCCCGAGGGCTGGGAGCGCCGGGCGGACGGCAACCAGATCGACTACACCCCGGACAACGGTGTGCACTACATCCGGATCAGCATCGACCCGTCGCCCGACTTCGACAACCCGTACATGCACATGGTGACGAGCCTGGAGCCCCAGCTCGCCAAACGGCTGCCCGGCTACGAGCGCAAGACCCTGCACTCCAACACGTACCGGGACCGGCCGGGTTCGCTCTGGGAGTTCACCTGGACCGAGACCAAGGACCATCCGGGCCCGCGCCACGCCATCGACCAGATGTACTTCGGCGAGGAGGGCGGTCCCGAGTACGCGCTGTACATGACGGGCCCGGCGGAGGACTGGGACACGACCCGGGCGCAGTTCGACACGATCCTGCGCGGATGGCGGGCGCCCGGCAGCTCCGGCTGAGGTCCGCCGGACCGTTCCGCGAGCACAGGGCTCCTGATCAGGGGCTTTGTTGCCAGTGATCGCTGGCTCGTTTGTGGGGAGTGTGAAAACCCGTTACTCACGGGTACCCAAAGCGTGCGGCTGGACGTACTCTCGCCCTCATGACGGACTCGCAGGCCTCCACGTCCACCTCCGCAGCCCCGCTCGGCACCAATCCGGTGGCCGTCGCCCCCGCAGGGGTGCGCACCGCCGCCGATGTGGTGACCCCCGATGTGGTCGCCCGGCTGACCCGGGGCGTGGCCGGATCGGGCCGTACGGCCAACCACACCCCCTTCACCGGGGAGAAGCTGGCCGACCTGCCGGAGTCCACCCCCGAGGACGTGGCGGGCGCCTTCGAGCGGGCCCGGGCCGCCCAGCCCGCCTGGGCCGCGACCCCCGTCCGCGCCAGGGCCGCCGTGCTGCTCCGCTTCCACGACCTCGTCCTCGACCGCCAGGCCGAGGTCCTCGACCTCATCCAGCTGGAGACCGGCAAGGCCCGGCTGCACGCCCACGAGGAGGTGCAGGCCGTCGCCGTCGCGGCCCGCCACTACGGGCGCAAGGCCGGCTCGTACCTGAAGCCGAAGCGGCACACCGGAGTCGTGCCGACCCTGACCAAGGTCACCGAGCTGCGCCAGCCGCGTGGCGTCATCGGACAGATCGCCCCGTGGAACTACCCGTTCGAGCTGTCCGTCGGCGACGCGCTGCCCGCGTTCGTCTCCGGCAACGCCGTCGTGATGAAGCCCGACACGGAGACCGCGCTGACCGCGCTGTGGGCCCGTGACCTGCTGATCGAGGCCGGACTGCCCGCCGAGGTCTTCCAGGTCGTGCTCGGCGAGGGACCCGTCGTGGGCCCCGAGGTCGTCAAGCACGCCGACTACGTCTCGTTCACCGGCTCCACCCGCACCGGCCGCGAGGTCGCGCAGGGTGCGGCGGCCCGGCTCGTCGGCGTCTCGCTGGAGCTCGGCGGCAAGAACGCCATGCTGGTCCTGAAGGACGCCGACGTGGAGAAGGCCGCCGCGGGCGCCGTCCGAGCCTGCTTCTCCTCCGCGGGTCAGCTCTGCATCTCCATCGAGCGGCTGTACGTCCACGAGTCGGTCGCCGACGACTTCGTGGCCCGCTTCGCCGCCCGCACGAAGGCCATGCGGCTCGGCAACTCCCTCGCCTACGGAGCCGACATGGGCTCCCTGGTCGGCGAGCGCCAGCTGGAGACCGTCACCCGGCATGTCGCCGAGGCCGTCGAGAAGGGTGCCCGGCTCGTCGCGGGCGGGGTCGCCCGGCCCGACATCGGCCCGCTGTTCTACGAGCCGACCATCCTCGACGGCGTCGAGGCCCCGATGGCCGTCTGCAACGAGGAGACCTTCGGACCGGTCGTCTCCATCTACCGCTTCACCGACGAGGACGAGGTCGTCGCCCTCGCCAACGCCACCCCGTACGGCCTGAACTCCAGCGTCTGGACCAAGGACTCCCGGCGCGGCCACCGGGTCGCCGCCCTGCTGCGGACCGGCACCGTCAACATCAACGAGGGGTACGCCCCCGCGTACGGCAGTGTGCAGTCCCCGATGGGCGGCATGAAGGACTCCGGCCTCGGCCGCCGGCACGGCTCCGAGGGCATCCTCAAGTACACCGAGGCGCAGACCGTCGCCCAGCAGCGGCTGATCCCGCTCGCCCCGTCCTTCGGTATGGACGACGAGAAGTACGCGGCGTTCATGAGCGCCAGCCTCAAGGCGATGAAGGCGTTCCGCCTGCGCTGACACCGGTGGCACCGCAGCACCCTCCGTCCGTTCCGCACCGAGGAGAGCCATGTCCCAGGACAGCCCTGCCCAGAATCGGCCCGTCGCGCCGGAGAACACCGACGACGACGCCTACGACTACGACGTGCTCGTCGTCGGTTCGGGCTTCGGCGGTGCGGTGTCGGCCCTGCGGCTGACCGAGAAGGGGTACCGCGTCGGGGTGCTGGAGGCGGGCCGCCGCTTCACCCGGTCCGAACTGCCCAGGAACTCCTGGGACCTGAAGAACTTCCTGTGGGCCCCGGCGCTCGGTCTGTACGGCATCCAGCGCATCCATCTGCTGGGCAACGTCATGGTGCTGGCGGGCGCGGGCGTCGGCGGCGGTTCGCTGAACTACGCCAACACCCTGTACGAGCCGCTCGCGCCGTTCTTCGACGACCCGCAGTGGAAGGACATCACCGACTGGCGCGAGGAGCTGGGCCCGTACTACGACCAGGCCAAGCGGATGCTGGGGGTCCGGCTCAACCCGACCATGACCCCGTCGGACGTCCACCTGAAGGCGACCGCGCAGGCCATGGGCATCGGCGACACCTTCCACATGGCGCCGGTGGGCGTCTTCTTCGGGGACGGCGAGGACGGCGACGGTACGGCGAAGGCCCGGCCGGGCGGCGAGGTCGCCGACCCGTTCTTCGGCGGGGCGGGGCCCTCCCGCAAGGCCTGCACCGAGTGCGGCGAATGCATGACCGGCTGTCGGCACGGAGCGAAGAACACCCTCAACGAGAACTACCTCCACCTCGCTCAGAAGGCGGGCGCGGTCGTCCACCCGATGACCTCGGTCGTCGCGGTCACCGAGAACTCCAGGGGCGGCTACGCGGTCAAGACCCTTCCCACCGACAACCGGAAGAAGGGGAAGGGCCGTACGTTCACCGCCCGCGAGGTCGTCGTGGCCGCGGGCACGTACGGCACCCAGACGCTGCTGCACCGGATGAAGGACACCGGCCTGCTGCCCCGGATATCGTCCCGGCTCGGCGAGCTGACCCGCACCAACTCCGAGGGCCTGGTCGGCTCGCAGACCAGCGACCGGCGCTACCGGAAGAAGCACGGGGCCGCGCGGGCCGACTTCACCCGCGGCGTCGCCATCACCTCCTCGATCCACCCGGACGAGAACACGCACATCGAGCCGGTCCGCTACGGCAAGGGATCCAACTCCATGGGCGCGCTGACCGTCCTCCAGGTGCCGTACGGCGCGCACCGGGTGCGCAGGTGGCTGCTCGAACTGGTCAAGCACCCCACGCTCGCGGCCCGGTCGCTCTCCAACCGCCGCTGGTCGGAACGGACCATCATCGGGCTCGTCATGCAGTCGCTCGACAACTCCCTGACGACGTACCGCAAGCCGGGCGGCGTGGGGAAGGGCCTGCTCACCGCCCGGCAGGGGCACGGCGCGCCCAACCCGACCCAGATCGAGGCGGCGACGCGCAGCGCCACGCTGCTCGCCGAGGAGATCAACGGCTTCGCGGGGTCGAACGTGGGCGAGCTCATGGGCACCCCGCTCACCGCGCACTTCCTCGGCGGCTGCCCCATCGGCGCCACCTCCGACGACGGGGCGATCGACCCGTACCACCGGCTCCACGGACACCCCGGCATCTCGGTGGTCGACGGCTCGGCGGTCTCCGCGAACCTCGGCGTCAACCCGTCGCTCACCATCACCGCACAGGCCGAGCGGGCCATGTCCTTCTGGCCCAACAAGGGCGAGGCGGACCCGCGTCCGGCGCAGGGCGAGGCGTACGAGCGGCTGTCCGCCGTCGAGCCGCGGTCACCGGCCGTGCCGGAGGACGCCTTCGGCGCGCTGAGACTGCCGTTCCTCGGGCTGCCGGCCGTCCCGCCGAAGAAGAAGCCGTAAGGACCGGTCGCAAGGGCAGCAGAAAGGGGCTGCACCCCCCTCCGAGTGCAGCCCCTCCATGCTCACGGTGAACCGGCGCGTCACACGCCGGCATCACCGTTCCTGCGGCGCCGCACGATGAACATCGCGCCCGCGCCGAGTACCACGGCCGCCCCGCCCGCGGTGGCGAACACCGGCAGTGCGGAGGACGAACCGGTCTCCGCGAGGCTGCCGGAGACCTTGCCCGTCGGGTTGTCGGCCGGCTTCGTGGACGGGACCGGGGCACTGCCACCGGTCTGCGGCGTCGAACCGCTCCCGCCCGACTCCACGATCTTGAACTTGTAAGCGATGTCGCTGACGCCCGTGCAGTCCTTGTCGCCCACGTACAGACCGGCACCGAGCGTGAAGCCGGCGCCGACGGGGGCGGTCGGCTTCACATTGATGCGCAGCGGGATGTCGACCTCGTACCCCGCGGGCATCTCGTCGGACCGGCCGACGTAACCGACCGCGCGGCCGTCCTCGCTGAGCTCCACCCACTTGTCGGTCTCCGGGTCGAGTGCCTGGAGGCTGACCTGCTTCGAGCGGAAGAGGTCGTTGCCCTCCTCGTCGGAGGAGGCGCCCGCGAAGTAGTCGATCTTCTTCACGGTGGACTTCGAGGAGTTGTAGACGTTCATCTTGAACGTGTGCCAGCCGCTGCCCCGGGCGATCCGGCCGGGCAGGCCGTTGATGGAGATGTCCAGGTCGGACTTGGCGCACTCCGCGGGCTCCGCCGGGTCCTCGGACTCCGACGGGGTGGCGGACGCGGACGACGAGGCGCTCGCCGAGTCCGTCGGGGTCGCGCCGACGGCTTCGTCCGGGGCCGGGCCGGTGCTGCCGGCGGACTCGGACTCCTCGCCGGGACCGGGCTCGCCGGGGTCTTCGGAGGACTCCTCGGCGGGCGTGGAGGCGGACGCGTCCGGCTCGGCCGCCGGGGTCCCGGAGCCGCTCGGCGAAGGCGAGCCGGTGGCCTCCGCGGCGGCCGTGGTCCCGTCCGTCGCCACGGCGAGCGCGGCGGGGGCGGCCAGGACCGCGGCGGGGGCGATGACCGCCGTGGCGGCGGCGAGCGCCAGGGCGCGGCGAAGCTTCATGGTGACCTCAGGAGTCCGGCGTACCGCGAGCGGCGGTACGGGGGCGGTACGGGCCCGTCATGAGGGGGCATGAGCGGGGCCGGTGGTTCCGCATGGTTGACCAGCGGTCCGCCGCAAAGGTTGTCCGGTTACTCACAGAACCTTTATGTGACGCCGCTCACGCCCGGGTCCGAGGGGAAGCGCCCGAGGGAAAGGGGCCGAGGGAAAGGGCCCCCGGGCCGGGAAGCGGCCGGTGGGGGCCCTGGGAGGCCGGACGCGGCCGGCTCCGGGCGTCCCCGGAGCCGGCCGTTTCCTGGGGTGACCGGTCTGCTGTCCCCTGCCGACCGGTCACGCACGCTGGGGCGCGGTCCCACGGCGTACCTGCGGTACGCCACACGCTCCAGCGGAGCCACGCGTGGTTTCCTTCCAGAGCCGCCCCTGGCTGGCACGGACACCGGGACCAACGAAGCCGCGCGGGCCCCGGTCACGCGCCGTACGGGTGAGAGTGGGCCCGAACTGGGATACGCCGGGGTACCCGCGGCCCGCCGGGTGTCAGGCCCGGCCGCGGCACAGCTCCAGCAGCGTCATGGCGAGCGAGGTGCCGGGCCTGCCGAGCGCGTCCCGGTACGAGGCGAGGATCTCCATCTCGCGCGAGAGGCTGATCCGGCGGCCGCCGGAGGTGATCCGGGCCTCCTGGATGACCGCCGAGACGGCCATCCGCTCCTGGACGAGCCCGATGATCCGGTCGTCGAGCGTGTCGATGCGGGCCCGCGCGTCGTCGATGAGCACGGCGGCCTCCTCGGTGCGCGCACCGGTCTTCTCGGCGGTGGTCTTCGCGGCGGTGCTCTTCGCGGGGACGGTGCTGGTCATGGTGGTGACTCCTCGTGGGGTGCGGTCCCCGAGGCCGGCCGGTCCGTGAACGCCAAGACGCCCCGGGCCTTTCGGCCCGGGGCGCCTGGAACGTTGCTTGTCAGTGGATCAAGCAGCACGACCATGGCAGCCGGCGGGCCGGATGCCATAGGTAAAGACGAAGGTCGTGTGCTGACGCATGGAACCCAGTATGGCCCCGGCGCCGGGGACGGACCAACACGGGGCCCGGATGCTGAGACGCCGGTTCCGGGCCGGCCCGGACGCGGTCCGCCCCCGTACCCCTGTACGGGCGGGACGACGGCCGACTCCGCAACCCCGGTAGAATCGACAAAACAGACCCCCCCTTCACCGCCGGAAGGCCGCCCGTGCCAGCAGCACCCCTCGCCGCCCCCGACGCCACCACAGACGTGGTTCTCGTCGTCGACTTCGGCGCGCAGTACGCCCAGCTCATCGCCCGACGCGTCCGTGAGGCCCGGGTCTACAGCGAGATCGTTCCGTCCACCATGCCGGTGGCCGAGATGCTGGCCAAGAACCCCCGGGCGATCATCCTGTCCGGCGGCCCCTCCTCGGTGTACGCGGAGGGCGCGCCCTCCCTCGACCGTGCGCTCTTCGAGGCCGGGGTCCCGGTCTTCGGCATGTGCTACGGCTTCCAGCTGATGGCCACCACGCTCGGCGGCACCGTCGACGACAACGGTGCCCGTGAGTACGGCCGTACCCCCCTCACCGTCTCCAAGACCGGCTCCACGCTCTTCGAGGGCACGCCCGCCGAGCAGTCGGTCTGGATGTCGCACGGCGACGCCTGCTCCGCCGCCCCCGAGGGCTTCACCGTCACCGCGTCCACCGACGTCGTGCCGGTCGCCGCCTTCGAGAACGACGAGAAGAAGCTCTACGGCGTCCAGTACCACCCCGAGGTCCTGCACTCCACGCACGGCCAGCAGGTCCTGGAGCACTTCCTCTACCGCGGCGCCGGCATCGAGCCGACCTGGACCACGACCAATGTGGTCGAGGAGCAGATCGCACTGATCCGCGAGCAGGTCGGCACCAAGCGCGCCATCTGCGGCCTGTCCGGCGGCGTGGACTCCGCGGTCGCCGCGGCCCTCGTGCAGAAGGCCATCGGCTCCCAGCTGACCTGCGTGTACGTGGACCACGGTCTGATGCGCCAGGGCGAGAGCGAGCAGGTCGAGAAGGACTTCGTGGCCTCCACCGGAGTCCAGCTGAAGGTCGTCGACGCCGAGGAGCGCTTCCTGACCGCGCTGGCCGGGGTCTCCGACCCCGAGCAGAAGCGGAAGATCATCGGCCGCGAGTTCATCCGCGTCTTCGAGCAGGCCCAGGCCGAGATCGTCGCCGAGGGCGCCGCCGACGGCGAGGAAGTCGCCTTCCTCGTCCAGGGCACCCTCTACCCGGACGTCGTCGAGTCCGGCGGCGGCACCGGCACCGCCAACATCAAGTCCCACCACAACGTGGGCGGCCTCCCCGAGGACATCGAGTTCCAGCTCGTCGAGCCGCTGCGCCAGCTGTTCAAGGACGAGGTCCGGATGGTCGGCCAGGAGCTCGGCCTGCCGGAGGAGATCGTCCAGCGCCAGCCGTTCCCCGGCCCCGGCCTCGGCATCCGGATCGTCGGAGAGGTCACCAAGGAGCGGCTCGACCTGCTCCGCGAGGCCGACGCGATCGCCCGCGAGGAGCTGACCGCGGCCGGCCTGGACCGCGACATCTGGCAGTGCCCGGTGGTCCTGCTCGCCGACGTCCGCTCGGTCGGTGTCCAGGGCGACGGCCGCACCTACGGCCACCCGATCGTCCTGCGCCCGGTCTCCTCCGAGGACGCCATGACGGCCGACTGGTCGCGCCTGCCCTACGAGACGCTCGCCCGGATCTCGACCCGCATCACCAACGAGGTCGCCGACGTCAACCGCGTCGTGCTCGACGTGACGAGCAAGCCGCCGGGCACCATCGAGTGGGAGTGACCCCTCCCGCAAGGTCAATGCCGATGCCGTCGCTCATTCGTTTGGGCGGCGGCATCGTCGTATGAGCTGGGTACGTTGGCTGAGGAGACGAGACTCTGCCCCATGGGAGCAATCATGAGCGCCGCACCCGAGTACGAGTTGGACGAGAAGTACAACTACCCCGTCCCCCCTCCCCAGGGCTGGACCGCAGATGATCTCGACCGGCTTCCGAACCTGCCGCGGCGCACTGAGCTGATCGATGGGAGTCTCGTCTTCATGAGTCCGCAGACCAGGTTCCACATGCGGACCATGCGTCTGCTGGAGACGTCTCTCCTTGAACAGGTGCCGGACGATCTCGATGTCTTTCGTGAATTCAGCGTCAGGCTGGACAGCCGGAACCGGCCGGAGCCGGGCGTGCTGGTGGTTCCGCGGGGGGCGGATACGGGCCCCAAGCAGACCTCGCTCAGGCCGGAGGACGTCATCCTGGCGGTGGAAGTCGTCTCGGAAGAGTCCGCGGACAGGGACAGGGAGGTCAAGCCCCGGAAGTACGCGGCTGCCGGGATCGTGCACTTCTGGAGGGTGGAGGCGGGCGGGGACGGCCTGCCCATCGTGTACGTCTACGAGCTCGACCCCGCGCTGAAGGCCTACACGCCGACAGGCATCCACCACAACAAGCTGAAGCTGGACGTTCCCTTTCCCCTGGAAATCGACCTCACGGAGATCAATCAGCGGAGGCGGTAGAGGAAGCGAACGGGCATTCCTCCCCGTGGTATCCCTGGCCACTTGCGGCAACCGGCGGTAACTTCCGGTCCCGTACGCCCTGGGAGCCCCGAGGAGCCGCCATGTCCGAGCCCATGCCCGCCCCCGCGCCCGTGCCCGTGGACCAGCTCCACTTCGCGATGCCGCCCGTCCATGAATCCGTGGCCGACGAGCGCGCCCACCGGAAGGAACGGCTGGCCGGGGCGCTCCGGCTGTTCGGGGAGTACGGGTACGAGGACGGCGTCTCCGGGCACATCACCGCACGGGACCCCGGGTTCACCGACTGTTTCTGGGTCAACCCCTTCGGGGCCCCGTTCGACGGGCTCACGCCGGACGAGCTGATCCTGGTCAACGGCGAGGGGCAGGTCGTCGAGGGGCGCCACCACGTCAATCAGGCGGCGTTCGCCGTCCACGCGCAGGTGCACCGGGCCCGCCCGGACGTCGTCGCCGTCGCGCACACCCACTCCGTACACGGGCGGGCCCTGTCCGCGCTGGGCGAGCTCATCGAACCGATCACCCAGGACTCCTGCGCCTTTTACGAAGACCATGTCCTGTACGACGCGTACACCGGAGTCGTCGTGGACGAGGACGAGGGGCGCAGGATCGCCACCGCGCTCGGCGGGCACAAGGCGATCGTGCTGCGCAACCACGGGCTGCTGACCGTCGGCGACTCGGTGGACGCGGCCGCCTGGTGGTTCATCGCGCTGGAGCGCTCCTGCCAGGTGCAGCTGGCCGCGCGGGCCGCCGGGAAGCCGGTCCTGATCGAGCACCGCGACGCGGTCGCCACCCATGACCAGCTGGGCAGCGACCTGGTGGCGTGGATCAACTACCAGCCCCTGTGGCGCCGGATCAGTCGCACATTCTGACGATACGCGCCGAGGGCCGCCCCGATGCGGCCCCCGGCCCGGCCGTACGGCACAATTCGCTGCAATAGCAGCAGAGTTGGCTGCGTCTGGGCTTGAAGGGGCGGCGTTCTCAGTGGTGTTGGACGAGGCGAGGGCGAGCAGCGCGCACGGCGGCGGCTGCACGTGCGGCGACTGCCCGCACGGAGCGCGCGAGGGCCACCGGCGCGCGGTGGCCGCGTTCCTGGCCAAGCGGGACGAACTCGCCGCCGGCCAGGGGCTGCCGCCCGGCGTCGCGCACTCCGCCTCGGCGACCCGCCAGTGGGTCTCGGACGAGCTGACCCAGTCCGCCAGGGCCGTCGCCGAACGAGGCCGGGAGGCGGGCGACGCCTGGCTGTACCGGGTGTGGCTGCGCACCCTGATCGCGGTGTGGGGCGGCGTCGCCCTGCTGGTCATCGGCGAGTCCGCCACCGCCATCGGCGCGGGCTGGACCAACGCCCGTACGGCGGGGCTGGTCGCCGGACTCGTCACCGCGGGCCTGCTGACCGGCGCCGCCCATCTCCACCGTGCCCGCGGCGGCCTCCTCGCCCCGCTGATCGGCGAGGACAACCGGCTCTCCACCTCCCGGGCGGTCGCCGTCTCCTGGGTGCTGCTCGCGGTCTTCTCCGTGCTCGTGCTGGCGCTCCAACTGGCGGGCGCCTCCGGGCACGCCGAGCGCGACGCACTCATCGAGGGGCTGGACCTGGCCCGGGGCGCCGGCGTGGTGACCGTGCTCGCGCTGGTGTGCGCCGTCGCCGTCGTCGTACGCCGGGTGGTGACCGTACGGGCCCTGTCCGGACGCCTGCAGAAGCTGCGGGCCGACCGGCCGCGCGCCGCCGATCTGCTCACCGACGACTCCGGGCGGGGCAGCTTCACGGATGTGCAGTACGTCCTGGTGAGCACGGTCGCCGTACTGTTCGCCGCGGTCCGCCTCGCCCGCCGGCCCGAGCAACTGCCCGACCTGCCCTGGGGCCTGGCGCTGCTGGTCACCGTCTCGGCGTTCGCCTACTTCGCCGGGAAGTACGCGGAGGGCGGGCGCCCGGTGATCCTCTCGGTGGTCCGGGCCCGCGAGGCCGGGGACCTGGACGCGCCGGTCCGCACCGGCGACGACATCGAGATCCGCGGTGCGGGCTTCGTACCGCCCGGCGCCGGGACACCGGACCGGCTGGCCCGCATGGTCGTCCGGATCGGCCGGGTCCATGTGCATGTGCCGCTGATCCCGGTCGCCGGCGGCTTCGCCAACCCGACGGACGGCGTCCTGACCGTGCCGGTCCCGGTGGAGGTCGAGCCGGGAGTGGTGGAGGTGCAGGTCGTGACCGCCGCCGGAGTGGAGACGAACCGGGTCGAGATCGATGTGACGGACTGACCGCTGCGCCGGACGGCGGGCACCCGGCCGGACGACCCACCGGGTGAGCGGCGCGTCCGCCGCGTACGTAAGGTCTGGTGACGGGTCTACGGAAGGCGGTGCGGCCACATGCAGGGATACGGCACGAACGTACGGGGTCTGGGCGAGTCGAGAGGGCTCAAGGACCTGGCGCGGGAACACGCCCTGCTGCCGCTGCGGATCTTCCTGGGCGTCACCTTCGTCTACGCCGGGCTCGACAAGCTGACGGACAGTTCCTTCTTCCGCGCGAGCGGCCCCGGCTCCATCGGCGAGACCATGCACGCGGTACGCGACTCGTCCGCGATCCCGGCCCTCGTCGACCTCGCGCTGAAGAGCCCCGGCGCCTTCGGGTACGCCATCGCGATCGGTGAACTCGTCGTCGGCCTCGCCACCTTCTTCGGGCTCTGGGCACGGCTCGCCGCGCTCGGCGGGGCGCTGATCTCGCTGAGCCTGTGGCTGACCGTGAGCTGGCAGGTCTCGCCGTACTACTTTGGCAACGACCTGGTCTATCTCATGGCCTGGTTGCCGCTGGTGCTCGGCGGGGCTGCGGCGTTCTCCCTGGACGCCCTTCGCGCGACACGGCGGCGGCGGATCAGGTAGTTCACCCAGGTCGTGGTGGCGGCCAGCAGGAGGCCGCCGAAGAACAGCGGGAAGAAGAAGACCCACGGGGCGTCCCAGGCCCCCGTGGCGTCCGCCGCGTATCCCGCGGCCAGGGCGAGCATGACCACGCCCGCCACCGCCCGGCCGGGACGGATCTCATGACGCAGCACGGGTGACCTCCACCTGTCCGATGCCGACTTCGAGCGTGAGTTCCACGGTGCCCGCCGGTCTGCTGCCCGGCGACGGCGGAAGCGTGCGGTGCTCCCGCCGCTCGGCGTCGACGTCCACCTCGCGCGGCCCCACCGGGGCCGCGCCCGATCCGCTGACCGGCAGCGTGATGTCGCCGATGCCCGCCCGCGCGTCCACCTTCACCGTCACGTCCTCCGGTACGACGACGACCGCGCGGCCGACCCTGACCTTCACCCCCGTCGTGACGGTGTCGCCCCGGGGGACCGCGATCCCGGTCAGGTCCAGCCGGGCCACTCCCGAGCCCAGCCGGTAGTGCGGCTGGACCGCGGCCACCGAGGCCGGCCGCCACCCCTCGCGCACCCATTGGGTGGTGATGTCCTTGGGCAGCGCGGACGCGCCCGCCAGCAGGGCCGCCGTGATCATCGCCAGCATGACCGTGCCGAATCCCGTCCGGCCCAGGAACGAGCTGACCAGCATCCCGAGCCCGAACACCGCGAGCGCACCGGCCAGGCCGAACTGCAGACTCGTACCGAGCGGCTGGGACTGCCAGCTCAGCCCCGTGCCCAGACCGCCCGCGATCAGCGCGAACAGGAACACCAGCCCGCCGATCGAGGTCGGGCCCCTGGTGCCCGCCTCCCGCCGGGGCGCGCGGAACGGGTCCTTCGGGGCGGCACCCGCGGGGCTCGGAGCACGGGGCGGGAGCGCCGCGTCGGCCGGACCCCACAGATAGCCCGCGCCCACCGGCCCCGTCGTCCCGTCCTTGACGATCGGGTCCCGCCACCACGACGGGCTGCCCGGCGACGGCGGCGCCTTCACCTCGGGGGGCGCGTCAGCCACCGCCTGCGCGGTCGCCGGATGCAGCGGGTCCTCGGGCGCCGCGGTCCTGCGGTGCTGCGTCCACACGGCGAAACCGACGACCGCCAGCGACAGCATCGCGGAGAACGCCAGCGTGCCGCCGTTGCCCAGCATGGACAGGAAGAGACCGCAGCCGATCAGCGCGATCAGCACCGCGATCAGCGAGGCCCCCTCCACCCGGCCGGACAGCAGCCTGCGCGCCTCGTTCTCCTCCTCGCCGTCCACCGGGACCAGCAGCCAGGCGAAGCCGTAGAAGATCAGCCCGATGCCGCCGGTCACGGACAGCACACCGAGCACGATCCGGAAGATCACCGGGTCGACGTCGCAGTACCGGCCGAGACCGCCGCACACCCCGGCCACCACCTTGTGCTGCGGACTGCGCCGCAGCAGAGGTGCCGGACCGGGGGGCGGAGCGACACCGGGGGAGGCGTCCTGGGGAACGGTCATGGCTCCATGGTGACTGGCCCGGAGCCCGTCCGGGACCCGCGCCGACCCTGGCCGATCCCTGATATTGGCCGGCCGGGCCCTGAGGGTTCCCCGGTGCCGGGCCCCGGGGGCCGACGGCCCGCGGGGCACTCAGGGTCGTCTAGGGGGCCGACCCTGATGCCGCCACCCGCCCGGACATGTGACGATCGGGTCATGCCAGCCGCCACGACCCGAGCCGCCAGCTCCCGCACCACGGACCCGGAGGAGCCCCCGCTGCGCAAGCTGTACCGCAGCGCCGACGGACGGCTGCTGGGCGGCGTCGCGCGCGGTCTCGCCGGGCACCTCGGGCTGCCCGTCGTCTGGGTGCGGTTCGTCTTCCTCGGCCTGTTCTTCGCGGACGGCCTCGGCGCGCTGCTCTACGCCGTGTTCTGGATCGTCGTCCCGCTCGGCGTCGGAGGCGTCGAGACACCGAGCTCGGTCTTCGTGACCGCCCCGGACGGCAGCCGCCGGCTCCGCAAGCCCGACAGGGGCCAGGTCTTCGCCCTGATCGCGCTGGTCTTCGGCGCCATGATCTTCGTCGGCAACGTCGACATGGGCAGCGGGGCCAACCGCTACATCTGGCCCACGCTGCTGATCGGCGCCGGTTCCGTACTGGTGTGGCGGCAGGCGGACAACGCCCGGCGCGCCCGCTGGATGGAGGTCGGCAGCCGGCGCCGGGTCCTGCATCTGGCCCGGGGGCTCGCCGGGGTCGCCCTGGTCGGCCTGGGCCTGGCCGTCTTCATGGTGGTACGCGGCTCCGCGGCCCAGCTCGGCAACGTCATGACCGCGGCCATCGCCGTCCTCACCGGCATCGCGCTGCTGGCCGGCCCCTACCTCGTCCGCATGACCCAGGACCTCTCCGAGGAACGCCTGATGCGCATCCGGGCCCAGGAACGGGCCGAGGTGGCCGCCCATGTCCATGACTCGGTGCTGCACACCCTCACCCTGATCCAGCGCAACGCGGACGACGTGGGTGAGGTCCGCAGGCTCGCCCGCGCCCAGGAACGGGAACTGCGCAACTGGCTGTACAACCCCGAGGGCACCGGCAAGGACGAGGACGACGAGCCCGGGACCCTCGCCGAGGCGGTCAAGCGCGCCGCCGCCGAGGTCGAGGACAAGCACGGCGTCCCGCTGGAGGTCGTCGTGGTCGGCGACTGCCCGCTGGACGAGAAGCTGACCGCCCAGATGCAGGCCGCGCGCGAAGCCATGGTCAACGCCGCCAAGTACGGTGGCGAGGGCGGTGCCGTGCAGGTCTACGCGGAGGTAGAGGGCCGTACGGTCTTCGTCTCGGTGCGCGACCGGGGCCCGGGATTCGACCTGGACTCCGTACCGGGGGACAGAATGGGCGTACGAGAATCAATCATCGGCCGGATGCAGCGCAACGGCGGTACGGCGCGACTGCGTTCGGTGCCCGGCGGGGGCACGGAAGTCGAGCTGGAGATGGAGAGGGCGAGCGATGACGGAGACCACTGAGCCGGCCGGGGGCCCGGAGCGCCGGGTACGGGTCGTGCTCGTCGACGACCACCGGATGTTCCGCACCGGCGTCCAGGCCGAGATCGGCCGCACCGAGGAGACCGGTGTCGAGGTGGTCGGCGAGGCCGCCGACGTCGACCAGGCGGTCACCGTGATCACGGCGACCCGGCCGGAGGTCGTCCTCCTCGACGTGCATCTGCCCGGCGGCGGCGGCGTCGAGGTGCTGCGCCGCTGCGCCCCGATGATGGGGGCCGTGGAGAACCCGGTGCGGTTCCTGGCGCTGTCCGTCTCGGACGCCGCCGAGGACGTCATCGGCGTCATCCGCGGCGGTGCCCGCGGCTATGTCACCAAGACCATCACCGGCACCGACCTGGTCGACTCGGTCTTCCGGGTCCAGGACGGCGACGCGGTGTTCTCGCCCCGGCTGGCCGGCTTCGTCCTCGACGCCTTCGCCTCCACGGACGCGCCGCCGGTCGACGAGGACCTGGACCGCCTCACCCAGCGCGAGCGCGAGGTGCTGCGGCTGATCGCGCGCGGCTACGCGTACAAGGAGATCGCCAAGCAGCTGTTCATCTCGGTGAAGACCGTCGAGTCCCATGTCTCGGCGGTGCTGCGTAAACTCCAGCTGTCCAACCGGCACGAGCTGACCCGCTGGGCGACGGCGCGACGGCTGGTCTGAGCCGGGCGGACGACGGTCCGGGCCCGCCGACGGGCTGATCCCGTCGGCGGGCGGCGGCCCCGTCAGGCCGGTTCGAGCGAGATGTTCAGCTTCTCGCCGATCCTGCGGAAGCCGATGCCCGCGTAGATCCGCTCCACATCGGCGTCGCCCGGCTCCAGCCACACCACCCGGCAGCCGCGCCCGAAGGCGGTCGCGGTCAGGTGGGCGGAGAGCGCGGCGCCGATGCCGCGGCGGCGGTAGGCGTCGGCGACGGCGAGACCGGCCAGTTCGGTGAGGCCGTCGACCGGGACGGAGCAGCCGCCCGCGCCGGCCGGCACGCCGTCGACCGTGGCCAGGGCCGCGACCCCGCCGTCCCGGGCCGCGGTGCGCAGCCACTGCGCCACGCCGTCCTCGGGCTCGCCGGTCCCGCCGTATCCGTGGTGCTGGACGAGCGCGGCGGCGGCGAACTCCGCGTCGGTGGCCGGTTCGCCGATCGTGAGGTCCGCCACCGGCTTCGGCGTCAGCAGCTCGCCCGGTGCGCAGGCCATGACCGGGGCCCGGTTCTCCACGGTGAACCCGGCGGCGAGCAGCGCGGGTTCGACCGCGGGCGCCGATCCGGGCAGGAACTCCAGCCGGGGCAGCCGGTCGTGCTCCCGGAACGCCGCGATCAGCGCGTCGAGATCGTCGGCGGTCGGCTCGGCCCCCTGGTCGGGTATGGCGTAGTTGGCGTACTTGAGCGACCAGCCGGGGTTGTACCGCACCGTGAAGGGCCCGACCCGGAGGTGGTCCGGGGAGCGCTGGGCGAGCGTACGGGCATGGGTCTGGACATCGGCGTCCATGGGCATGTGGGTCGTCCTCCGGCCGGTTGGTCGACGGCGGGCCGACCCGATGGCGGGCCGACCCGGATCGGAGTCGGGAGCCTATGCCACCCGGGTGGCTCCGGCGAAGGGCATCTGGTCGATCGGCGCGACCCGGACCGGCGCTCCGGGGCGCGGGGCGTGGATCATCTGGCCGTTGCCGATGTAGAGCCCGACATGGCTGATGCCGGAGTAGAAGAACACCAGGTCGCCCGGGGCGAGTTCGGAACGCGGGATGTGCCGGCCGGCGTTGATCTGGGTGTACGTGGTCCGGGGGAGCGAGACCCCGGCGGAGCGCCAGGCGGCCTGGGTGAGCCCGGAGCAGTCGAACGAGGAGGGGCCGGTGGCGCCCCAGACGTACGGCTTGCCGAGCGCCCCGTACGCGAACGCGACGGCTTCGGCGGCGCGGGCGTTCGGCGCCCGGACGGGGCCGCGTGCGGTGGAGCGGTCGGCGCGGCCGGCGGAGCGCGCGCCGTCGGCCGATCCGTGGTCGGAGTTCTCGTAGGCGGTGCGCTCGGGCGGGCTCAGCCGGTCGAGGAGCCGCTGCGCCTCGGCGAGCTTGGTCGTGATCGTCGCCTTGTGCTTCTTCAGCTCGGCCCGGCGGGCGGCCAGCGCGGCCAGCTCTCCCTCGGCCTGGGCGCGCAGCGTGGCGATCTGGGCGACCTGCCGCCGGACCTTGTTGAGCGCGGCGGCCTGGCGGTCGCCGATCCGGTCCACGTACGAGGCCCGCTCCAGGTACTGGTCCGGGTCGGAGGAGAGCGCCAGTTGCACGGACGTGTCGAGGCCGCCGGTGCGGTACTGCGCGGCGGCGAACGAACCCAGTTCGTCGCGCGAGGCGTTGAGGCGCTCGGTCCTGCGGGCGGCCTCGTCGCGCAGCTCGTCGAGGGCGTTCTCGGCGGCGGACGCCTTCTCCTTCGCGCCGTTGTACTGCTCGGTGGCGACCTCCGCGTCGTGGTACAGCCGGTCCACCTCGGTCTTGACCTGGACGGGGGTGCGCTGCGGGTCGGCGTGCGCCGGGCCGGGCATCACGGCGGCGGTGGCGGCCCCGGCGAAGGCCAGGGTCGCCGCGGTGCGGGCAGCAGGGCCGGTGTACGGGCGCTGCTTGGGTTTTCGATGCGCTGCCACGAGGGCGTGCGTCCTTCCTGACGACTGCCCGCCGGGGGATGCCGACGGGCCCGCCACAACTCTCGGCGGGGCGACCGGTGCACTGTCCGCGTACGGAGCGGCGGTGGAGCCGGCCACCTGCTCAGCGACGCTAAACCCGGGGCACGGGCAGGAGTCGTAATGACGCTTATTGTCTTGATTTGGCGTGGCAATGTCGTCGAGTGATCGGAAAAATTGCACCAGAGTAAGGCAATTGGTACAGACGCGAGTGAAGTGGTCAGGAAGGTATACCTGCCTGCCGAGTGGTGATATGGCCGGAGCTAGGCTGCGGCCTCATGGACGTACTCATTCATGTCTTCGTCGCCCTGCACATCATCGGCATCGCCTCCCTGCTGGGCGGTTTCCTGACCCAGATGAAGGCGATGGGCGCGGGCACGGCCCGGTTCGTCCCGGCGATGCTGCACGGCGCGCTGACCATGCTGGTCACCGGCGTCGCACTGGTCGGGCTGAACGAGGCCGACGGCAACCACGTGAACAACATCAAGATCGGCGTCAAGCTGCTGGTCCTGGTCGTCGTCCTCGCGCTCGTCTACATCAAGCGGGACGAGGAGACGGTCGACAAGGGCGCCTTCGCGGCGGTGGGCGGACTGACGATGCTCAACATCTTCATCGCCACGCTCTGGACCTGATCCCGCCCGCGCCGCACCGCCCCGGCACCGGGGCGGTACGGCGCGTGGAGGCCCGCTACGCGGGCCGCACGCTGCCGTAGATCGGCATGTAGTAGATCGACTCCTCGCGCACGTTCGCCCCGGGCTTCGGTGCGTGGATCATCATCCCGTCGCCCTTGTAGATGCCGACGTGGCTGATGTCGTCGTAGAAGAACACCAGATCCCCCGGCCGCAGGTCCGCGGTGGCGACCCGGGTGCCGATCTTGACCTGGTCCCACGTGGTGCGCGGGATGTCGACCCCCGCCGCCTTCCACGCGGCCCGGGTGAGGCCGGAGCAGTCGTACGACGCCGGGCCCGTCGCGCCCCAGACGTACGGCTTGCCGATCTGGGCCCTGGCGAAGGCGAGCACCTTCTCCGCCTTGGTCGTGGCGCCGCTGTCCGAGCCGGTGCCCGTCCCCGTACCGCCGCCCGACTCCTTCGCGGCCTCGTCGGCCTTGCGGTCGGCCTCGGCCTTCGCGGCGGCCTGCTGCTTCGCCAGCTCCTGCGCCTTGCGCCTGGCCTCGGCCTCCTTCTTCCGCTCGATCGCCGCGAGCCGCGCCTTCTCCTCGGCGGTCAGCTTCGACAGCAGCGTGCGCGCCTCGCCCAGCTTCGTCTGCACGTCCTGCTTGCTGGTGCGCAGCGTGCTCTGCGTCGTCGTCAGCGTCTCCAGGCTCCGCACCGCTTCGGCGCGCTTCTTCGACGCCTTGGCCTGCTGCGTACGGAAGTCCGTGATCGCCTGCTGCTGCCGGCTGGTCATCCGGTCCATCAGCTGGCTCTGGTCGAAGTACGACTGCGGGTCGTCGGCCAGGAAGAACGTGGCGCTCGGTGTGATGGAACCGCTGCGGTACTGCGCGGCCGCGTAGGCGCCGAGCGTCCTGCGCGCCTCGTTGAGCTTGTCGGCGCGCTCGGCGACGTCGTCCAGCAGGGCGTCGACCTTGGCGCGCTGGGCGGCGGAGGCTTCCTTCGCCTGGTTGTACTGCTGGGTCGCGGTCCCCGCCTGCCGGTAGAGGTCGTCGACCTTCTTCTGTACGTCCTCGACGCCGGGCTTCGGATCGGGTGCGGCCATGGCGCTCTGCGTGGAGAGCAGGGTCACGGACGCCAGCGCCGCGGTGGTGAGACCGACGGCCGGTGCGGTGGTGCGCACCCGGGTGCGCGGCTTGCGATGGGATGCCAAGGCCGGCATCTCCTTCCGTGGACCGCCTACCGGGTTAGCTGTCGGGTTCGGGCGGAACGGAAGGCTGCCCTACGGTCCGAGTGGGGGATAAGGACCGATTCACCCCGGTACTGCTCATGGGTCCCCGGTTCCGAACTCCCCTGAGGGCGGCCGGATTCGGCGGAGGCGCCCGCTCGGCGTGGTTCGCCTCAAGGGGGTACGGGCCGCCCGGTCGAGCACGCTAGCCAACCCATGGTGCTGCTGTGAAGGTTGATGTTCGATATGCCCGATACATTTTCGTGACCTTGCCGGAATGGGGCGGTGGAGGCCCGGAATTCCTCACGGGCTGTGGGTGCGCCCCTCCGCTGGGTGTCCGTCGCGGTGCGCGGTTCGCCATGCGGCCTCCGGGTGTCGGTGGGGCGGCCTAGACTCGACTAGCGATGAGCAGCCTCTTTGACGACAGCTTCCTGGCCGGCCTCCAGCACTCGGAGGAAGAGCCCCCGCCGCCCCCCGAGGACTCCGCACCCGAAGCGGTGCCGGAGGACCTCTTCGCGGGCGTGTTCGACGGGCCCCCGCCGCCCAGGGACGCCTACTACCGCGACGGCGCGCACCGCCCCGTCATCGACGCCGCGGCGCTCCTCGACGGGCTGAACACGGAGCAGCGCGCCGCCGTGGTCCACGCGGGCTCCCCGCTGCTCATCGTCGCCGGGGCCGGCTCGGGCAAGACCCGGGTGCTGACCCACCGGATCGCCCACCTCCTCGCGGAGCGCGGGGTGCACCCCGGCCAGATCCTGGCGATCACCTTCACCAACAAGGCCGCGGGCGAGATGAAGGAGCGCGTCGAGCAGCTCGTCGGACCGCGCGCCAACGCGATGTGGGTCATGACCTTCCACAGCGCGTGCGTACGCATCCTGCGCCGCGAGTCGAAGCGGCTCGGTTTCACCTCGTCGTTCTCGATCTACGACGCCGCCGACTCCAAGCGGCTGATGGCCCTGGTCTGCCGCGATCTCGACCTCGACCCGAAGCGCTTCCCGCCGAAGTCGTTCACGGCCAAGGTCTCCAACCTGAAGAACGAACTGATCGACGAGGAGACCTTCGCCGGCCAGGCCGCGGACGGCTTCGAGAAGACCCTCGCCCAGGCCTACGCGATGTACCAGTCCCGGCTGCGCGAGGCCAACGCGCTGGACTTCGACGACATCATCATGACGACGGTCCACCTGCTCCAGGCGTTCCCGGACGTCGCCGAGCACTACCGCCGCCGCTTCCGCCACGTCCTGGTCGACGAGTACCAGGACACCAACCACGCCCAGTACACCCTGGTGCGCGAGCTGGTCGGCCCGGCGGGCGAGGGCGACGCCCCGGCGGAGCTGTGCGTCGTGGGTGACGCGGACCAGTCGATCTACGCCTTCCGCGGCGCGACCATCCGCAACATCCTCCAGTTCGAGGAGGACTACCCGAACGCGACGACGATCCTCCTGGAGCAGAACTACCGCTCCACGCAGACGATCCTCTCCGCCGCCAACGCGGTCATCGAGCGCAACGAGAGCCGCCGCCCCAAGAACCTCTGGACGAACGCCGGCACGGGCGCCCGGATCACCGGCTACGTCGCCGACACCGAGCACGACGAGGCGCAGTTCGTCGCCGACGAGATCGACCGGCTGACCGACGCGGGCGACGCCAAGGCCGGCGACGTCGCGATCTTCTACCGTACGAACGCGCAGTCCCGTGTCTTCGAAGAGATCTTCATCCGTGTCGGCCTGCCCTACAAGGTCGTCGGCGGCGTGCGCTTCTACGAGCGCAAGGAGGTCCGGGACATCCTGGCCTACCTGCGCGTCCTCGCCAATCCGGAGGACACCGTCCCGCTGCGCCGCATCCTCAACGTGCCCAAGCGCGGCATCGGCGAGCGCGCCGAGGCGATGATCGACGCGCTGTCCCTGCGCGAGAAGATCACCTTCCCGCAGGCGCTGCGCCGGGTCGACGAGGCGTACGGCATGGCGGCCCGGTCGGCCAACGCCGTCAAGCGGTTCAACACGCTGATGGAGGAGCTGCGCACCGTCGTCGAGTCGGGCGTGGGTCCCGCGGTGGTCCTGGAGGCCGTCCTGGAGCGCACCGGCTACCTCGCCGAGCTCCAGGCGTCCACCGACCCGCAGGACGAGACCCGGATCGAGAACCTTCAGGAACTGGCCGCCGTGGCCCTCGAATTCGAGCAGGAGCGCGGAGCGGCCGAGGAGGAGGGCACCGGCACGGCCGCGGGCACCGGCACGCTCGCCGAGTTCCTGGAGAAGGTCGCGCTCGTCGCCGACTCCGACCAGATCCCCGACGAGGACGAGGACGGCTCCGGTGTCATCACGCTGATGACGCTGCACACCGCGAAGGGCCTCGAATTCCCGGTCGTCTTCCTGACCGGCATGGAGGACGGCGTCTTCCCGCACATGCGGGCGCTGGGACAGGTGAAGGAGCTGGAGGAGGAGCGGCGGCTCGCCTACGTCGGCATCACCCGGGCCCGCGAGCGCCTCTATCTGACCCGGGCCGCGATGCGCAGCGCGTGGGGCCAGCCCTCGTACAACCCGCCGTCGCGGTTCCTGGACGAGATCCCGGACCAGCACCTGGAGTGGAAGCGGACCGGGCCGATGGCGGCCCCGGCCGGACCGACCTCGGGGATCACGTCCTCGCTGTCCTCGTCGCGTTCGCGCTCCGGACCCTCGGGTTTCGCGACCCGGCGGACCTCGGACAAGCCGACGATCACGCTGGCCGTCGGGGACCGGGTCACGCACGACCAGTTCGGGCTCGGCACGGTCACGGCGGTCGAGGGCCTCGGCGACCAGGCGAAGGCCACGGTCGACTTCGGCGACGAGCGCCCGAAGAAGCTGCTGCTGCGGTACGCGCCGGTCGAGAAGCTGTAGCCGGAGCGGGCGGGGGCCGTGGCCCCCGCCCCGCGGGGATCAGGTCGGGTTGAGGCCGTGGCTGCGCAGCCACGGCAGCGGGTTCACTGCCGCTCCGCCACCGGGCCGCACCTCGAAGTGCAGGTGCGGGCCGGTCGAGTTCCCGGTGTCGCCCGAGTACGCGATGACATCACCGGCCTTGACCGGGCCCGAGCGGATCTTGGTGCTGCTCAGGTGGCAGTACCAGGTCTCGGTCCCGTCGGCCATGGTGACGATGGCCATGTTCCCGTAGGCGCTGTTCAGCTGGGTGCGCACGGTGCCGTCGGTCGCGGCCATCACGGGCGTGCCCTCCAGCACGGGGAAGTCGATGCCCGTGTGCACGGACATCCAGTTGACGCCCGCCTGGCCGAAGTACGCGCTGAGGCCGTGCTGCTTGACCGGCAGGACGAACTTCGGGCGCAGGGCCTCCTTGCGGGCGGCCTCCTCCTCGCGCTTCTTCTTCTCCGCGGCCTGCCGCTCCCGCAGGTCGATGCGTTCCTGGGTGCGGCTCGCGCGGTCGGCGAAGTTCTCCGCGTCGGCGCTGAGGTTGGCGAGCTGGGTGTCCAGCTTGTTGTTGGCCGCACCCGCCTTGACGGAGCCGGGGTCGGCCGCCGCCATCGTGGTGCTGTCGTCCTTCTTGTCCTCGCCGCCGAGCCCGCCGACGGAGGCAGCGGCGATTCCGGCCACGCTCATCACGCAGGCGGAGGGGATGGCGACGGTGAGGAGCGCGGAACGCTTCGCGGGGGAACGCCGACGGCTGCGGCCGGCGCCGCCGCTGCGGGTGGCGGAGCGGCCGAGGGGGCGGTGCGGGCCGGGCGCGGCCTCTGCGGCGTCCGCGATGGCCGCGACGCTGATGGTGGCCGCGTCATGTACATCCACGACGTCCGCCGCGGTGTCCGGGGCGTCGGCGCCGTCTGCGGCATCGGCGACGTAGGGCGCGTACGGGTCGTAGGAGCCCGGGTCGGTGTAGGTCTCGTGTGTTCCGGGCGCGTCGTGTGCCGACGGCGCCTCGTAGGACACCTGTGCGGTTTCCGTGGTGTGCGCGAGGTGCTGTTCGTGCTCGGGCGTGGCGCCGGTGTTCCAGGCGGTGGCGTCGTACGCGCCGGTGTCGTACGCGGCCGTTCCACCCGTGGCCCACGGGTCGTTCGTGTGCCAGCCGCTGGTGTCCCACTGGCCCGTGGCGTCCGGGGCGCCGCCCTGTGCCGGGATGCCGGTGAACGTGGCGGTGGCCGTGTTCGCTTCCGTGCCGTAGTCGGCCGCGGGCGTCCAGACGGCCGTCGTCTCGTACGTCGGCCCCGCCTCGTACTGCTGGGGCTGCGCGGCGTACGGGGCGTAGGCGTCGTACGAGGTGGTCGGGTGTGCACCCGTGTCCCACCGGGTGGAGTCGTACGCGCCGCCGTAGCCGGACTGCCCGGCTCCGTAGCCGCTGCCGTAGGCGCCGTCGTGACCGCCGGGGAGCGAGCCGAAGAGGGGATCGCTGTCGAAGCCGCCGGTCGCCTCGCTGTCGTATCCGGCGTACCCGGCGTGGGGGTGCTGGTCGTTCACCAACTTCTCTCTCGCCTCGGCAGCAGGACCTGTGCTCTGGGTTCCGGCGGGGGAATCCCAGGGGGAGCAGTGGCCGCGACTGTACCCGGCGGTACGTGACGCCGACAATCTTCGGCGGGCACGGGCGGCTCAGGAAACGGGCAATCGGCCGTCTTTCGACGGACTGCGCACAGAGCCTTGGCTCTATGTTCGAAACGCGTTCTATTTGTGGGGTCCCTGTCGGGCCGTGGGGCTCATGCGGCTCCCGCGGATCCTCCGATTCCGCCGGTTTCTCCGAATCCGGTGGCCCCGGTGGTTCCGGCCGTCGGTTCGCGGGACTCCAGCGCCTGCCGGACCGCGGCGGCCACGGCCGGATGCACCGGCAGGGCGAGATGGCCGATTCCGGTGACGCGCACGTTCTGCGCGTCGAGGTCCGGATGGTCGATGCGGCCCGCCTCGGCAGGCACGATCACCCGGTCGAGCTCGCTCCAGAAGCTCACGAACCGGGTACGGCAGCCGGGCGCGGGCCGGCGCAACTCCTCGATCGGCGCGGACCCCGTGCGCATCTGCCGCACGATGGGGTGGGCGCTCGCCAGCGGGGCGACGGCCGTGCCCGCGTGCGGTGTGCCGAGGGTGACCAGGGTGCGGACCCGCTGGTCACCGCCGAGTCGCTGTACGTAGTAGCGGGCGATCAGACCGCCGAGGCTGTGCCCGACGATGTCGACCCGGTGGTGTCCGGTACGCGCGCAGATCTCCTCGACATGGCGCCCGAGCAACTCGGCCGCTGTCCGGATGTCGCAGGTCAGCGGCGAGTAGTTGAGCGATTCCAGGTGGCGCCAGCCGTGCCGGGCGAGGGAGCGGCGCAGCAGGACGAAGACCGAACGGTTGTCGATGAAGCCGTGCAGCAGGACGACGGGCGGCCGTTCGTCGCCCTCGGCCGGGAGGACGGAGGCCGCGGCCGGGGCGGTGGGGGTGGAGCCGGGAGGTGTGGTGTGCGGCCCGTCCGGGAGGGGCGCGGCGCGCCGTTCCCCCGTGATGCCGGTGGGGTAGAGCAGCGCGTGGCCGGCGAGGACCACCAGCTCCAGCGCGGTGGCCTTCAGCAGCGCGGTCGGCAGCAGAGCGGGGACCTGACACGGCCGGCCCAGTGGTGGCGGAAGGAAAGGCAGGACCTTCATGGCCGACCTCCTGCTTCGGCGGGCGGGGGAGGCGGCCGGATGGCGACCGGCGCGCAGTCGGCCGGTGGACCGGGCAGGCCCGTACCACCGTGCCGTGCGGCTGACGGCGCGGTGGTACGGCGACCTCGTCGCGGCTCCCCTGGCGGCCGGTCCCGCACGGCAGTTCTGCCGCATGACGCGGGGACGGCGCCCGGTGAACATGTCCCACGTGTGATTTCCCCCTCCCCGTCCACCGCGAAACGACGGCTTGCGGGATGCTGTAGATAACGTTCGTTCACATCCCCGGCCCTTCAGGCACGGGAGAGGCATGTGGAGGCAGTGATGGGTGTGACCGGTCCGATCCGTGTGGTGGTGGCGAAGCCGGGCCTGGACGGCCATGATCGCGGGGCCAAGGTGATCGCCAGGGCGCTGCGTGATGCGGGTATGGAGGTCATCTACACCGGGCTCCACCAGACGCCCGAGCAGATCGTGGACACCGCGATCCAGGAGGACGCCGACGCGATCGGGCTCTCGATCCTCTCCGGTGCACACAACACGCTCTTCGCCAAGGTCATCGAGCTGCTGAAGGAGCGCGAGGCGGAGGACATCAAGGTCTTCGGCGGAGGCATCATCCCGGAGGCGGACATCGCACCGCTGAAGGACCAGGGCGTCGCGGAGATCTTCACCCCGGGCGCCACGACGGTGTCGATCGTCGAGTGGGTCAACGCGAACGTCCGCCACCCCGCGGAGGCCTGACCCGCCGGGCCCGGGGCTCATGGCTCCGGGCCGGGTCCGGTTCCGTCAGGCCGGGATCAGCTCCGAGTCCATCGCCGCGCGCAGCCGCAGGGTGGAGACCAGTCGTTGGAAGGCCTCGGACCAGTAGCCGTTCGCGCCCGGTGAGGCGTCCTCCGGTTCGTCCGGAGTGGTGGTGAGGACCTCCAGGCGGTCCGCCTCGGCCGGGTTCAGACAGCGTTCGGCGAGACCCATCACGCCGCTGAAGCTCCAGGGATAGCTGCCCGCGTCCCGGGCGATGTCCAGGGCGTCGACGACGGCGCGGCCCAGCGGTCCGGCCCAGGGCGTCGGGCAGACCCCCAGGATCTGGAAGGCCTCCGACAGGCCGTGTGCGGCGATGAAGCCGGCCACCCATCCGGCCCGTTCGGCCGCGGGCAGTATGGCGAGGAGCTTCGACCGCTCGGCGAGCGACGCCGTGCCGGGGCCGTTCGACGGCGGGGCGGAGGGGGTGCCGAGCAGCGCGCGGGCCCACTCGGGGTCACGCTGCCGCACCGTGGCCCGGCACCAGGCCGCGTGCAGTTCCTCGGCCCAGCCGTCCGCGACCGGAAGGGCGACCAGCTCCCGCGCGGTACGGCCGGCGAACCGCGCCGGCCAGGTGGCGAGCGGCGTGGCCTCCACCAACTGGCCGAGCCACCACGACCGTTCCCCCCGCCCGGACGGGGGCACCGCCACCACCCCGTCGCGCTCCATCGAGGCGTCGCATTCGTGCGGTGCCTCCACGGCGACCGAGGCCTCGTCGCCGGTGAGGCCGGGGCTCACACAGGACAGCGCGCGCGACGCCATCCGGCCGGCCAGCGCCGACTCCGGCAGCGCGGACAGCAGCTCGGCGGCGGTCGAGCGGACATTGCGGCTGCGGTCGGAGAGGGCCTGCTCCAGGAAGGGTTCGTCCAGCGGGGACAGCCCGGTGCGCAGCGAGTCGAGGAACATCAGCCGGTCCTCGGCCCGCTCGGTGCTCCAGGTGCTCGCGAGCAGTGCGAGCGCTTCGGCGGGATCATGGGCCCGGACCGCCGCGAGCAGTGCGACCCGCTCGGCGAACAGACCCTCCTCCCACAGCCGGGCCACCGCTTCCGGCTCCGTCGGGCCGGGCAGCGACGAGCCGCCCGAGGAGCCGCGCAACGCGAACTTCCACTCGGGGTTCAGCCCGGCCAGCCACAGCCCGCGCGGCCCGGCGAAGGCCATGGCCGGAGGCCGCAGGTCCGTACGGGCCCTGGCCGCGTCGAGCAGGGCCGGCAGCAGCGCGGCCGGGGCCCGGAAACCCTGCCGGTTGGCGGTGGCCAGCCACTGCGGGATCAGCTCCGTGAGGTCGGGAGCCGTACCGCGTCGGCCGCCCGAGCCGCCCGCGGCCGACCGGTCGGCCAGCAGCTGGGCGAGCCTGCGCCGCGCGGCCGGGGGCAGCGCCGGCCGCGGGTCGACGGGCGCCGGCTCGGGCCGGGCGGCCGGGGCGGCGGGCAGGAGGCCCGCCCTGCGCCGCACGGTGTGGAGTGCCGCCGCGTCCAGCAGTCCGGCGGGCCCGCCGTCCGCCCCGGCGGGGCGGCGGTCGGTGCCGAGCAGCGCCGTGGTGACGAGCTCTTCCCACGGGGCGGGTGCGGACGGGGCGGGTGTGATGGTGCCGGACATGGGTCCCCCTTCGAATCCGACGTCAGATGAGCGGCACGGTCCCGCACGCCGCGTCGTCACCGGACCCGGCGGACCAGGCCGCGAACGGGTCGAAGCCGCGGTGGCCGCATTCGCCGAAGACCGTGACCGGCGCGCCGCCGGAGAGGGCGACGAGCCTCCACAGACCGGGCCGGGACAGCGCCGCCGGTGCGAGGGGCAGGGCCGCCCCGCCCGACGCGTCCGCCAGTTGCCAGCCGTCCCCCGACGGCACGGGTATGACATCGCGCAGCGCCACCGGCCAGGCGTCCAGCCAGGGGTCCTCCCGCAGGGCGTGTCCGTACGCCTCGATCGCGGCCGCTGCCGTGTCCCCCGGAGGCGGGGTGCCGGCCGGCGACGGCACCCCGAACTGCCGCCCCAGCTCCGCCCGTAGCTGCCCGGCGCCCGGATAGGGCGTGAGCTCGGCGTCGAGCGTGCCGCCCACCGGCAGTGCGAGCCCGGGGGAGCGCCCGGCCGCCCCGAAGGAGAGCAGCAGCGCCGTGCGGCCGGTCTCCCTCCCGTGCAGCCAGATGCGGCGCGTGACGATCTTGCCGTCCGGGGTGTCGTACTGGGCGAGGACCAGCCAGTGGTCGCGGACCGGCGGACCCTCGGCAGGGGCCGTCAGCCCCACCCGGGTGCGGACCGTGGCGGCCAGCGGCTCCGGCAGCCGGTCGATCCCCAGCCAGGCGCTGTCCAGCAGATGCAGCAGCGCGCACTCCTCCAGCAGCCGCACCGGCCAGCCCGGACCGGATGCCGCGACGGCACCCAACTCCCGTACGCGGGCAGCCAGTCCGGGTGCCTGGGCGTCGACCATGCGGGCCGCCGTCTCCTCCCAGAGCCCGTACCCCGGCTGATCGGCCGCCGCCAGCCCCCCGCGCAGCAGATCGGCCAGCCGCTCCTCCAGCTCCTGCGCGCCGCCGGTGATCCGCTCTGCGCGGCGCTCGGCCCGCCGCCGGGCGGCCTCCGGATCGGCCGGGCCCGCGGCCGAAACGCCGTCCGCCGTGCGCTGCTCCGCTCTCTCACCCTTCCCGGCCGACCGCTCGCGGCGGCCCGTCAGCCACTCACCGGCCCAGTCCGGCACCCCGCCCGGCGGCAGGGCCGATTCGTCCGACGCCCAGACCAGCAGCAGGCCCAGTGCGTGCTTGCACGGAAACTTCCGGCTGGGGCAACTGCACGTGTACGCGGGGCCGGTGGTGTCGACCACCGTCCGGTACGGCTTGCTCCCGCTTCCCCCGCACAGCCCCCACACCGCACCCGAACCGTCACACCCGCCGCCCGACCAGGGACCGGCCGAACCCAGCTTGCTCCCCGCCTTGCGTGACGCCTCGTCAGGAGCGAGGGCCAGTACCTGCTCCACCGTCCAGCGCGCCACCGGGCCGGCGGTGCGCAAGGGTTCTCCCCCGTGAGATAGCAGCATGGGAACGACGGTAGAACGCACCACTGACAATCGCCCTGACCTGCTGTTTCGTCAGCATGTGCATCCGTGACCGCCGCACCGGTGTCCGCGCCGCCCCGACCGTCGTCCGCTCGGGTGCCGACGGGATCCGGTTCCACGGCTGCGGGGCAAGGCCATGGAACCGAAGGCCGGGACGGCCGAGCCGCCCGCCCTGCCCCGGCGGAAGACCGTCACGCCGCGCGGGATCCTGCCGCCCGCGGTCATGCCGGTCGCCGTCGGCGGGAACGGGCCGGACGTCTCCTGCTCGGTCACGCACAAGGGCAAGGCCGTCAAGGAGTCGAGGAGGGAGGGCATGCCCGCCGCGGGCGGCTGCGTGGCCGTCCCGCCGGCGGCCGGCTGAACGCCCCTTCCACAGCCCGTGAATCGGCCCCGGCCTGCGGGCGGGGCCGATTGTCAGTGCCATGGTGCACGGTGGGAAACGCATCGGGTCGACCGATCCGGAGGGGGATCCATGACCGTGTCCGAAACCACCGCCACCGTCGGCGTACAGGCTCTCCGGCCGCATGCCGAGGACGCCTTCGCCCATGAGCTGAAGGCCCTCGCCGCGGCCGACGACCGCCCGCGGCCCGCCCGTTGGAAGCTTTCCCCGTGGGCCGTCGCCACCTACCTGCTCGGTGGCACCCTGCCGGACGGCACCGTGATCACACCGAAGTACGTGGGTCCGCGCCGCCTCGTCGAAGTCGCCGTGACCACCCTCGCCACCGACCGGGCACTGCTGCTCCTCGGCGTCCCGGGCACCGCCAAGACCTGGGTCTCGGAGCACCTCGCGGCCGCCGTCAGCGGTGACTCGACACTGCTCGTCCAGGGCACCGCGGGCACCCCCGAAGAGGCCATCCGCTACGGCTGGAACTACGCGCAGCTGCTCGCGCACGGGCCCAGCCGCGACGCCCTGGTGCCCAGCCCGCTCATGCGCGCCATGTCCGACGGCACGACCGCGCGGATCGAGGAGCTCACCCGTATCCCCGCCGACGTGCAGGACTCGCTCATCACGATCCTGTCGGAGAAGACACTCCCCGTTCCCGAGCTGGGGCAGGAGGTCCAGGCGGTCCGCGGATTCAATGTCATCGCCACCGCCAACGACCGCGACCGCGGGGTCAACGAACTCTCCAGCGCGCTGCGCCGCCGGTTCAACACCGTCGTGCTCCCGCTGCCCGCCACCCCTGACGCCGAGGTCGACATCGTGTCCCGGCGCGTCGAGCAGCTCGGACGCTCGCTCGACCTCCCGGCCGCACCGGACGGCATGGCCGAGATCCGTCGCGTCGTCACGGTCTTCCGTGAACTGCGCGACGGAGTGACCTCCGACGGCCGTACCAGGCTCAAGTCCCCCTCGGGGACGCTGTCGACGGCCGAGGCGATCTCCGTCGTCACCAACGGCCTGGCCCTCGCCGCCCACTTCGGCGACGGGACGCTGCGCCCCGGCGACGTGGCGGCGGGCATCCTCGGCGCGGTGGTCCGCGACCCGGCGGCCGACCGCGTGGTCTGGCAGGAGTACCTGGAGACGGTGGTCCGCGAGCGGGACGGGTGGAAGGACTTCTACCGCGCCTGCCGCGAGGTGTCCGTATGACCCGGGCCCCACGTCCCGCGGGACCGCTGCTGCTGGGGGTGCGGCACCACGGACCGGGCTCGGCCCGTGCCGTCCGCGCGGCGCTGGATGCCGCCCGCCCCCGGGCGGTGCTCGTCGAAGGGCCCCCGGAGGCAGACGCGTTGCTGCCGCTCGCCGCCGACGAGGGGATGCGGCCGCCGGTCGCGCTGCTCGCCCATGCCGTCGACGACCCGGGACAGGCGGCGTTCTGGCCGCTGGCCGCGTTCTCGCCCGAATGGGTCGCGATCCGCTGGGCCCTTGAGCACGGTGCCCCGGTCCGGTTCATCGACCTGCCCGCGGCGAACTCCCTGGCCATGACACGGGCCGAGAAGAACGAAGCGGACGAGGACGGGGAGCGCACACCCGATGCCGATGCCGATGCCGATGCCGGTGTCGGTGCCGGGGGCCCGGCCGCCGGGCCGGCCCCGGTCGACCCCCTCGCCGTGCTCGCCGAGGCGGCGGGTTACGACGACCCGGAGCGCTGGTGGGAGGACGTCGTCGAACACCGCACCCGGGGCGGCGAAGCCGTCGACCCGCGGGCGCCGTTCGCCGCGCTCGCCGAGGCGATGACCGCCCTGCGCGAGGTGTACGGCGACGGCGGCCACCCCCACGACGCCGTCCGCGAGGCACATATGCGCATTCAACTCCGCAAGGCGGCCAAGGATTTCGGCGACGAGGTCGCGGTCGTCTGCGGTGCCTGGCACGTACCCGCGCTCGGCACCCGGACCACCCTCGCCGCCGACCGCGCCCTGCTCAAGGGACTGCCCAAGGTCAAGGCCGAACTGACCTGGGTGCCCTGGTCGCACCGGCGGCTCGCCCGGCACAGCGGATACGGGGCGGGGATCGATTCGCCCGGCTGGTACGGACACCTCTTCGACGCCGCGGACCGCCCGGTCGAGCGGTGGATGACGAAGGTCGCCGGGCTCCTGCGCGACGAGGACCGGTTCGTCTCGTCCGCCCATGTCATCGAAGCCGTCCGGCTCGCCGAGGCACTCGCCGCCATGCGCGGCCGCCCGCTCGCCGGACTGCGCGAGACGACCGACGCGATCCGGGCCGTGATGTGCGAGGGCTCCGACGTGCCGCTCGCGCTAGTCCAGGACCGGCTGATCGTCGGCGAGACCCTCGGCCGGGTGCCGGACACCGCCCCCGCCGTCCCCCTCCAGCGCGACCTCACCCGTCGACAACGCACGCTCCGGCTCAGACCCGAGGCGCAGGAAAGGGAGCTGGAGCTCGACCTGCGCAAGGACAACGACGCGGCCCGCAGCAGACTGCTCCACCGGCTGTGTGTCCTCTCCGTCGGCTGGGGCGAGCCCGCCGAAGGCCGCGCCGGCACCGGCACCTTCCGGGAGAGCTGGCGGCTGCGCTGGGAACCCGAGCTGTACGTACAGGTCGCGGAGGCCGGGACCTGGGGCACCACCGTGCTCTCCGCGGCGACCGCCAAGGCCGGTTCCCGGGCCGCCTCGGCGACCGCGCTCGCCGAGATCACCGCCCTCGCCGAACAGTGCCTCCTCGCGGAACTGCCCGACGCGCTCCCCGTGGTGATGCGGGCCCTCGCCGACCGAGCCGCGCTCGACGCCGACGTGGGCCATCTCGCCGACGCCCTGCCCGCGCTCGCCCGCACCCTGCGCTACGGGGACGTGCGCTCCACGGACACCGCGGCACTCGGCGAGGTCGCGGCCGGGCTCGCCGAGCGGATCTGTGTCGCGCTGCCACCCGCCTGCACCGGGCTCGACGCCGACGGCGCCGAGGAGATGCGCGGCCGGGTGGACGGGGTCCACACCGCGATCGGCCTGCTCACTGCGGCCGTACGGACCGGTGCCGGCACGGACGCCGGCGGCCCGGACCCGGACGGACTGCGCGAGCGCTGGACCGCCGTACTGCACAGGCTCGCCGCCCGGGACACGGTCGCGGGGGTCGTCCGTGGGCGCGCGACGCGCCTGCTGCTCGACGACGGGCGCCTCGCGGAGGACGACGCGGCACGGCTGATGGGCCTGGCCCTGTCGCCCGGCACGCCCCCGGCCGACGCCGCGGCGTGGATCGAGGGGTTCGTCGGCGGAGCCGCCGGCGGAGGCATGCTGCTCGTCCACGACGAGCGGCTGCTCGGCCTGGTCGACGCCTGGCTCACCGGGGTGCCCGCCGACCTCTTCGCCGACGTACTGCCGCTGCTGCGCCGCACGTTCTCGGCGTACGAAGCGGGTGTGCGGCGCACCCTGGGCGAGCTCGTGAGGAGGGGCCCGGCCACCGGGGGACCGGCAGCCGCCGGCCTCGGCACGGTGCCCGGGGCGACGGCGTCCGGATACGCCCCGGGACCGGACGAGGCCCGGGCCGGCGCGGTCGAGCCGGTGCTGCGGCTGCTGCTCGGACTGCACGACGATCCGGACCCGGACGGCGACGCCCCGCCCGGGAGCGCCGCGAACGCCGAGGAACCGCTGGGGGCGACGGGATGACCACGACCACGACCACGGCCGCCGGGACGGCCGGCATCGCACCGCCCCCGGCGCACACCCCACCGCCCACGCACGCCCCACCGCCCACGGACACCGGCCCGCACACCGGCCCGGCGGACGACGAGCGGCTGCGGCGGTGGCGGCTGGTCCTGGGCGCGGACGGCGCGGAGAGCACCGGCCGCACCCTCACCGGGCGCGACGCCGCGATGGACGCCGCACTGACCGCGCTCTACGGAGACGGGGGCAGGCCCGGCGGCCGGGGCAGGAACAGCCGCTCGGCCGGACTCGGGGCCTCCGCCCCCTCCGTGGCCCGCTGGCTCGGCGACATCCGCACGTACTTCCCCAGCTCCGTCGTCCAGGTCATGCAGCGTGACGCGATCGACCGGCTCGGTCTTGCCGCGCTGCTCCTCGAACCGGAGATGCTGGAGGCGGTCGAGGCCGACGTACACCTCGTGGGCACGCTCCTCTCGCTCAACAAGGCCATGCCCGAGACGACGAAGGAGACCGCGAGAGCGGTCGTGCGCAAGGTCGTCGAGGACCTGGAGAAGCGGCTCGCCTCCCGCACCCGGGCCACGCTCACCGGCGCCCTGGACCGCTCGGCGAGGATCAGCCGCCCCCGTCACCACGACATCGACTGGGACCGCACCGTCCGGGCCAACCTCAAGAACTACCTCCCCGAGCACGGCACCGTCGTCCCCGAGCGGCTCATCGGCTACGGACGGGCCGCCCGGTCCGTGAAGAAGGACGTGATCCTCTGCATCGACCAGTCGGGGTCGATGGCCGCCTCCGTCGTGTACGCGTCCGTCTTCGGCGCCGTGCTCGCGTCCATGCGCACCCTGCGGACCAGGCTCGTCGTCTTCGACACGGCGGTGGTCGACCTCACCGACCAGCTCGACGACCCGGTGGACGTGCTCTTCGGCACCCAGCTCGGCGGCGGCACCGACATCAACCGCGCGCTCGCGTACTGCCAGTCGAGGATCAGCCGCCCCGCCGACACGGTGGTCGTCCTCATCAGCGACCTCTACGAGGGCGGGATACGCAACGAGATGCTGAAGCGGGTCGCCGCGATGAAGGCCTCCGGCGTGCAGTTCGTGACGCTGCTCGCGCTGTCCGACGAGGGCGCGCCCGCCTACGACCACGAGCACGCCGCCGCGCTCGGCGCCCTGGGCGCACCGGCCTTCGCCTGCACCCCGGACCTCTTCCCCGAGGTGATGGCGGCGGCCATCGAGAAGCGGCCGCTTCCCGTACCGGACAAGGAGGCCCACCGCTGACACGCTGCCGTTCCGCCCACCGGTACACGGCCACCGGCGTGATCTGTGACCGTAATCACCGCTCAGGTGCGATCTCTGATTTATGGTCCTGCGGACCACGGGGATAACCTGCGAGATGGACATGCCGCGTATCCGGGGTCACCGTGTGCGCATTCCTAGTGACCGAGCAGTCACGTTGCCCCTCGCGGCACGCCCACGCAGAAAACCAACCGCGAGACCATTGATTAAGGGACGGACGCGCGTGGACCTGTTCGAGTACCAGGCGAGGGACCTCTTCGCCAAGCACGGTGTACCGGTGCTGGCCGGTGAAGTCATCGACACGCCTGAGGCAGCCCGCGAGGCGACCGAGCGGCTGGGCGGCAAGTCGGTCGTCAAGGCGCAGGTGAAGGTCGGCGGCCGTGGCAAGGCCGGCGGTGTCAAGCTGGCCGCCACCCCCGACGAGGCGGTCGCCCGCGCGACCGACATCCTCGGCATGGACATCAAGGGCCACACGGTCCACAAGGTGATGATCGCCGAGACCGCGCCGGAGATCCTTGAGGAGTACTACGTCTCGTACCTCCTCGACCGCACCAACCGCACCTTCCTGGCCATGGCCTCGGTGCAGGGCGGCATGGACATCGAGGAGGTCGCGGAGAAGACCCCCGAGGCCCTCGCGAAGGTCCCGGTCAACGCCGTCGACGGCGTCGACATCGAGAAGGCCCGCGAGATCGTCGCCCAGGCGAAGTTCCCGGCCGAGGTCGCCGAGAAGGTCGCCGAGGTCCTGGTGACGCTGTGGGACACCTTCGTCGCCGAGGACGCGCTCCTCGTCGAGGTGAACCCGCTCGCCAAGGTCGCCTCCGGCGACATCCTCGCGCTCGACGGCAAGGTGTCTCTCGACGAGAACGCCGACTTCCGTCAGCCCGAGCACGAGGCCCTCGAGGACAAGGCCGCGGCCAACCCGCTCGAGGCTGCCGCCAAGGCCAAGAACCTCAACTACGTCAAGCTCGACGGCGAGGTCGGCATCATCGGCAACGGTGCCGGTCTGGTCATGTCGACCCTGGACGTCGTCGCGTACGCCGGTGAGAACCACGGCAACGTGAAGCCCGCCAACTTCCTCGACATCGGTGGCGGCGCCTCCGCCGAGGTCATGGCGAACGGCCTGGAGATCATCCTCGGCGACCCGGACGTCAAGTCCGTCTTCGTCAACGTCTTCGGTGGCATCACCGCCTGCGACGAGGTCGCCAACGGCATCGTCCAGGCGCTCGCGCTGCTCAAGTCCAAGGGCGAGGAAGTCACCAAGCCGCTGGTCGTGCGCCTCGACGGCAACAACGCGGAGCTGGGTCGCAAGATCCTCTCCGACGCCAACCACCCGCTGGTCCAGCGCGTGGACACCATGGACGGCGCGGCCGACAAGGCCGCCGAGCTCGCCGCGGCTGCGAAGTAAGGAAGAGGGACTCAGACCACCATGGCTATCTTCCTCACCAAGGACAGCAAGGTCATCGTCCAGGGCATGACCGGTGCCACGGGCATGAAGCACACCAAGCTCATGCTCGGTGACGGCACCAACATCGTCGGCGGCGTGAACCCGCGCAAGGCCGGCACGTCCGTCGACTTCGACGGCACCGAGGTACCCGTCTTCGGCTCCGTCGCCGAGGCGATGGAGAAGACCGGCGCGGACGTGTCCGTCCTCTTCGTGCCGCCGGCCTTCGCGAAGGCCGCCGTCGTCGAGGCGATCGACGCCGAGATCCCCCTCGCGGTCGTCATCACCGAGGGCATCGCCGTCCACGACTCCGCCGCCTTCTGGGCGTACGCGGGCTCGAAGGGCAACAAGACCCGGATCATCGGCCCGAACTGCCCCGGCCTGATCACCCCCGGCCAGTCCAACGCCGGCATCATCCCGGGCGACATCACCAAGCCCGGCCGCATCGGTCTCGTGTCCAAGTCCGGCACGCTGACCTACCAGATGATGTACGAGCTCCGTGACATCGGCTTCTCGTCCGCCGTCGGTATCGGTGGCGACCCGGTCATCGGTACGACGCACATCGACGCCCTCGCGGCGTTCGAGGCCGACCCCGAGACCGACCTGATCGTGATGATCGGCGAGATCGGCGGCGACGCCGAGGAGCGTGCGGCCGACTTCATCAAGGCCAACGTCACCAAGCCGGTCGTCGGCTACGTCGCGGGCTTCACCGCCCCCGAGGGCAAGACCATGGGCCACGCCGGCGCCATCGTCTCCGGCTCCTCCGGCACCGCCCAGGCGAAGAAGGAGGCCCTCGAGGCCGCCGGCGTCAAGGTCGGCAAGACGCCGACCGAGACCGCCAAGCTGGCCCGCGAGATCCTCGGCGCCTGATCGCTCCGCCACACCCGGAGCGGCACCGCAGTATCGCGTCACCGCACAGACGGCGCGGGTCCGTACCCGATCAAGGGGTACGGACCCGCGCCGTTTCCGTGTCTCCGTCGCGTCACCTCAGCGGCTCAGCCCGCCCCGGGGACCAGCCGTGCCGGACCCTGTACGAGCTCGCCGTGGAGGTTCTTCCGCAGCTTCAGGTCCTGCGGCGTCAGCTTCTGCGGGCCACCGCGCGGCGGTACCCCGCCGACCTGCTGGGCGGGCGACTCCGGGGTCTCGTACCGGGTCGGGGCCGTACCCAGCGTGAACAGCGTCAGCCCGATGATCAGCACGGTGAAGGAGATGGCGGCCCGGGTCCACAGCTGGGCCTTGCGCTCGCTGTCGGTGCGGACCGTGACGGGCGAGGGCAGCGAGTCGGAGGGCTGGGCCAGGGCGAGCGCCCCCAGCCGCTCGTTCAGGAGCGCCGACTGCTCGGCGGGCGAGGACGGCTCCGCCAGCTCGGGCAGCCGCTCGGCGACCGCGGCGCGGGCGTTCATCAGCCGGCCCGCCGCCGCCGGGGTGCTCGCCTCCGTCTCCGCCGCCGTCTCCGGCAGATCCAGGCCGACACCGTCGTAGAGCAGCAGGGTGGCCCGGTACGAGGGCGGCAGGGCGAGCAGCGCGTCGAGCAGGGCGCGCGGACCGGGTTCTGCCGGTGGCGGGTCCGGCCGGCGGTGGGTGCGGCGCAGACGGTGCCACGGCGATATGGCGTACTCGTACGCGGCGGCCCGCACCCAGCCCACCGGGTCCCGGTCCACCGCGACCTCGGGCCAGCGCTCCCAGGCCAGCGCGAAGGCCCGTGCGACGGACTCCCGGGAGAGGCTCCGGCGCCCGGTCAGCAGGAAGGTCTGCCGGAAGATGGCCGCGGCGCAGTGCCCGTACAGGGCATCGAACGCCTCGGCGGGGGCCTCGGCTTCGGCCCCGGGGGCCGGTTCGGGCGTCGCCGATACGCCGTTGGAGGCGGGGGCCGGTCCGGGCGTCGCGGACGGGCCGGGCGGATCGGGGGTGGTGCCGGGCTCGGTCGGGGCCATGGCGGTGCTCCCGGTGGCTTCGACGGGGGTCGGCGCCGGCGGCTTCTTTGACGTCACAGGCTTGGACAGCCTGGCGATCGTCGTCGGTGCCGCCGGGCGGGCCGCACGTTTGGCGGCGGCCTTCGGCCGGGTGTTCGCAGCGGCCGGTTTGGTCCGGGCGCTCGGCGGCGTGGCCTGCGGGCTCGGCCGGCTGCCATTGATCAGCCTGGCGTATGCCTCACGTTTCCGCCCCCGGGGAGTGGTGCGGCCGGTCTCCCAGGAACGGACCGTGGCGCGGGTGACGCCCACGACCGTCGCGACCTGCTCTTCACTCAGTGACTTCGCCTTACGCAGTCTGCGTCGCTCCTTGGGGGAGGGGAGCGGGTGGGCGGAAGCCGTATCGGCCGGGCCCTGTGTCATGAAGGACCCTCCGCAGGGCTGCACCGGGTAGAAAAGTACATAAACGTATATTGAGCGACACAACGGCCGTTCGCCTGTTACGCGGAATAAGCGCGTGTCGTTGGGAACATGACCCGGTGACCCAAGTGACCGAAGGCAACCCGTCGTTGTCGGCAGAGCAGGGCCGGTCCGCCGTGCTGGCCCTCGCCCTTCTGCGTGGAGCGGTTGCGGCCGGGCTCGGACTGGCCTCCGTCGTCGTCCTCGTCATGGTGCTGTGGATCAGCTCCCCGGCCCCCGACAGCAACCCCGGCGGCGCACTCCACGCGGCGGCCGGGCTCTGGCTGCTCGCCCACGGCGCCGAGCTGATCAGGACCGGCACCCTCAGTGGGGTCCCCGCCCCGGTGGGTCTCGTTCCGCTGCTGCTCGCCGTGGTCCCGGTGTGGCTGGCGCACCGGGCGGCGCGGGACGTCCTGGTGCCGGAAGAGGGGCGTCCGGCGCTTTCCGCGGTGGGTGCGTTCGTCCTGGTCGTCAGCGGATATCTGCTGGTCGGGGCAGTTGTCGCGTACTGCGTGCGGGACGGCTCGCCGGCCGTGCGCCCGTCGTCACTGTTCTTCCCGTCGGCCTTCGTGGTGGCGGGTGCGGCGGCGGCCGGGGTCTGGACGGCCGCCGGCCGGCCGGTCGGCCCGCCGCCGTCCTGGGCGCCGGTGCGCCTGCACGAGGCACTGGCGCACCGCCGGTTCAGGGAGCGCGCGGGGACGGTGTGGCGGTCGGCGGCGGCCGGGGTGGCGGTGCTGCTCGGCGGCGGGGCGCTGCTCGTCGCGGTGTCGCTGGTGTGGCACGCGCACTCCGCCCAGCAGTCGTTCGTCCAGCTCTCGGGCGACTGGGCGGGCCGGGTCGCGGTGCTCCTGCTCGCGCTGGTCCTGGTGCCGAACGCGGCGGTATGGGGCGCGGCGTACGGGCTGGGGCCGGGTTTCGCCCTCGGTACGGCGTCCACGGTCACCCCGGTCGCCTTCACGGGGCGTCCGGCGCTGCCCCGCTTCCCGTTGCTGGCCGCGGTGCCCGCCGAGGGCCCGGGAACGGTCCTGAACTGGTCGGCCGTCGCGGTGCCGGTCGCGGCCGGGGTGACGGTCGCCTGGTTCACGGTACGGCGGGCCGTGCCCCCGAACGCCGCGCGCGAGGAGGTGTGGAGCCTGCGGGAGACCGCGCTGGCGGCCGTCCTCGCCGCGGTGGGGTGCGGGGCCGGTACGGCGGTGCTGGCGGCCGCGGCCGGAGGGCCGCTCGGCACCCGGGCGCTGGCGGAGTTCGGGCCGGTGTGGTGGCTCACGGGTGCGGCGGCGCTGGTGTGGACGGCGCTGATCGGCGTCCCCGCGGCGCTGCTGCTCCGGGCCTGGCGGCTGCGGGGGCCCGACGGGGGCGTGTGGTGGCGCCGGGCGGACGCGGTGCCCGCGGAGGGGGAGCGGGCCGGGGCGGCGTACGTCGCCGGGGTTCCGCGCGCGGCGTCGGGGAGCGGCGTGAAGCCGGAGCGGGCGCCGGGAGGCGGTTCCGCGCCCCTGCCCGTGGCCTCCCCGGCGACCGGCGCCGCGTCGGCACCCGCCTCGGTGTCCGTGCCGCCCGCCGCCCGCATCCGTGCCCCTGACGAGGACGAGGACTTCGCGCCGTACGACTTCCTGCCGACCGGACCCTGGAACGAGCGGACGGCCCGGCCGGGGGAGGCCGGGCCGTCCGGGACGGGCGAAGGGGCCTAGTTCTTGACGCCGAAGAACGGCTCCAGCGGCTTCGGCAGCTGGTCGTTGCAGGCCACCTGGCCGGCCTTGGTCAGGGCGTCGTTCACGCAGGTGTAGTAGTCGCGGTAGACCAGCTGCACCGTGAACGTCGTCGCGACGATCGAGAGCGCCAGCAGTGCCGTCACCAGACCGCTGACCGCGGCCGTGGTCTGCTGCCGGCCGCCGGTCGGCGCGGCCGGCGCGGATCCGGGCGCCGGAGCGGAACCGGAGGCCCGTGCCGGGCCCGACGCCTGGCCGGCGCCACCGGCCGCCGCCTCGGACGCGGCCCTGGGCTTCGCCCGGAGCGAGCTGACCGCCCAGTACACGGCGAGTGCGCCGAGCAGCAGGGCGATCTCGGGGAAGTCGAAGAGTGCGAAGAAGAAGGCCCACATGCCGGAGAGCAGCGCGTAGCGCGCGCGGCGCTGGGCGGGGTCGGTGGGGTCCCAGCGCAGCCCGCCGGGGCTGCCCTCGGGTCCGCCCTGACCGCCCGGCCCGCTCTGGCTCCCGGGCCGGCCGCCGAAGCCGCCGCTCTGTCGGCCGGGCTGCCGGCTGCTCCACTGGCCGCCCCGGGCCGGCCGGTCGTCGGAGGAGCCGCCCTCGGGGGATCCCTCGCCGTTCCCGTCGCCCTGGCCGTTCCCGTTCCCGGTGTTCGCGGGGCGGCGGGGCTGCCAGGGCTGGTCGGGACGGTTCTCCGGCGGTGCGGCGAACGGGTTGTCGTCCGCCCGGCCGGAGGAGCCCGGCGCACCGGACGAGCCGGCGGCGGAAGAAGAGGAGGGGCCCGTGGGGGACTGGCGTTCTCGCATCAGCAGTGAGGTCCGCTCGGGCAGCGGCTGGCGGAAGGCGGTGCGGCGGCGTCGGTCCGGCATGTGGTGAACGTCTTCCCCATCTCGTCATTTCCGCCCTGCGGACGGTTCGCTGTCCCCTGACGCTACCTCCCGGTCAGGAGGGGCCGAAAGCTGGGAGCGGGGCCCGAGCGGCCGATATCCGTCACCCGGGTCCGCTCCCTCTCCCCGGAGCCGGGCCACCGGCCGCCCACCCCCGTCCCGAGGGAGTCCTCCGAGGTGCCGGTATCGTTGCTGACGGTCGGCCTGTTCGTAGAGTTCCCCGTATCGAGGGGCTCAGTTCTTTCGTACGACCATACAAATCAGCGTCGCTCTGCTTCACCACGCGAGAAAGGGCCCAGCCGTGGCCTCCCCGCCCCCCTCCACCGCCCCGGCACGCCTGGTCGTGCTGGTCTCCGGTTCGGGTACGAACCTTCAAGCCCTGCTCGACGCCATCGGCGACGATCCCGAGGGCTTCGGCGCGCAGATCGTCGCGGTCGGCGCCGACCGCTCCGGCATCGCGGGACTGGAACGGGCGGAGCGCGCCGGACTGCCGACCTTCGTGTGCAGGGTCAAGGACCACGCCACCCGCGAGGAGTGGGACGCCGCACTCGCGGCCGAGACGGCCGGGTACCGCCCGGACCTCGTGGTGTCCGCGGGGTTCATGAAGATCGTGGGCAAGGAGTTCCTCGCCCGGTTCGGCGGCCGGTTCATCAACACCCACCCCGCCCTGCTCCCCAGCTTTCCCGGTGCCCACGGGGTGCGTGACGCACTCGCGTACGGCGTGAGGGTCACCGGGTGCACCGTCCACTTCGTCGACGACGGCGTCGACACCGGTCCGATCATCGCGCAGGGCGTGGTCGAGGTGACCGAGGACGACACGGCGGAGGGCGAAGCCGCTCTCCACGAACGCATCAAGGAAATCGAGCGCAAGCTGCTCGTCGAGGCCGTGGGGCGGCTCGCCCGTGGCGGCTATCGCATTGAGGGACGAAAGGTTCATCTCGGTCATGTCGGTGAATAAGCCCATCCGTCGCGCCCTGGTCAGCGTCTACGACAAGACGGGGCTGGAGGACCTCGCCCGCGGTCTGCACGAGGCGGGTGTCGAGCTCGTCTCCACCGGCTCCACCGCCGGGAGGATCGCCGCCGCCGGAGTCCCGGTCACCAAGGTCGAGGAGCTCACCGGCTTCCCCGAGTGCCTCGACGGCCGCGTCAAGACGCTGCACCCGCGCGTCCACGCCGGCATCCTCGCCGACCTCCGCCTGGACGCCCACCGCGAGCAGCTCGCCGAGCTGGGCGTGGAGCCGTTCGACCTGGTGGTCGTCAACCTCTACCCGTTCAAGGAGACCGTCGCCTCCGGCGCCTCCGCCGACGAGTGCGTGGAGCAGATCGACATCGGCGGCCCGTCCATGGTCCGCGCCGCCGCCAAGAACCACCCGTCCGTGGCCGTCGTCACCAGCCCCGAGCGGTACGCCGACGTCCTCGCCGCGGTCAAGGCCGGCGGCTTCGACCTGACCGCCCGCAAGCGCCTGGCCGCCGAGGCGTTCCAGCACACCGCCGCCTACGACGTGGCCGTGGCCTCCTGGTTCGCCGACGACTACGCCGCCGCCGACGACTCGGGCTTCCCCGACTTCTTCGGTACGACGTACGAGCGCAAGAACGTCCTGCGCTACGGCGAGAACCCGCACCAGCCCGCCGCGCTCTACACCTCCGGCGCCGGCGGCCTGGCCGAGGCGGAGCAGCTGCACGGCAAGGAGATGTCGTACAACAACTACACGGACACCGACGCCGCGCGCCGGGCCGCGTACGACCACGCCGAGCCGTGCGTCGCGATCATCAAGCACGCCAACCCGTGCGGCATCGCGATCGCCGACGACGTCGCCGAGGCCCACCGCAACGCGCACGCCTGCGACCCGCTGTCGGCCTTCGGCGGTGTCATCGCCGTCAACCGTCCGGTGACCGTCGCCATGGCCGAGCAGGTCGCGGAGATCTTCACCGAGGTCATCGTCGCCCCGGCGTACGAGGACGGCGCGGTCGAGATCCTGGCCCGCAAGAAGAACATCCGCGTGCTGCGCTGCCCCGACGCCCCGACCGCCCCGGTCGAGGTCAAGCCGATCGACGGCGGTGCGCTGCTCCAGGTCACCGACCGCCTCCAGGCCGAGGGCGACGACCCGGCCAACTGGACCCTCGCCACCGGTGAGGCCCTGAGCGCGGACGAGCTGAAGGAGCTCGCCTTCGCCTGGAAGGCCTGCCGCGCGGTCAAGTCCAACGCGATCCTGCTCGCCAAGGACGGCGCCTCGGTCGGCGTCGGCATGGGCCAGGTCAACCGCGTCGACTCCGCGAAGCTCGCCGTCGAGCGGGCGGGCGAGGAGCGCGCCCGCGGTGCGTACGCCGCCTCCGACGCGTTCTTCCCGTTCCCGGACGGGCTGGAGATCCTGACCGCCGCAGGCGTCAAGGCCGTGGCCCAGCCCGGCGGTTCGGTCCGTGACGAGCTGGTCGTCGAGGCCGCGGAGAAGGCGGGCGTGACGATGTACTTCACGGGCACGCGGCACTTCTTCCACTGACGGTTCCTCAGCACGAAGGGCCGGAACTCCGCGAGGAGTTCCGGCCCTTCGTGTCGTGCGCGGTGCGTGTTACTTCTTGATCACCAGGGTGCCGGCGGCACGGTCGTGCCAGCCCTGCAGCTTCCCGGAGTTGTCGAAGAACGGCGAGAGGTAGACCAGCAGCGCGCCGATGTAGCAGAGGAACACGCCGACGATCGGGATGATCCAGCGGATGAAGCCGGCGCCGAGGCCCGGGTTCAGGCCGGTGTTCTCCTTGACGACCTTCACACCGAGGGCCATCTTGCCGAGGGTCGAGCCGAGCAGCGAGATCATCAGCCACTCGTAGAGCAGCGTGATCAGACCGAAGATGAGGACCATGCCGAGCATGGTGGCGATGATGCCGCTGCTCGCGTCGTTCACACAGGACTGGTAGCCCGGGTCCAGGGAGGAACCGCAGTCGTCGACGCTCTTGGCTATGCCCATCGCACCGGCCAGGCCGATCGCGCTGAGGATGCCGTAGAGGACACCGATGACCGCCGCGTCGATGCAGCGCGCGCCGAGGCGGCGTCCCATCGAGGCGACCTGGACGGTGCCCAGGACCGGGACGTTGATGTACCCGTTGTTGGCCTGGAGGGTGCCCGGCGCCTGCTGCGGGTAGCCGTAGCCCGGCTGACCCGGCTGCTGCGGGTAGCCGTAGCCCGGCTGGCCCTGCGGCGGCACGCCCTGCGGGGCCTGCTGCGGGTAGCCGTAACCGGGCTGGCCCTGCGGCGGCTGGTTCGGCTGCTGGCCGTAGGGGTTGTTCGGATTCGGGTTCGGGTCGCCGAAACTCATCTGGGCGTTCCTCCAACGTGCATGCGGGGACGATGCGGCCGCACGGAGGAAAGAAAGGTCAGTGGTCCGCCCCCCGGTACTACTGCGGCACTGCGGCAATAATCGTTATAAATGAAATGTAAGTTTGTCCAGTCGTGGCCCTTGCTTGTTGCGCAAGCGCAACATCGCGCCAGCGCCCACGGCGTGAATTGGTATGCGGGCGGGGTCATCCGCGAGTATGGGGACATGACTGCCCAGATTCTCGATGGCAAGGCCACCGCAGCCGCGATCAAGTCCGATCTCACCGTCCGCGTGGCGGCCCTCAAGGCGCAGGGCATCACCCCTGGCCTGGGAACCCTGCTCGTCGGGGACGACCCGGGCAGCCGGTGGTACGTGAACGGCAAGCACCGTGACTGCGCGCAGGTCGGCATCGGCTCCATCCAGCGCGAACTCCCCGACACCGCCACCCAGGAGGAGATCGAGGACGTCGTACGGGAGCTCAACGCCGACCCCGACTGCACGGGCTACATCGTGCAGCTTCCCCTCCCCAAGGGGATCGACACCAACCGCGTCCTGGAACTGATGGATCCGGCCAAGGACGCCGACGGCCTCCACCCGATGAACCTCGGCCGGCTCGTGCTGAACGAGACGGGCCCGCTGCCCTGCACCCCGCAGGGTGTCGTCCAGCTGCTCCGCCACCACGACGTGGAGATCAACGGGGCGCATGTCGTGGTCGTCGGCCGCGGTGTCACCATCGGCCGCTCCATCCCGCTGCTGCTGACCCGCAAGTCCGAGAACGCCACCGTCACCCAGTGCCACACCGGTACGCGTGACCTCTCCGCCCAGCTCAGGCAGGCCGACATCATCGTCGCCGCCGCCGGGGTGCCGCACATCATCAAGCCCGAGGACGTGAAGCCGGGCGCCGCCGTGCTCGACGTCGGCGTCAGCCGGGACGAGAACGGCAAGATCGTCGGGGACGTCCACCCGGGCGTGGCCGAGGTCGCCGCCTGGATCTCCCCGAACCCGGGCGGTGTCGGCCCGATGACCCGCGCCCAGCTGCTCGTCAACGTGGTCGAGGCGGCCGAGCGCAACGCCGCCGCCGTCTGAGCCGGCCGACCCGATCCGGAAGGAACCCCATGGGTGCTGGTACGAGTCCGGTCGACCCGGCCGCCGAGGCGGACGGCACGTCCGCGGTGCCGTCACGCGCGGACGAGGGGACATCGGGCGAGAGGCCGTCGGACGAGTCGACGGCCGGCAAGGAAACGTCGGACGGGACCGCGCCGTCACCGGACGCGGCCGCCTCCGGTGACGGCGCCGCCGGCGGGCCGGCGGCCGGTGGGAAGCGGCCGTCGCGGCGCTTCCCGTCCTTCACCCGGGACACCGCGCGCCCCGAGGGCGGCGGCCGGGCCGCGTCCGGGGACGCACCCGCCCCGGCCCGCCAGTGGCCGCTGCTCGCCGTGCTCTGCACGGCCGGGATCGGGCTGCTGATCGTGGCGGTCGACCCGTTCGCCGAGGCCTTCCGGGTCGGCACGATGCTGATCGGCTTCGCCCTCATCGGCGGCGCCGTACTGCGGCTCGTGGTGCCGTCGGTGGGCATGCTGGCGGTGCGTTCGCGCTTCACCGACCTGGTGACGTACGGGCTGCTCGGCTTTCTCATCGTGATGCTCGCGCTGGTGGCGCAGCCCAAGCCGTGGCTGGACATTCCGTTCCTGGAGCACGCGGTCCACTTCACCATCCGCTGAGCCCCGCCGGTACGGCCGGCCGTACTGCTCGGAAGCGGTGTCCGTCCCCTCCCCCGAGAAGGGACGGACACCGGTATCGGGGCCCACCGGAACGTAGACGCCCCGGAATGCGGTGACTTGAGCGGCCTTGCCCCGTCCGCAGTTCAGCCTGGTCGACGGGGTGAGGCCGGTTCAAGGGATGCCTGCGGCCTGTGGCACGGAAGTGACCATTCCGCCACTGTGTGATCGTCAGGCAACGGAGACCCGGGCCCGAGGGCGGAGCGAGGGGCGCGTGGTGGTCCGGTACGAGGTTCCGAACGCCCCCGTGCGCCCCGTACCGACAACCCCTCATCCTTCCTGCGCGCCCGCCGCGACGCCTCGTCGCACGGCGCTGGCGGACGGACTCCCGGCTTCCCCGGCGGCGGCCGAAGACGGACTGCCGTGTCCTCGTGACCGCGGCCGGTGCGCTGCTCGTGCTCGCCGTGGCGGTGCCGCTGACCGGCCCGGGGCGCCTGCGGCGGGCCGTACGGGCGCCGTCGCCGGGCTGCCGCCTCCCGGGTGACCGGGGTTCGGCCGGGTGAGCGCTGTGTGACGGGTTGTGTGCGGTGCCACAGGGGGCAGGGCGGCCGGGGTGTTCCGGGTCGGATAGCCTGACCGCTGGATATCTCTTCACATCAAGATTCAGGGATGTCCAGCACCAGGGGCCAGGAACCCCCACCGCCAGCTGTCTAACGGAGATCGCCATGACCCGCACTCCCGTGAATGTCACCGTGACCGGCGCAGCCGGCCAGATCGGCTACGCGCTGCTCTTCCGCATCGCCTCCGGCCACCTGCTCGGCCCGGACGTGCCGGTCAACCTGCGTCTCCTGGAGATCCCGCAGGGCCTGAAGGCCGCCGAGGGCACCGCGATGGAGCTCGACGACTGCGCCTTCCCGCTGCTGCGCGGCATCGAGATCACCGACGACGCCAACAAGGCGTTCGACGGCGCCAACGTCGCCCTGCTGGTCGGCGCCCGCCCGCGCACGAAGGGCATGGAGCGCGGCGACCTGCTCTCCGCCAACGGCGGCATCTTCAAGCCGCAGGGCAAGGCCATCAACGACAACGCCGCGGACGACATCAAGGTCCTCGTCGTCGGCAACCCGGCCAACACCAACGCGCTCATCGCGCAGGCCGCGGCCCCGGACGTACCGGCCGAGCGCTTCACCGCGATGACCCGCCTCGACCACAACCGCGCGATCTCGCAGCTGGCCGCCAAGACCGGCGCCGCCGTCTCCGACATCAAGAAGCTGACGATCTGGGGCAACCACTCGGCGACCCAGTACCCCGACATCTTCCACGCGGAGATCGCCGGCAAGAACGCCGCCGAGCTCGTCGACGACGAGGCCTGGCTGGCCGACACCTTCATCCCGACCGTCGCCAAGCGCGGCGCCGCGATCATCGAGGCCCGTGGCGCGTCCTCGGCCGCCTCCGCCGCCAACGCCGCCATCGACCACGTGCACACCTGGGTCAACGGCACCGCCGCGGGCGACTGGACCTCCATGGGTATCCCCTCGGACGGCTCCTACGGCGTCCCCGAGGGCATCATCTCGTCCTTCCCGGTCACCACGAAGGACGGCGTGTACGAGATCGTCCAGGGCCTGGAGATCAACGACTTCTCCCGTGCGCGCATCGACGCCTCGGTGCAGGAGCTCACCGAGGAGCGCGACGCGGTTCGCGAGCTCGGCCTGATCTGATCCGTACGCCTCTTCACGCGTACTCCGGCCGCCCCCGGCAGCACCTGCTGCCGGGGGCGGCCGCGTACCCGGGCAGCCGCGGCCGGGAACTGACCGCACCGCTTCCCGAGTCTGGGCTGTCATGCGCGTGACGATGATCCTTCCGGCCCTGACCGAGGCGACCAGCCCGCTGTTCCGGCCCATCAAGTACTCGCTCTTCCCGCCGCTCGGCCTGGCGACCCTCGCCGGGTACCTCGACCCGGACGACGAGGTGACGCTCCTCGACGAACACGTCGAACGGGTCGACATCGAGGCGCTCGACAGCCCCGACCTCCTGGTCGTCCAGCCGTACATCACCTCCGCCCGGCGCGGCTACGAGATCGCCGACCACTTCCGTGCCCGGGGCGTCCACGTCGCCATGGGCGGCCTCCATGTGACCTCGCTCCCGGACGAGGCCGCGGCACACGCCGACACGGTCTTCACCGGGCCGGGCGAGGACACCTGGCCGCTGTTCCTCAAGGAATTCCGCGACGGGGTGCCGGCCCGGCGCTACGACTCGAAGCTGCGCACCCTGGCCGGACTGCCGCCGGTGCGGCGCGACCTGATCAAGCGACAGCTGTATCTCGTACCGAACTCGATCGTCGTCTCGCGCGGCTGCCCGCACCACTGCGACTTCTGTTACAAGGACGCCTTCTTCGAGGGCGGGAAGTCCTTCTACACCCAGGCCGTGGACGAGGCGCTCGCCGAGATCGAGCGGCTGCCGGGCCGGCACCTGTACTTCCTCGACGACCATCTGCTCGGCAACCGGCGCTTCGCCGAGGCGCTCTTCGACGGGATGGCCGGAATGGGACGGCTCTGGCAGGCCGCCGGCACCGTGAAGTCCGTGCTCCAGCCGGATCTGCTGGAGCGTGCCGTGGACGCCGGACTGCGCAGCCTGTTCGTCGGCTTCGAGACCGTCAACAGCGCGAACCTCGCCGAGCGGCGCAAGGACCAGAACATCGGAAAGGACTACGCGGCCGCCGTCCGCCGGCTCCATGACGCCGGGGTCATGGTCAACGCCAGCTTCGTCTTCGGACTGGACCACGACGGCCCGGACGTCTTCGACCGCACGGTGGAGTGGGCCGTCGGGCAGGGCATCGAGACGGCCACCTTCCACATCATGACGCCGTATCCCTCCACCGGTCTGTGGAAGCAGATGGAGGCCGAGGACCGGATCGTCCACCGGGACTGGGACCTCTACGACACCCGCCACGTCGTCTACCGCCCGAAGGGCATGACGCCGGGCCGGCTGGAGGACGGGTACTGGCGGGCGTACCGCGACTTCTACAGGTGGTCCAGCATATGGCGCGGTGCGGCGGCCCAGCCGGGCACGCACGAACGGCTCAGGCACCTGGCGTACTCGGGCGGCTGGAAGAAGTTCGAGCCGGCCTGGGACGCCCTGATCCGCTCCCGCAACGTGGTGCGGGCCATGCCGATGCTGGAGCGGACCCTGGCGGCCTTCGGCGGCAGACGGGCCTGAGCGCTCAGCTCCTCCGCAGCTCGTCCGCGATCTCGCGCACGGCCGCCATGGCCCGGCGCTGCAGCCCGGGTCCGAAGGTGATCCGGGTGGCGCCCAGCTCCCCCAGCCGGCGCGGGGGCGGCCCGTCCGGCCCGGCGAAGGTGTTGAGCGGGGCCGGGACGGCGGCGGCCAGGGCGGGCAGCGCCTGGGGCGGGGCCATGATCGGGTACACGCAGTCCGCGCCCGCCGCCACGTACAGCAGTGCGCGGCGGACCGTCTCCGTCTCCAGGTCGGTGCCGTCGGGGACGCCGCGGACGTAGGTGTCGACACGGGCGTTGATGAAGAGCGCGTCGCCCGCGACCGCCCGCACCTGCGCGAGCCGGTCCGCCTGCCGCTGGGCGTCGACGAGGGCGCCGTCGGCGGAGTCCTCCAGATTGCAGCCGACGGCCCCGGTGCCGAGGAGCCGCTCGACGAGTTCCTCCGGCGCCAGCCCGTAACCCGCCTCGATGTCCGCCGAGACGGGCACGGAGGCCGGGACGGCGCGCACGATCCTGGCCACGGCCGCGAACATCTCGGCGGCGGGCGTGGCCCCGTCCTCGTAACCGAGCGAGGCCGCGCCCCCCGCGCTGGGCGTGGCGAGCGTCGGGAAGCCCGCGTCGGCGAAGACGCGCGCACTCGCCGCGTCCCACGGGCCGGGGACGACCAGCGGGTCGCCGGGGGTTCGGCCGTGGTGCAGGGCGCGGAGGACGGAAGCGGTCACGCGGGGCTCCTGTGGGGTGTCGAGCGGTGGCGTTCGGCGCGCGTACGGGCCTGCCCGGCAGACCCATGGGGCCGGCCCGTCGGGTCAGTGCTTGATGTCGCCCGACCTGTAGTGGCCGGGGACCATGCGGGTGGTCACGGCGAAGCGGTTCCAGGCGTTGATCGTCGTGATCGCGGCGACGAGATGGGCGAGCTCCGTCTCGTCGAAGTGCTTCGCTGCCTTCTCCCACACCTCGTCCGGCACGAAACCCTCGGTCAGCACCGTCACCGCCTCGGTCAGCTCGATGGCCGCGATCTCCTTGGGCGTGTAGAAGTGCTGCGACTCCTCCCAGGCGCTGAGCTGGATGATCCGCTCGACGGACTCACCGGCCGCGAGCGCGTCCTTGGTGTGCATGTCGAGGCAGAACGCGCAGTGGTTCAGCTGCGAGGCGCGGATCTTCACCAGCTCCGCCACGACCGGGTCGAGGCCCTTACGGGAGGCCCTGTCCAGCTGGACCATCGCCTTGTAGACATCGGGGGCGAGCTCGGCCCACCGCTGCAGGCGGGGGGTGTGCTCGGGGTTGAGCCCGGAGGTCGGGTGGCTGTGCTCGTTCGTCGTCATGGCTACGACGTTACGGGGCGGGTGGCGCACCGGTATGGTCCATTTACATGACAGATTCATGGGCCACTTTCGGTGCCGACCTGCATCTCGAAACGACCGGTGCGATGGGGCTCCGGGCCGGGCTCATGGACGCCCTGCGCGAGGCCGTACGGACGGGGCGGCTGGTGCCCGGCACCCGGCTGCCGTCGTCCCGCGGCCTCGCCGCCGACCTCGGCATCGCCCGGAACACCGTCGCCGACGCCTACGCGGAACTGGTCGCCGAGGGCTGGCTCACCGCCCGGCAGGGCTCGGGCACCCGGGTGGCGCAGCGGGCCGAGCCGCGCCGGCCGGCCACCAGGACCACGCGGGCGCGCGCGGCGAGCTCCAGGCCCGTCCACAACCTGCTGGGCGGCTCGCCCGACCTCTCGACCTTCCCGCGCGCCGACTGGCTCAAGGCCTCCCGGCGCGCCCTGACGGCCGCACCCAACGACGCCTTCGGCTACGGCGATCCGCGCGGGCGCATCGAGCTGCGCACCGTGCTCGCCGGCTATCTGGCACGGGTCCGCGGGGTGTATGCGGACCCGGAACGGATCATGATCTGCGCCGGTTTCGTGCAGGCGATGAAGCTGATGGGGCCGGTGCTGCGCAAGCGGCGGGTGCGGGAAGTGGCCGTCGAGTCGTACGGGCTGGACATCCACCGGAACCTGCTCTCGGACGCCGGGCTGCGGCTGCCCTGTCTGCCGGTCGACGGGCTCGGGGCGAGGACCGGCGAGCTGGCCGGGATGCGGGGCGTGGGCGCGGTCCTGATGACGCCCGCCCACCAGTTCCCCACGGGGGTGCCGCTCCACCCCGACCGGCGGGCCGCTGCCGTGGACTGGGCGCGCGGCACGGGCGGGCTGATCCTGGAGGACGACTACGACGGCGAGTTCCGTTACGACCGGCAGCCGGTCGGCGCGCTCCAGGGCCTGGACCCCGAACGCGTGGTGCACCTGGGGACGACGAGCAAGTCGCTGGCGCCCGGGCTGCGGCTGGGATGGATGGTGCTGCCGGAGTCGCTGGTGGGGGAGGTGGCCGAGGCCAAGGGGGTGAGCGACTGGTCGTCGAGCGCGCTGGACCAGCTGACGCTCGCGGAGTTCATCGGGTCGGGTGCGTACGACCGTCATGTGCGGTCGATGCGGCTGCGCTACCGGCACCGCCGTGACCAGCTCGTCGCGGCACTGGCGGAGCGGGCCCCCGACGTCCGGATCAGCGGGATGGCGGCCGGGCTGCACGCCGTGCTCGAACTGCCGGAGGGCAGCGAGGCGTCGGTGCTCCGGGCGGCGGCGTGGCAGGGGCTGGCGGTGGAGGGCATCTCGCGCTTCCGGCACCCGGACGCGGCACCGGGCCGCGACGCGCTGGTCATCGGCTACGGAACACCCACCGACAGCGCCTGGGCGGGTGCGCTGGACGCGCTCTGCCGGGTGCTGCCCTAGAACTGGGCCCTGTCCGGACCCGGGGTGTCCGCCGGGGCCTCGCCGAACCGGGCCAGGGCCAGCGCGCCCGCCACCGCGACCACGAAACCGGCGACCGCCAGCCACTCCAGGCCCTCACGGGTGCGGTCCCCGAGCCAGACGACGCCCACCAGCGCGGGGCCGATCGTCTCGCCGATCACCATGCCGGCCGTCGCCGTGGTCACCGAACCGCGCTGCAGGGCCGAGGTGAGCAGCAGGAACGCCGAACCGCCGCCCAGCAGCAGCGCGTAAGCCGCGGGGTTGGTGAGCAGCGCCGACGGGGTCACGTCGTCGATCAGCCGGACCGTGACCTCCACCACCCCGAAGCCGCAGCCCGCGCCGAGCCCCAGCACCAGCGCCCGCGGGCGCTCCGGGAGGCGCCCGGCCGCCGCGCCGATCAGCAGGACTCCGAGCGCGATCCCCAGCATCCACCAGCCCAGGGCCGCCGAACCGGCCTCGTGGCCCTCGCCGCCGGAGGAGAGCCCCAGCATGGCGAGACCGGCGCAGACGACACCGACCGCGCCCCACTCGACGGGGCTCAGCCGCACCTTCAGCAGCCGGGCGGCGACCACCGCCGTCACCGCGAGACTCGCGGCCAGCGCGGCGCCCACCGCGTAGATCGGCAGCGAACGGAGGGCGACGATCTGGAGGACGAAACCGCAGCCGTCCAGGGCGAGTCCGGCGAGGTAGCGCCACTGGCGCAGGGCGCGCAGCAGCAGCGCCGGATCGACCCCGGCGTCCGACCCCGGCTCGGCGGCGGCCCGCGCGGCGACGGCCTGGAGGACCGAGGCCGTACCGAAACAGACGGCGGCGCCGAGCGCGCAGATCATTCCCAGGAGCACAGGGGGACTCTACTTCGGGGAGGTTCGGTGCCCCGCTTCCTGCCGTACCCGGCGGCCCTTTAATCTGACGAACAGCCACACTGGCTTGATTCGTACGGCGGGGGAGACGGAAGCATGGCCACACGCAGACTGAGGTCGAGCACCGTGGTGCTCGGTGGCATGGGGGTGCTCGCGGCGATGATCACCTCCTGCGGTTCGGAGCCGGACAAGCGGTGCGTCGACCCGGTGACCCAGGACAGACTGCCGAGCTACGAGTGCAAGCGGAGCGACGGCAAGGGGTCGTACTACTACGGCGGCAGCAGCAAGAACGGCAAGGTGCAGGGCGGCAGCTTCGACAAGTCGGCCGTCGAGCGCGGCGGCTTCGGCTGCTCGGGCACCGGCGGCGGCTGACCCGCGTGGAACGCCGCACCGTACAGCCGCGCGAGGGCTGGCAGCAGACGGTGGAGGAACAGGGGATCGTCTTCCCGCTCACCCGTTACCCGGACGGATCGCTCCGCCCCTACTGGGACGAGAGCGCCTACTACGTCTTCTCGCTGTCCGAGGTCGAGGCGCTGGAGGACGTCGTCGAGGAACTGCACACCATGTGCCTGGCCGCGGCCGCGCACATCGTGGAGCGGGACCGCTTCGCCGAACTCGGCGTCACCGACCGGCGGCTGGCCTCGCTGATCGCCCAGTCCTGGCGGCGCCGTGACGAACTGCCCTCGCTCTACGGCAGGTTCGACCTGTGCTACGACGGCACCGGTCCGGCGAAGATGCTGGAGTACAACGCGGACACCCCCACCTCCCTGGTGGAGGCCGCGAGCGTCCAGTGGTTCTGGATGGAGGACCGCTTCCCGGGCGCCGACCAGTGGAACTCCCTGCACGAACGGCTCGTCGCGGCGTGGAGGCGGCAGGGCGCCCTGCTGCCGCCGGGGCCGCTGCACTTCGCGCACTCCGACGGGGACGAACTGGGCGAGGACCTGATGACGGTCGCCTATCTGCGGGAGACCGCCGCGCAGGCCGGCATCGAGACGGAGGCGCTCTCCGTCGAGCGGATCGGCTGGGACCGGCTGAGCGGGCGGTTCGTCGACGAGCGGCTCCGCTTCATCCGCAGCTGCTTCAAGCTGTACCCGTGGGAGTGGCTGGCGACCGACCGGTTCGGCCCGCAGGTGCTGGACACCCTCGACAACGGCGGCGGTACGGGGACGACCTGCTGGATCGAGCCCGCCTGGAAGATGCTGCTGTCCAACAAGGCACTGCTGGCGATCCTCTGGGAGCTCTACCCGGGCCACCCGAACCTGCTCGCCTCCTACCTCGACGGCCCCCGCGGACTCGCGGCGTCGGCCGGCTGGGCCGCCAAGCCGCTGCTCGGCCGCGAGGGGGCCGGGGTCACGATCCACGGGCCGGGAAGCCCGGCGGTGCCGCGGGACGAGCCGTGCTGCTACCAGGAACTGGCACCGCTGCCGGACTTCGACGGCAACCGTGCGGTGCTGGGCGCGTGGGTCGTCGAGGACGAGGCGGCCGGCCTCGGCATCCGTGAGTCGCACGGCCCGGTCACGGACGAGTACGCCCGCTTCCTGCCGCACGTCATCCTCTAGGGACTCCCGGGCCGGCCGCGGCTCAGGACGCCCCGCCCGCGCGCAGCCAGCCGAGCAGGTCGTCCGTCACCCGTTCCCCGGCCGCCGCCACGTCCCCGCCGATCGCGCCCAGGCCGAGCCGGTGGACGGAGACGCGGTCGCGGCCGTGGTGGCGCATGAAGAAGCCGTCGCCCCCGCTGTCGTCGCCGACCAGCACCCAGCCGGGCGCGTACCGGGCCACCTCGAAGGTCTCGTTGCGTTCCTGGACGAGGTGCGGACCGTAGACATGGACGCCGTTGCCGAGCAGCACGCCCGGCGTCGACCGCCAGAGCCGGGCGACCGCGGGATTGGGCCCGTCCCGCAGTCCGCGCAGCTGCGAGGCCCGGACGGCCAGGAAGCCGGCGAAGGACTCCGCCACCGGGTACTCGCAGCCGTCCGTGCCGTCGCGCCGGACCACCGGGTACTCCCCGCCCCCGGCCTCCCCGGCCCCGTCGAGGACGAAGCGGTACTCGTCGCCGCAGTCCGGCTCGACGGCGAAGCAGAGCCGGTCGCCGTTCAGCCGCCACCCGGCGGTGACGGCCTCGTACGGATCGTCCTCGGACCCGGCCGTGCCGTCCTCGGATCCGCCCGGCCACACCGTCGCGATGTCCGCGTCCCCGGCCCGCCCGTGGCCGTACTCGGCCAGCCACCACCGGTACGACGGCGGCAGCGGGCCGACCCGGGCCTCGGCCTCGCGGATCAGCGCCTCCGGTACGGCGGTGGCGTGCCTGCGGCCGAACCCCGGTGAATCCTCGACCAGGTCCCGCAGTTGTGTCAGGTCAGGTCTCACGGAGCGGATTCTGCCAGGGCGGCCCGCCGGGCGGGCCCGGGCCCCCCCCGGGGGCCGGCGCCGGGGGCCGGCGCCCCGCCCCGCGCGGGTCTG